>CAZNMS010000549.1:0-5747 GCA_964573505.1 uncultured Planctomycetaceae bacterium | reverse complement strand
TCGAGCTTGTTCGCGGACGGCATCGAAGACGAATCGTTGTTGTTCCAAATCGAGCACCGACCACAACTCGACCATCTCGCAGAACACCGGGCTTTCAAGCATTTATAGAACCACCGGTAGACCACATTTTGCGAAGCCCCGTTGGGCAACGCCGTTAAGGATTTTCGGGCTATGCCTTTGTAAGTAGCCGAAATCGTCAGATTTCGGATTGAAGTCAGTTGTTGGTCGAGTCCTGAGTGACTCCCCGAAATCTGACGATTTCGGCTACTTCAAAATCCTTAACGGCGTTGCCCATCGGGGCGAAGACTCATCGATGACTCTGTGAGATGTGGAATATATGTTACCCCTGCAATCCTTTAGGGGCAGAATACTACACCACCTTCTCCAGTCTCTTACTGCCTCATCAGGCCAGCCAAGAGCACCCGATTGCCCCGCCAAGAACAGAAGGTATTCGCGGTCATTTCAGCTCCGTCAGCCGCATCCGAGTGAGCCTGTGAATCTGTTGCGAAGATTCTTCGGCCCCCTTGCGGTCTACCGCCAAGCTCCACTCCAATGCTGGCATGATGAAAACTTCGCCCCCGGCCTTGTGCCGACGGCTTGACGGCTTTTGCACATGTTCGAGTCAGTTTGAATTCGACTTGTGCAGAGGCCGCCAAACCCCCGAAGTGAACTCGGGGGCGAAGCTTTCATCAGGCCCTCCAATGCTCTCGAAGCGACCATCGTTGTGCTCGCAAACTCGTGCGAGACGTTGGCCGTTTTTTTCGTGTCCCGTTCGTGAGGATCTCACGAATCGCGTCGTAAATCGGGACTCCGTTCTTCGCCTTGAAAGAGTTGAAATGCTGCTGAAATCATGGGTGTTTGCGTTGCCGTCTGCTGTCCGTAGCGTTGCTGGTCGAAACGGAAATTCGAAGAAGCGTCGACGGTCTCGACAGGATGTCGCCGGGCAATTCTCAGCGCCAGTGAGTATCGCCGAGACGTTGGAATCACGCGAAGTTCTGACCAACCTCATCACGAACGGTGGCTTTGAGAGCAGCCCCGCCCTCGGGCAACTTGATGTGATCGTCACGGTGCCTGGCTGGCATTCTCACGGGACGCCAACTGACGGTGCATCCAATGGGTTCAACTTCATCGCCGACACCACGGCCGATGACTCTCTTTTTGGATTCGCTGGTGGCTTCCCGTCGCAGTTCTCAGCAGGCGTAGGATCAAACATCTTCCTGTGGGGGCCAGACAACGGCGTCAACAACGGCTTCACAGCAAGTTCTGACGGCGGCAAGTTCCTCGGTGCTTCCGGTGCATATGCAGTTGATGCGGTCGAGCAAACCATCACCGGCCTGACTCCCGGCGAGTCCTACACGCTGAGTTACGAGTGGGCTTGCTCGCAGTTCACCGACCAGCAAGGCGCCACTCAGCAAAGTTTGCATGTGGACTTCGGCGGCGAGAGCTACGACACGAACACGGTGAATGTCCCTTCGAGAGGTTTCTCCGGTTGGATGAGTGAGACCTACAACTTCATCGCGACTTCATCGACTCAGGTGTTGAGCTTTAAGGCTGTTGGCTCACCTGGATTGGGTGAATTCTTACTGCTCGACGGTGTCTCGCTGGCTGTTGCGGGACCAGCGAATCAAGCCCCGACGGCGATGGCGTTGTCGGCGAATAGCTTCTCAGAGAACAACTCGGCCAATGCGACCGTCGGGACTTTCAGCACCACGGATCCAGATGCCGGAAACACTTTTACTTACAGCTTGGTTGCGGGGACGGGAGACACGGACAACTCCAAGTTCACCATCACGGGCAACACGCTGACAATCAATGCCGCGACCAATTACGAGACCAACAAGAAGTTCTCCATTCGCGTGCAGACCTCGGATCAAGACAGCGCCGTGTTCGAAAGGCAATTCACGATCTATGTCGAGAACGTCTATGAAGCTGCGCTCGACGCGGTGCTGGTCAAAGACATCAAACCAGGTTCGACAAACGCGTTAATCAGCAATGTTGTGCAATTGAACGATCTGTTGGTGTTCTCTGCCGATGATGGCTCGCTGGGTTCTGAGCTGTGGAAATCGGACGGCACCGCCAGCGGCACCGTCATGATCAAGGACATCAATTCGGGGGCAACAGGCTCGTCGCCGCGCAGTGTGACGGCCATTGGTGACGTCGTGTATTTCTTGGCCAACGACGGCGTGCATGGTGACGAGTTGTGGAAGTCAGACGGCACTGAAGCCGGAACCGTCTTGGTCAAAGACATCAACCCGTCTGGAGACGCGTCGACCTCCTTCCTGACCAACCTCAACGGCACGGTGATCTTTCAAGCCACCGACGGCTCAAATGGCTTCGAGCTGTGGAAGACGGATGGCACCGAAGCCGGAACCGTCATGGTCAAGGACATCAATACCGGCGCAGGCAATTCACAACCAAACGGCATGGTTGTGGTGAATGGCGTGGCCTACTTCCAAGCCAGCGACGGCACGCTTGGCAACGAGCTGTGGAAATCAGATGGCACCGAAGCCGGGACTGTCTTAGTCAAAGATCTCAACACAGCTGGTAACGCAGATCCCAGCGGCTTGATCAACGTGAATGGCACGCTGTTCTTCCGAGCCACCGACGGTGCCAATGGCTTTGAGATCTGGACGTCCGACGGCAGCGAAGCCGGAACTGTCATGGTCAAGGACATCAATCCCAACGCAGGAGATGCGAGCCCCAACATCTTCACAGCGATCAACAGCACGCTGTATTTCACCGCGAACGATGGCACCAACGGCGTTGAACTCTGGAAGTCGGACGGCACCGCTAACGGGACGGTCTTGGTCAAAGACATCAACCCGAATGCTGGGAATTCCTCGCCCAGCGGTGTCACGGTGGTGAATGGCTCCTTGTTCTTCGCGGCGAATGATGGCACGAACGGCGTCGAATTGTGGAAGTCGGACGGCACTGAGGCGGGAACGGTATTCGTCAAGGACATCAACCCAGGCAGTGGAAATTCCCAGGTCGCCGTCATCATCACCGTGCAGGAAACTGCTTTCTTCCGAGCAATCACTCCAGCAACGGGCTCCGAACTCTGGATGTCGGATGGCACGGAAGCTGGCACGGTTCAAGTCGAAGAGATTCGCTCCGGCTCGGCCAGCGCCTCTCCTGCTTCGCTCAAGAACGTTTTCGGCAACCTCTTCTTTGTAGCCACCGACGGAGTCAATGGCCTCGAACTGTGGACTCTTCAAGAGGTCTTCAATCAAGCGCCGACGGCCGTGGCACTGACTAACAGCACGACGTCGTTGGACGAGAACACCAGCACGACAACTCGTATCAAGATGGGTGACGTCTCTGTCACCGACGACGCGTTGGGAACGAACACGCTGTCGCTGAGCGGAGCCGATTCCGCCGACTTCGAACTCGATGCCGGAGTGCTCTATCTGAAGGCCAACACGGTGCTCGACTTCGAGACGAAGTCGACTTACCACGTGACGGTCAACGTTGATGATACCACCGTCGGCAATACTCCCGATGCCACGACAAATTTCACACTCACACTCAATGATCTCAATGAAACAACTGCGACTCCCACGCTGCAAGCGAAAGCGGAGACCGATGGCAGTGTGACGATTGCCGACATCTCGGCTGGCGGCGTTGATAATCATTTCACGATCAGCGCCGATGGCACGAACCTCGTCATCAGTGATACTACGGAGACATTTGAGGCCACCACCATCTCGGGCGCCGTGCTCTCTAATGGCAATAAGACGCTGACCATTCCGTTGGCTTCGATCACTCGGCAAGTCTCGATCTATGGCGATTCGCTCGGCACCGGCAGCATTGATACCGCGACGGTTCTGGAGACTAATGTGGGATCGCTCGCATTTGTCCTCGCCACCGAAACGACCAATATCACCGGGATGCTATCTGCCTCGAACGTGACGCTGTTTGCTGACGCGCTCGACATCAGCGGAAGCGGCGGAATCACCGCCAATCCGACGACGGGTTATGTCGACATCGCCACGCTGTCGGGTACGACGAACATTGACCTCGGCGGTGCCGATGCAACCGACACACTGGGCCTAACGGACACCGAGCTCGACACGATCTCGGCTCATGCGTTGCAGTTCGAAGAACTCGGCCAACAAGCCACGATCGGCATTACGATCAGCCAAGACATCGATCTAACCGACAGTCCGGCCATCCCGATTTTGTGGCTGAATTCCAGTGCCGCAGTCACAGCAACGGCCGGAGGTGTGAAGGTCGCCGAGTTGGATATCTCGGCGGTCGGAGCCATCAACGTCTCGGACCCCGACACAGCAGTGACGACATTCTCGGCAACTTCTTTCGCCGACATCAATTTCACACAGTCGGGCGATTTCACCATCGCTGATACTGGCTACTGCTTTGGCGTCGACAACTCCACTGGCTCAGGGGACGTGACGGTGACTTCAACCACCGGCTCGATCACGGTGCAGTACTCAGGATTGGGCGGTGTGAAGTCGAGCGGAAATATCACAATTAATGCCACCACTTCGATTGATATCCAGGCTCCGGTTACGAACATGTCGATCGTGTGGCCAACAATCATGACCAGCCCACTCCTGAGCCCAATCTCTGTGGCGGGAGACATTCAACTCAGCGCGAGCTCCATCACCATTGGCAGCATCGGCAGCGTCGACTCCCAGAACAACGTGACGCTCATTGGCGATCAAATGGATTTGGGCGGAGTTGTTAATGCCCTGTCCGGTACCGCTTACATTCAAACACTGACGACAGGCAAGGACATCGGCCTAGGTATCAATGCAAGCGGTTTTACCCTGGATGACACCGAGCTCGATTTCGTGACGGCCTTGTCGTTGGAAATCGGCACCAATACCGGCGGTTCCATCTTTGTCTTTGGTCCGATCTCACGCCCCAATGCAACGAACATCGTCTTAACGGCGGGCTCGGATAGCAGCTTGATCTTTGCTGGTCCCGGCAGCATTGATACCAACGGCGGTAATGCGATCGTGACACTGAATGGCACTGGCAAAGGCGGCGTCACTTCGGGCGACGCCACGACCGAGATCTTCGCGAACAACTTGACCATTACGAGCGGTTCTGGCGGCATCGGTTCCAGCGGCAATCCTTTGACGTTCGACGCGACGAGCGTGCTGTCAAACTCGAACGATACAACCGACGGACCGCAGTTCCTCAGCGAATTGAACTCCGTGACGCTCGACGATGGTGGACTCGATGCGGGCACTGCGACGGTCACGCTCAGCGGCGGCACGTTCGTGACTGGCGGTAAAGCTGGCGACATCAGTGGTGCTGTGGTTGTCGGCCAAGGTGCAACGTTGGCGGGGACAGGAAACACCGGGGCGCTCACCGTCAATGCGGGAGGCAAGGTTGCTCCTGGTGTCGATGGGCCGGGCATCCTCAATGTTGTCGATGTGACGTTCGAAAACGGATCGGCGTTGGTCATCGAGATCGGCGGAACGACGGCTGGTGAGTCGGCGAAGAATCATGATCAGCTCAACGTCACCGGCTCTGTGACCATCAGCTCGAAGGCGTCGCTGACGGTCACTGGCATCAACAGCTTTGTGCCCGGAGCGATGGACACGTTCTCGATTCTGCTCAACGACGACACCGATGCGATCAGCGGCAACTTCTTCGGCCTGCCCAATCATGGAACGATTTCTAACTTCCTTGGCACAGGTGCTTCCCCCTGTTCCAGCCCGCAATCAACCAATATGCGAAAAAAGGAATCCTGTCCTCCTCCACCCTGTCTCTGTCCT
>CAZNMS010000548.1:0-5750 GCA_964573505.1 uncultured Planctomycetaceae bacterium | reverse complement strand
CATCGAGCGTTCGGCCTCGGTCGTCTCGCTTCGGGATGCCTGCCGCTTGAAGGTCGCGGTCGAGAATCCTCACGAGCCCGGTTGGGACGTCGAAGAGGAACTCATCGGGCTTCAAGCCGTCGCGGTCGATCGCCTTGCGAGCCGCTTCGATGTTGAGCTTTGCTTTCCGGTCGAACTTGATCGTCGGAGCGTTCTGAACTTCGAGCCGTCGCTTCGTCGCTCGGTCGGTAAGCCCTTTCCGCAACTCGCCAGCGGGATCAGCCCGCAGCGAGAGCGTGTTGCCTTGTCGGGGCTTCTCGTTCTTTGCTTCGAGTGTGATCGAAGGTCGGTCGCTTTCGAGGTCGAGATTGCGAAGAAGAACCGATGCCAACTCGCCTTTGCGAAGCCCGGTCGTCACGAGCGTCTTGTAAAGCAGTTGCCGTTCGCGGCCTCGGGCATCGAGTTGCTCGGCGAAGTCCGGTCGCTGTGCCAGTCGCTCCCGAGCACGATCAACCGCAGCGTCGATCGTCTCGATGGAGAGTGGTGCTGCCTTCCATGTATCACGTTTGCCGCAGACGTCGGCAGCGTCCTTGCGTTCGGTTTGGCGTCCGTACTCGGCAGGCGGTCGCCAGCGAGTCACATGCAACAACCGATGAAGCTCGTCCTCGGTCATCGCCCGTCGAAGTCGCCGTTGGTCGCTCTTGGCATTGGCCTTCGGCACGTTGCCAAACGGGTTCGAGAGCAGCCGCCCGGTCTTCACGCGTCAAGTCGCAAAGCCGATGAGTTCTTGTCGGCACTCGTTGCGAGTGCCCGCGCCCATGCCTTCGGTTAATCGTTCGCTCAGCCAGTTCGTGAGCTTGTCGGCGGTAAGGTCGGACAGCCTTTGGAAACCACAGTCAGCAGCCAGCCGCTCTAAGCGTTGCTCGGTATTGCGAACGCGAACGGCATTGAGTCCCTTCGTGATGCGATGAGTGCGAAACGCATCGAAGTGCTCACCGATGGGCGTTGAAGAGTGGTCGGCAATCTTATCTTCAGCAGCGGAGAACACTCCCGAGCGAACTAGTTTCGCCCGGCGTTCGAGTTCATTGAGCACGCTGCGAGCAGCGCCTTCATCCCGGCAGCCGGTCGAGACTTTCCGAACGATGCCTTGCCCGTCGCGGTACTTCGCCGAATAGGTTGCGGCCCTCACCACAATCCGCAGCGAGCCATCTTTGCCCGTCGTCACGGGAGCGGACTTCGCTCGGCCTTTGGTCGGCTTCCAGCGTGCGACTTGCTCGCCTTTGACGGTCAGCAACTCAGCGTCCTTCGGTAGCGGCGCGGTGTATTGTTCGCGGTAGACCGTCCCCATTACTCGCCCTCCTTGCGAATGTGCTCGATGCCGAAGTGCCGCGCCAACGCATCGGCGGCATCAAGGCGAAGAGTTTGATCTTCTCGCAGGAAGCGAAGCAGCGTCGCGTGATGCGTTCCCGTTGCGCGGGCGACTTCTCGCAGTGAGTCCACTTGAGCGAGTTCTTCTCGCAGCAGTTCGGTCAGCGTCGGCGGTTGTTTTCGTTTCTTTGCCATCGTGGTTCCTTGTGATTCGCCTTGTGGTGATTCTCATAACCATTGCGAGTTCAACGATCAATCGGCATTCGAGACTCAAGCCGTGAGTTTGTTGCGTTGTCGGTCGCTCACTCGTCATCCCCAATTGCCGGGAGCATGCTCAGGAATTGACCGGAACCGAGTGCTCGCAGGGATGTACTCCATAGGAATATCGGCGGTCTCGCCGTTGCGATGTTTGAGGATGTAGAGCGTCGCTTGCGTGCGGTCGCCTTCGTCGGGGCGCACGGCCCGTTCGATCGCAATGAGGATGTCAGCGTCTTGCTCGATGCTGCCTGATTCGCGGAAGTCGGACATCAGTGGACGACGTATTTGCCGTTTCTCGATGTCGCGATTGAGTTGCTGAGCAGCCACAACCGCAACTCCGAGACTGACCGCCAATCGCTTCAAAGAGCGTGAGATATCTGCCACTTGCTCATAGCGAGGAAGACGTTCGTCACGAGCACGAACGAGAGACAGATAATCGACCAGCAAAACTTTGAGTCCGTGCTTGCGGACAAATCGGCGGGCTTCAGTCTCGATGCGTTCGATCGACCATCCGCCTGCTTCTTTGAGGTACAGCGGCCAACTTGCGGCTCGATTCATGTCGAGTGAATCCTCAAGGCGCAATCCCGCATGACAGAGAAAACGCTTCGACATCTCGATGGCCGACATCTCACATGACAGCAGCAAACCCGGTATCTCGGCTTGAGCAGCGGCTAACGCGATCCCAGTCAGCAGCGAGGTCTTACCGACTCCCGGCCGCGCACCAACACAAACCAGTTGCCCCGGAGCGAGTCCGCCCCCGGTCAGCGCATCAAGCGGCATCAATCCCGTTGTGAATCGCGGCAAGTCAGGTTCATCAGTCAGCTTTAGCAGCCAATCGCCGAGCAGTCCGTTCGAATCGTCGCGTTGATCTCCGTCCAAAACAGACTCAACACGTTGTACGAGTTGGCCCGCCACTTCATCAGGATCAGCATCCGGCTGAATCAACTCTCGGTGCGAATTGATGATGAGATGCTGTAACTCTCGTTTCACCCATGCTCGCCGAACTCGCTCGGCATAGAGCGTCGCATGCGCCGCATGTGGCACCGCTTCCAACATCGTGAAGAGGTCATTCACTTCAACGCCATGCTTCGCCACAAGCGGGGCGACAAACTCCGTAGTCGTGCTCAGTCCCGAAGTGCGAAGTGAGAGCAACGCTTCGAAGACAGCTCGACAGCGTTCATCTTTGAAGTGTCGCGGTTCCACAACAGCGGCGACATCGTCGAGACCGTCAGGACTCAATAGCGCAGCACTGATCGCATCGAGTTCGTGTTCACAGTTGAAGGCTCGACGGAGTTGTTCGCGGTCAAGTGTCATCATGGGGCGGCCCTCCGCTTCTCTCGTCGAGCCAACCGCTCTTGATGTTCGGCTAACTTGGCACCGAGAACCTTCTGAGAGTGCTCCTGCATTGCAGTGCGCGATGTGTCGCCATTGGCCTGCATACGGCTCGTACTCGACTGAGAGCCTGCCATCGGCGCTGCGTTGTTCGGCTCAAAGATGCCCTGCCAACCGTTCGCAATCGAGTGATTGATCGCAGCGACAGCCCGCTCCATTCCTATCGGAACCAACTTTTCAAGTGCCTTCGATTCGGCGAGTGCCGTCATCGACTTCTTGAGTTGGGAGCGATGTTCTCGCCATTGATGCCAAGCCGTTCGAAACTCAGGTTTGTCGAGTTCAACCGGGATAACGATCGGCTCGGTAGTTTTTCTGACAGCCTTTGATTTCTTGACGGCACCAACAACAGCGGCGGCGTCAGCCGCTTCTGTAATTCTCTTCTCTTCTTTCTCTTCAATTCTATTCAGCGGCACCAAGCTGACGGCAATTGTCGGCATGCTGACAGCGTCCGTCAGCGAACTGTCAGGCAACTGCGATTCTGCCCCTATTTCTTCAACTTCGAGCCACCCAATTTTGGGCAGGCAGAGCACTCGAAACGCTTCTGCGAATACGTCTGCCGGACAGCCCGTCTTAAGACTCAAGTCATCGGCATCAAGTGGCCCGTCTTCATCAGCGAGCACGCCCCGTTGAGGGCACTTACTGCCGACTTGCACGATGAGCACCCATGCCGCAAACAGCGCCGGTCCATTTTCGTAAGCAATGAGTCGCCGAAAGCCTTTGCCGTCATGCCGATTGGGAATCGGCACCCAATCGAGTTTCTTGTAGCTTCGAGACCGGGAATTCTCGAAGAGCGTATCCCAATCGCGAATACGATATTGCGGCCCGGATATGGCCATGATGCTATCCTAGAAAAAGCTCGACCGTCGTTTGGTCGCGGTTGGTCGAGTGAATGAATGAGAAGAGAGCCCGATGCCCAGCGCGTCGGGCTCTCAGCGTTTGCTGCGGTGCTAATTGTCACCGGCGTCAAGATCGAACAGCGTGCGCTGCCGAGGCTGCTCGTCAGCACCATCGTCAGGATGATCGGCGAGCCATTTCTGCTCTGCGGCGGCCAGTGCCCTACAAGCGGCAGGATCAGTTGCCAGCCAGCACTGAGACGTAGAGCCCTTGCGTGCCGCTCGCTTGGACGGCACAGCTATCGCCGTGCGAACGATCAGCCCCAAGCGCCGCAGGCTGCTGACAAGAGGCCCGATGGCGTGACGGTCGCTTACGTCATACTTCGTTGGCGGTCCGCAAGATCCCGGCTCGACGGGCTTTCCGGTGGCCAATCGCCAAAAAAACGCCGCGAGAAACTGATGGAGTGCTCGGCTCACTATCCAGCCCTCCGCTCAGAGCGACAGGACGGGCACCCGGCAGCGATCCAGTCGCGTATTCCGGTCATCGGGTCGCCGGTCTCAGCTCGCCAACGCCGCAAGCCACCTATCGACAAGGGGCGCGGCATTGTTCCGTCGTCGGCCCGCCGTCTGACCGTCCGAGTCGAGCAAGTCATTAGGTCTGCGACGGCACCAACATCGAGTAGCGCAGCGGTATCAGTCGCAGTGATACCGTCCCCGCGCCGGTCGTCGCGAGGAGAGACAGAGAGCGTCATGAGTGGTCCTCATGAGCGGTGCGACGGGAGTCTCAGTGCGGTCACGCCAGTGACTCACTGCCCATCGCTGCCACTCAGAGGACATTGGGGTACACGGCGCGTACGCCCCGTACTCGTCGCGTACTATCTTCGTCGCCAGTAGCTTTTTTTGATCTCGGCAGATGGTGTGTAAATGAAGTGGGCCCCAAGTCTCGGTCGGTCAATGGCGCTACCACTAAACTCTTGCTTCAGCTTCGGCGGCAAGTTCTCAATTACACGGTCGAGCGAGTTGCGAACGCTTTTTGCTGCCTTCTGAAAATCGCTCTTTATCTTCGCCGTAGTTGCGTTGATAAGCCTTCCGAGACGTTCTGCTTCGGAATCGTCGCCTCTTCGCACCGCATCCCTTTTTTCCTCCGTGAGCTGCATCAACTTACGCTCCACTTCAACAGGATCTGCTTCGCGTCGTTCGGTGATATTCGGGGATTCCCTAACCTCAAGATCTAAGAATTCGCCATCTGAATCCACAGGATCCGCCGGTTCCGCCCCAATCTTTGCGAGTTCAAAAACAGAAGCCCGGCGTTGGGGCGAAAACACGATTTCGATGAGTCGCAAGAGCCCCTCAGACTTTCGAGCTGAGTGAACTTCTCCGAATCCACGAATCCAAACGATGCCAGAATGCACTTCAATTTCGTTGCAAGGTTCGGGGGGCAGTCTTGCAAGTCGCTCTGCTTCGATTGCATTTCGCTGTTTTTCAAGTTCGGCGCGTTCGGTCGATAGTTGGCGTTCAAGCTCAGCAACTCGCTCTTGTTCCGCCTTTGCTGCCGCTTGCTCTGCGGCGAGCTTATCACGCTCAGCCTGCAATGCGGCTTCCTGCTCTCTTTGCCTTGCAGCGTCTCCAGCTTGTTTGTTCGTCGCGGTTTCAAGCGTTTTGACCTCGGTCGAAGTAGCGGCGGCATTTACATGCTGTTGAAGAATCCATTTACAAACTGCGATTGTGGCAATCGCGATATCAGGGATGACGAACTCCCACGATTCAGCGCGGCCTATGACTACCGCGTCCCCATTACCCGCAGTATCAACAAATTCTTGAACATCTCGGTTCCCGATATTTTTCCACCACGGGCGAAATAACTTGCGGAACTCGGACGTTGATTCGGTCGAGTAATCTTTTTGCGAGACATCCTCAAAC
>CAZNMS010000547.1:0-5777 GCA_964573505.1 uncultured Planctomycetaceae bacterium | reverse complement strand
TCCATCCCGAGCCTCAGCGGGATGAGGTTCTCAAACAAGGTACGAGAACGTCGTAAAGATGCGGCACGGCGAAAACGTCAAAGGTGGATCGACTCAGAGAGATTGAGCGACTCAGTTCTTATCAAGCACCGAGTTCCCTGCTCACACAGGATCGCTATGCCGTGCTGAGCAACTCTTCGGGAACTCAGTAGCTTGGGATTCCATCCCGAGCCTCAGCGGAATGAGGTTCTCAAACAAGTTACGAGAACGCCGTAAAGATGCGGCACGGCGACAACGGCAATGGTGGATCGACTCAGAGAGATTGAGCGACTCAGTTCATATCAAGCACCGAGTTCTGGATCGATGTGCCGAGCCGAGCAACTGAGAGTTGCGGGCAGATCGTCGTGGTTCGCTCCGCGAACCAACGTCTGATGTTGAAGACTGTCGCCATGCATGAAGCTTGAATGCGTTGGTTCGCGGAGCGAACCACGACTATCAGCAAGAGGCAGCGTCGCTCGGCCAAAAAAGAAACCGCTTCGCTGCGGATGCAGCGAAGCGGTTGAGTTTCATCTGAAGAAGCCCGCGTGTTCGGAAGTCAGACGACTTCCGCTACGGACACTGTCATTTAACTGACATAGCCGAGTTGCTTAGCGTTGATCCGGCTTGCACTCGTCCGCCGTGATGCGATTCGTCCGAGACATTGGTCGGGGCGACCGAGTTGAGTTCGTTCGCACGCCCGATTCGTCGAGCGGAACTTCTCGCAGCAACTCAATGGACTCGCGATTGAAGTCCTGAATCGTTCCCGGCTGACTGCGAACGGCATTCGGAGCAACGACGCCATTTGGTGCCGTCACGAATTGAGGCTGCGGCTGTTGCACGAACTGCGGCTGAACCGCTTGAGTTTGCACGAACTGCTGTTGGCTCAACGCCCCCGCATTCGCTCCCGTGATGCCGCCGATGTCGGCATTGATATTCAGCTCGCCGAGATTCAGCCGGCGATCAAACTGCTGAAACTGGAAGTTCGGAGCCGCTTGAATGAAGCCCGAACCATTGGTCGTCGAGGCAAACGTTGTGCTCGCGGCGGAACCGCCCGTGCAAGGCACGCCCGTCGTGACGGTGCCGTTCATTTGAAAGCCGTTGACGGCATAAGTTTGATCAAAACTGCGAACGGCTTGCGCCACATCGCCCAACTCGGAATTCACGGCGCTCGTCAGCGACGCAACGCCGGCAGTCACGCCGAGCACGCCAACAGTCGCCACCAAAACGGTCTCGAGCGAAACCGTCGCTCCGACTTCATCCAACCAAAACTTTCTCAGCAACATGATCTCTCTCCCCGGGTTCGAACTAGGAACAAACAGGTGTCTCTCTCTGAGTCGGTCTCTCAGGCCGCTCAGCCCCGAGGCTAGTCAAATTGGATAAGATGAGCAATATAGGAATTGTGGCGATTTGACAGTTTGTTCGGATTGTGCGGGTCGCAGCGATCATCCGGGCAGAAAGCTGCGGTGCAGCGACTGGGGCGAAGCACAGAACGAGGCCAATGGGGACACGCTGCCGAGGAGCGCGTCTGAGAAGGTCGCAGATAGTCGTGGTTCGCTCCGCGAACCAACGTCCGATGTTGAAAAACGTCGAAATCTGTAGACCTTAAAAGCGTTGGTTCGCGGAGCGAACCACGACTATCAACGACTTGGATAGGCTCTTAAACCGATATCGGATCGTCGTTCGCCGCGATGAGTGCTCGGAGCTTTGGCGTCAGTGCGGCGAATGCGCGGGCTCGGTGACTGAGTTGCGATTTCACTGTCAGGCTGAGTTCGGCAAACGTGCGGTGATACTCCGGCACCAGAAACAGCGGGTCGTAACCGAAGCCGTGAGTGCCGCGCCTTTGACTGATGATGCGGCCTCGACATCGACCATCGACGCTCAGTCGGATCGCTCCCGTCGGATCCGCGATTGCTAAGTGACAGACAAAGCCGGCACCGCGTTGCTCGTCAGGCACGTTCGCCAATTCGCCGAGCAGCTTTTCGTTGTTGTCGGCGTCGGTGCAGCCCGGTCCGGCGTATCGCGCGGAGTAGACGCCGGGGCGACCGTTGAGTGCATCGACTTGCAGACCACTGTCGTCGGCGAGTGCCCATAACCCGGTGCCGGTCGCTGCGGCGATCGCTTTGATCGCGGCATTAGCAGCGAAGGTGTCGCCCGTCTCTTCGACCGGCGGCAAGTGCGGGAACTGATCGAGCCCGATGAGTTCCACTCCGAGCGGCTCAAGCAGAGTTCGGAGTTCAATAACCTTCTTGCGATTCGCTGACGCGAGTACGAGCTTCATCACTCGACAATCTTCCTGTGAAAAAGACGCATTGCTCCGCGCGTTCCCGTGCGGAGTGGGATTGCCCGCAAGCATGCTTATCAATCGGAGTGTTGCCGTCTTCAAAGACGATGTGACGAAAAGCTGCCGTGCGAAAAGAGACGGGGGCATCCGCAGAATCTGTGCGTGAACAAGGCGATTAGCGCGGAGCATGAGCCCGAAGGTCGGTTACGCACTGAGACCAATAGCCGCGATGCAGCGACAACACCCGCGCGTGCTATCGCCGCTTCGCCGCAAATGTCATCGCTGACTGCACGCGAACTGCGGGTTGACACCCGCAGCTATCCTCTGACGCGGCTTCGAGGCTGTTGCTTCTGATGCCGGCGCTCGCGCCGTTATACGGCACGCGGCTCAACGTGTTCTCTCACTCTCACCCATCAATTAAGGAGCGCCAGCATGCCTCTGCCTCTCGCGACGGCCTTTCTCTCGATCCGCGAACTCGGAGCGAAGCTGCGTGTAAGAGAAGTGACATCGCTGCAGCTCACTGAGTTCTTTCTCGAACGACTCGATCGCATCGGTCGAGAACTCAATGCCGTCGTCACGCTCACGCGCGAACTGGCAATCGCTCAGGCGAAGCAGGCGGATGCCGAGTTAGCTGCGGGTAAGGATCGAGGCCCGCTGCACGGCATTCCGTTCGGCACGAAGGATCTGATCGCCGTGAAGGGCTATCCCACAAGTTGGGGGGCGAAGCCGTTCGAGAAACAAGAGTTCGATGCCGACGCGACGATCGTTGTGAAGCTGCGCGAAGCCGGAGCCGTGCATTGCGCGAAGTTGGCGATGGTCGAGATCGCGGGCGGGCTCGGCTATCGACAAGCGAATGCATCGTTCACGGGGCCGGGGCTCAACCCATGGAATAAAAAGCGCTGGAGCGGCGGGTCGTCGACCGGGCCGGGCTCAGCAGTCGGAGGCGGGCTCGTCCCGTTTGCGATAGGCTCTGAAACATGGGGCTCGATCATGACTCCGGCAGGGTTCTGCGGCATTGCCGGATTGAGACCGACTTACGGTCGCGTCAGTCGTCACGGAGCAATGGCGCTGAGTTGGACGATGGACAAACTCGGGCCGATGTGCCGCACGGCAGAGGATTGCGGACTCGTCCTCAATGCCATTGCCGGAGCAGACCCGCTCGATCCGTCGGCAGCAGCGCGTCCTTATTGCTTCCCCGATGCGAGCGAGAAAAAGGATCGCTTCAAACTCGCGATGTTGAAGGACGTCGCCAAAGAGACGCAGCCGGAAGTGCGAGCGAACTTCGAAGCGTCGCTCGCTGTGCTCAAGACCTTCGCAACGATCGACGAGATCGAACTGCAGAGTCTGCCTTTCACTGAGACCGCGTCGATCATCCTCAGCAGCGAAGCGGCAGCGGCCTTCGAGGATCTCATCACGACGGGCGACATATGGGAGATGACCGCGCGCGAAGATCATTGGGGCCTGCATTCTCAGATGGTCATCCCGGCGAAGGACTACATCAACGCCCTGCGCATTCGTCCGAAGTTGCAGCGAGCAATGGACGATCTCCTGCAACCCTTCGATGCCGTTGTGAGCCCGACGCTCGCAACGGTCGCGTATCCGAACGACGTCGACTGGCCCGAGTATCGAGGCAAAGCGCGGTTCGTCTCGGACATCGGCGGAGCGGCCAACGTCTGCGGCCTGCCGGGCTTGTCGGTGCCAAATGGCACCGGAGAGAGCGGCCTGCCGACCGGCTTGCAGTTCGTCGGTCGAGCCTTCGACGAGAACCGCTTACTCGCGCTCGGGCAGCGGTATCAGCAACTCACCGACTGGCACCGCAAGCATCCCGAGTTGCCATAGGAGAAGCTGCCCGCCGACGGTTCGTCGTCTGCACGCCGTCGGATGGCCGTCTCCTTTTTCGTGAGAAGTTCCTCACCGAGCCGGCCGGCACAAAGGATGACGAACACTGGTACGACGGACTTGTAGTCCGTCGTCTTCGTCTGTCGGCGTCTTGAGGAGCGACGGACTGCAAGTCCGTCGTACCCCAAAACGGATGTGTTCCTCACAAGACGCCGAATGCAATTTTTCCTACTTCGCGAGGTCGCTCACGAATTGGTCGTAGCGTTTCTGAATCGCATCGACTGTCGGTGACTCGCCGGTGCTGATGATGAGCCGGTACTTCAGTTCGAGCGGCTTGTCGGCGGCGAGCGTTGTTTTGAAGAACGTGCCGAAGCGACCGTATGGCCGCTCAGAGAACAACGCGGGCTTCGGCAAGTTCGGGTTGTCGAAGTACTCGACCGTGAAACGCTGCTCGCCGATGGGGTACGACATCGCGAACCAATTGAGGTCGATGTGAGCAGGCGGGTTGCCGGCGTCTCCGACCTGAATCGCATCCGGCTTCTGCTCGAACTTCGCCGGTCGCAAGTAGCGAGCGGCCGCCTTCGCACCGACTTCCGGGGCCGCTCGATATTGGAAGCCCGCATGCTGCCGATCGCCGTCGAGCGTGATGGGTCCGCGTTGACTCGCGAGCTTGCTCGACCAATCGAGCTGCCAACCTTTCGTTGTCGGCTCGCGACGAGCAGTCAGCGACCGCGTCTCGATGATGACCGGCTTGCCGTCCGCGTCGTTCCAATGAATCTCGGCAACCATTCGCCCCGAGTTCGCATCGCCCTTCAGTTCGGCAAACTTCATGTGCCGCAGATGAGCCCCCTTCGTGCAATGCCAGAAGTCGAGCGTCTGCCCCTCGAAGCCGGTCTTGTTCCAGCCGACATACATGCCGCGATGATGAGGGAACTGTTTGCCGTTCGTGCCTTGAGTGATCTCCGTTTGAGTCCCCGGTCCATAGACATGATGGAACGGCTTGTAGGTCTCGAACGCTCGCTCTTTGGTCGAGGTATCGAAGGCATAGACGTACTTGACGACCGGCTGATCGCCGAGGCTCAGAGTCGCTTGCCCGGCAGCTTCATCGTTTTTCCAAACAAACGCCGGGTCGTCGGCCCGAGTGGTGAGATCTGTCACCAGCAGCCCCATAAACGCACCGATAACGAGCAGCCAGAACTTCGTCTTCCGCATGATGTGTCCTTTGTGTGACCCGCCACTCGCACCAGAACGCCCTGAGCCGAGTCCGCGAAGCATGCCGAGGAGATTAGAGACATCGCCGAAAGATTTGATGTCACCGCGATCGAGTTCCCGTCGTAGCTTGGGATTCCATCCCGAGCCGAGGCGGGGAACGAGTTTCTTATGTCTTGTGATTCGCCGTCAGTGGTTGCCGTCGCGTATCGCTTTTGACGGCGGGGCTTTGCTCTTGCTAGACGTTTCGCCCGCTGCAAGTAGCTTGGGATTCCATCCCGAGCCGAAGCGGGGAATGAGTTTCTTGGACTTTGTGATTCGCCGTCAGTCGTTGCTGTCGCAAGTCGTCTTTGACGGCGGGGCGCTGGTGTAGAGAGACGTTTAGCCCGCTGCAAGTAGCTTGGGATTCCAACCCGAGCAGAAGCCGGGC
>CAZNMS010000546.1:0-5782 GCA_964573505.1 uncultured Planctomycetaceae bacterium | reverse complement strand
CACCCCACCTCCCTCGACGCTTTAAAAGACGCACTTTCGCGGAGCTAAAGGCGACCACAAAACTTCACACAGAATTCGAGATCCTCGGACTCAAGTGACCTAGCGAACTCGGGTCGGATGAAATCCGACAGACTCCCACGATGGGCGCAGCGCGTATATCGCTTTTCCGCGAGACAACTGATCCGCCTCGTGACAAGGGGGAGATCTTCTCGGCCTTACTTCTGCAGGATCAATCGGTCGTTGCGGGTCAGGATCAGGCGGTAGACCTGACCGTGATGTGTAATTGCTAATTCCTTTTGGCCTCCGGCAAGTTGCTCGAATTCGACGCACTTCAACTGAGACGACAATAGGAAGGCCGGGGCCTGAGTAGGGGCAGTCGGAATTGAGGATGATGCCGGGTTGTTTTTGTTCTCTGATTCTGAAGTCATGTGAGTTGCCGAATTGGGGGAATCATGAGCATGAACAGCCTCTTGACCGACTGACGAGCAAATGGCTCGACACTGCGGTGCGACGAGCGACACCGGACATGTAGTCCAATCGCCTAGTCGGGGAGGTGACAATGCGGCATGCCGGGCTGTGCGAGGGCGGTGGGAAAAACTTCTGTCCTAAGAACCAGAAATCAGGACGCCTCTTGGCTTGCTGGGTCGATTCCGCAGCGATATCTTCCTGAGACTGAGTCTCAATTGCAAGCCAGTAACACCCAGATGACCGAGACAGCTTAGCCTGATTCGGACATTTGCAGTCTTCTGCGAATTGATGGAAACAAAGAGACTCAGCCTCATTCACGACGCTTCTCCTCGCCCGCAAGCCCGATGTGAGCCAGCCAGCCACTCGGAGAAGTTCGTTGCCTCGGTCATGTGAGCCGGTGGCAACGTCCTATTTCACTTCCTTTGGCGAGGAGAATTCTCATGGTGGCGCGTCGACGTGGTTTCACGCTCATCGAACTCTTGGTGGTCATTGCGATCATTGCGGTGCTCGTCGCACTTCTGTTGCCCGCAGTTCAGCAAGCTCGCGAGGCGGCTCGGCGGTCGCAGTGCCGCAACAACCTCAAGCAGATTGGTCTCGCGATCCATAATTACGCAGAGACCTACAACAACACGATGGTGCCGGGTGATCTGAGTGGCGGGTACACCAAGACTTCGATGTTCGTGAGCATCTTGGCTCAGCTCGATCAAATGGGGCTCTACGAGCTGTACGACTTCAATCTCGATCACACCAATGCTGCCAATCAGGCGGTCGTGTCACAGCGAGTTAGTGCGTACATCTGCCCGACGGCGGTCATTCGGCGGCAGGTTCCTATCACTGGTTGCGATGCCAACGATCGTGCTCCCGGCACTTACGCCGGCAGCAGTGGCAGTGGCGACAACTGGGGAACTCGGGCGACCGGCAATCCGAATAATGGTGTGATTGTCAATCGCGACAGCGGCCCGGTTCGCTTGCAGGACATTACCGACGGCACATCCAACACTTTGATGGTCGGTGAGTCCGCTTGGAATATGGAAGATTATCTCTTTTCGTCTGGGCCGTGCGCCGGACAGAAGCGGTATGGGTTCACGTATTGGTCGTCGCCGTATCCCGTCGCGACGCTCTTCACGACCCGAGGTTCGTTTAATCCCAAAGCGTTGAACGGTGACAGCACTCGGCTCGGCAACTTCCGCAGCGATCATGTCGGCGGAGTTTACTTCGTCATGGCCGATGGAGCGGTTGTGTTCTTGAGCGAGAATGTCGATCGCACATTGCTCGATTCATTGGCGACTCGCGCCGGCGACGAAACGGTCGGCGAGTTCAACTCGAACTAAGGAGTCATGCCATGAAGACCGAGCGCTCAAATGATGAGAAGCGATTTCGGAATGAGGTCTTGCGATGCCTCACCTGTTGTTTGATGTGCGTGTGCCTTGTTGGATGTGGCCAGAGCGGTCCCGAACGAATTGCCGTCTCGGGAACAGTGCTCGTCGACGGGCAGCCGCTACGGGCCGGATCGGTGCAGTTCATTCCGGCGGGTGAGACTCGCGGGCCGGCAGCATCGGCGGCAGTCAAGGACGGCAAGTTCGAACTGCCGGCTAACGACGGGCCGCTCAAAGGGACTCAGCGCATTGAAGTCATCGTGCAGAAGGAGTTGCCTTTTGCGATCGACGACGATGCGGCGTTCGCACAAGCCAGTCAGAACGGGCGAGTTCCGATCACTCCGACGAGTTCGGCCGTCGCCTTTCGCGACCCGTCGCAGCAACAGATGGATCTCAAACAATCCGCGAGCGACCTGAAGTTTGAACTCGTGACTCAAGCGCCGCCGCGTCGGTAGCCCGAAAGTCGCTTGGAGTTTGTACGAGTAGCATGGGCTTCTAGCCCGTGCAGTCTGACTGGCGGTTCGAAGCTGCTTGTAGGAGTAAATACAGCACGGGCTGGAAGCCCATGCTACGGCTACTCGAACAAGCTCCGAGTCACTCCGCGAAAGGTGACGAACGGCAAAAGCTACGACTGATTCCGAATTGGTGTATCAATTCTTACCCACTTAACTGCGACGAGCAGCGAGTTCGTCCAAAGGCATGCGGTCATTCCGCGATAGGAGCAAAGATGAAGCGATTGGTGTTGGCATTGGCGTTGTTGGTGGTAAGTCCGACCCTGGGGCGTGCTCACTTTATGTGGCTCTTGACCGATGGTTCGGCCAAGCAAGGCAAGGTGCAGGTCTTCTTTGGCGAGGCTGCCGAAGCAGATGATCCGGCGTTGCTGGAGAAGGTTGCGAAGGCTGAGGTTTGGACCATTGGTGGTCGCGGCGAGCCGAAGCCGGTTGAACTCAAGCTCGGCAAAGAGGCACTCGAAGCGGAACTCAGCGGGCCGGCTCGGCAATCGACGCTGATCCTGCGACACAACTACGGCGTCGTGGCGAAAGGCGGCGAGCCGTTCTTGCTGAAGTACTACGCGAAGACGCATCCCTTCGCGCTGACCGGAACATGGAAGGCCGTCAAAGACTCAGAACGATTGCCGCTCGAAGTCGTCCCGACTGTCGATGGTTCGCAAACGGTGCTGCAAGTTCTCTGGCAGGGAAAGCCACTGGCTAATTCGACCGTGACCGTTGTCGGACCGGGGATCGAAAAGAAGATCGAGGGCACGACCGATGAGGCGGGTAATTTCAAATGCACGCTGTCTCAAGCTGGTGCGTTCTCGATCCGCGCCAAGCACACCGAAGCCAGCAGCGGCAAGCTCGACGACAAGGAATACAAGTCGGTCCGTCACTATTCGACGCTGACCTTGCAGTATCAACCCGCGCGATTGACGCCGACCGCACACAAATTGCCGGAACTGCCGAAAGGCACGACAAGCTTCGGTGGCGCGGTGTCCGGAGACACGTTGTTCGTCTACGGCGGCAACTATGGCAACGCTCATGAATACAAGCTCGAAGACCAATCGGGCGATCTGTGGAAGTTGAATCTCAAGCAGCCGACGAAGTGGGAGCAGGTTTCGGGCGGGCCTCGTCGTCAGGGACTGGCGATGGTCGCTCACAACGGATCGCTCTATCGCATCGGCGGCTTTGAGGCTGCCAACAAAGATGGCGAGAAAGAAGATCTGCGATCGCAAGCGGACTTCGCCAAGTTGGCCGCGAACGGTTCGCAATGGGAAGCGTTGCCGAGCATGCCTGAGCCTCGCTCGTCGCACGACGCGGCGATTGTTGGCAACACGCTGTTCGTTGCTGGCGGTTGGAACATGCAAGGCGGCGGACAAGGAGCGAAGTGGCACGATTCGGTGCTGGCTCTCGATCTCAATGCCTCAAAGTTGGAATGGCGCACCGTCGCACCGACTCCCTTCAAGCGACGCGCGCTGTCGTTGGCTTCGTGGAACGGCAAGCTCGTGAGCATCGGCGGCATGAGCGAGAAAGGTGGCCCAACAACAGCAACGGCCATCTTCGATCCTGCCAAGAATGAATGGACCGAAGGCCCGACTCTGCAAGGCGGCGGTATGGATGGCTTCGGCACTTCATCCTTCGAAATGCAGGGCCGCGTCTATGTAACAACGATGTCAGGCTCAATTCAGCGGCTCAGCGAAGACGGTCAGAAGTGGGAGTACCTCGGCCAGCTCGCACATCCGCGTTTCTTCCATCGCGTCTTGCCGTGGCAGTCGTCGCAACTGCTGGTTGTCGGCGGAGCGAGCATGGAAGACGGCAAGGCCCTCGCCTTGGAGTTACTCAGCACCGAGTCCATGAAGCCGGCCCCGGCTCTGAACACCGCTGCGAAGTAACTTTCACTACATCAGAGTGACTCGGCCATTGGGTGAGTCACGGCCTCGGGAACAACGGCTTCCTCCAGCGTTTTCCCGAGGCTCTTTTTGAGTCCGTCTTATCAGCGGCTAACGGCCAGCATCGAGTCTTGTCCGAGAGGCCCGAGGAATAGGCGTCGGGGCTGTCGGAGTCTTGGGAAGCAGACATGGAGTCATTGCAAGAAGTCTTTTGCACCAGTTTGGCGCTGTTTCATGCGGGAGATGTGGAGCGCGCGGGGACAATCCTCACGGATGGCTTAAGCCGCTTTGCGGATGCCAGTTGCCTGTGGGAATTGCAACAGTTGCTACAGCACGATGAGGATCGCTGGAGCATCGTCACACTGACACTTGAACGTGCCAGTTACGACGCACCATTGAGTCCGGAGGCGAGCTTCACATTGGCCCTGTGCTATCTGCGTCAGAGCAAGACGGACTTAGGAGCGCTGTTGATTCGACGACTTGCAATCGCTCCCAATACGCCTTTGTGGTTGCTGCCGCTGGTCGCGTCGCAACTGGGAACGCTGCACGAGCCCGCGCATGCACTCAAAGCGTGTCGTCGCATTTTGGATTCCGATGCCTCGCGTCACGACGCACATTTCGGAGTCGGGTACTACCTTCGAATGTTGAACCTGCCGCGTTCGACATATCGAGCCGCGTTTCAGACGGCTCACGAATTGGCGCCTCACGTTTCCCTCTATCGAGTTGTCTTAGCTGGGATCCTTGAAGCTGACGGTGAACTGGATGAGGTTCGAGAGCTACTCCGCGGAGTGAATCCCGCCGAGGTCCGATGTCCCGGAACTCTTCGAAAGATGATGCAACTGCACTCCGTGATCGACAATCGGCGGGGCGTGGAGCAATGCCGCTCGCAACTCAATCGGCTGGGTTCGTCACGAGGATGCAATTGCGGACCTCACGCTCCCGACGAATCGGACGATGATTGATTCTCAATGGCTAAGACTGAGCTTCTTTGTGCAATAGAAAGCACACACATGAGTGTTTCTCGATCGGCGATGTTGTGGTTGGCGGTGGGCGTCTGCGGGTCAGCGACTGCTAATGATTGGACACAGTTTCAAGGACCGCGAACGGGAGTCAGTGCCAACACTTCCATTCCGATGACTTGGGATGCCTCGAAAGGCATCGCTTGGACCGCCGAGATCACCGGTTATGGTCAATCAAGTCCCGTGACATTCGGAGACAGCGTCTACGTGACCTCGATCTCGGGAGCGAAGAAGGAACGCTGTCATGTTGCCGCGTTCTCGATCACGTCGGGAAAGAAGCTGTGGCAGCACGATCTCGATGCAGCCACTCAAACGGAGAACAGCAACTACGTCAGCAAGGCCGCTCCGACTCCGACGGTCGACGCCAATGGAGTGACCTGCTTCTTCGAGGGCGGCAATCTGCTGTCGCTTACTCACGATGGGAAAGTTCGCTGGTCTCGCAATCTGGTGACGGAGTTCGGAGCCATCGAATCGCGGCATGGTCTGGCGGCGTCGCTGGAACAAACGGCTGAGCGAGTCTTTGTCTGGGTCGAGCG
>CAZNMS010000545.1:0-5782 GCA_964573505.1 uncultured Planctomycetaceae bacterium | reverse complement strand
GCGGTCCCGCTGTCGCTCTGCCGTACTCGCCGGAGTTCGCTCCGAGGCTCGGCCTGCCGAATGGCAGCGATGTGCTGAAGGACGTTTCTGAGTTGAGCGGCGGTAAGTTGAGAACCGACGTGCTCGAACTCTTTGCAGACCCGCCAAAGTCCGCTCGCACAGTGTCATTGCTCGGGCCGCTGATGATCGCGTCGCTCGTGCTGTTGCTGGTCGAGATCACTGGGCGCCGTTTGTCATTGTGGGAGCGCCTGCAAGAAGTCGTACATCCCCCCGAAGTCGCTGCGGTACTGGCCGCCACACAAGCCGCCCGCGAACCGAAGCGAACATGGCGCAGTTGGTTCTCGCGCCGCTCGCGGTCGAAGAAGCAGCGCGAAACAACCGTCGCCGCAACAGGTGCGTCATCGGTCGATACTTCCGAGATCGAAGCTGCTCCGGTTATGAACGGGGAGTCGAACTCGGCTGCGTCTGTCTTCGAAAAAGCAAAGAACCGAGCTCGCAGTCGCAACGATGGTGCGAGTTGAACTCGGGTGAGAGCCTCGTCCGAAGCTCACGAAGGAGGGCGACAATGTCGGCGCAACGCTTATCGTCCCGGTGTTGGTCGATCGAGCACTGCCTGAAGGCAGAACTCAATGCGGGGTTCTCCTTAGAGACACAACGCGGCGGCGTCGCATTGTTGTCAGTTGCTGCTGTGGCAGAGACAAGTCCGCCAGTTCGTAATGGTTCGTTGACGCCGCGAGTTGGCGTGATGTTTAAATTACAATGACATCGAAAATACATTGTGAGGACTCAGATGCTGCATCACTGCCAGCGATTTACTTCTCCCGCGCCGAGTCGGCGCGAATTCTTGCAGCAGGCGGCGAATGGTTTTGGGGCGGTTGCGCTCGCGTCGCTGTTGCCTCAGTGGTGCGAGGCCGCGCCGGAGAATCGGGCTGCTCGGGCCTTAGCTCCGAAGCCCACTCACTTCGCGGCGAAAGCGAAGTCCGTGATCTTCCTCTACATGGATGGAGGGCCGTCGTCGGTCGACACGTTCGCGGAAAAGCCGATGCTCGACAAAGTGCATGGCAAGAGTCCGCATGAGGTCTTTCAAAAGGTCGAGGCCACTCAGTTCAACAGCATTGGCGCGATGCTGAAGTCGCCATGGAAGTTCAAGAAGTATGGCCAGTCCGGCATTCCGGTGAGCGACCTCTTTCCGCATGTTGGCACCTGCGTTGATGACATGTGCTTCATTCATTCGATGACGTCAAAGTTTTCGGAGCACACCTTCGCGAATTATTTCTTACATACCGGATCGGGACTGCAAGGGCGTCCGAGTCATGGAGCATGGATTACATACGGGCTTGGCAGCGAGTGCGAGAACTTGCCCGGCTTTGTGATTCTCAATGGCGGTTTGATCCCGCCGGGAGGGCTCGATTGCTTCGGCAGCGGCTTCTTGCCAGCGGCGTATCAAGGTTCGGTCTTTCGACCGACCGATGAGCCGGTCGCGAACATCAAGTCTCGTGAAAAGACGCGGGCGCTGCAGGATGGCAAGCTCGCTCTGATGCGGCAGCTTGATAAGGAAACGCTGAAACGCACCGGGCCGGCGGATGCTCTTGAGTCGGCGATCGAGAACTATGAACTCGCTGCGAAGATGCAGGCCGCAGTGCCCGATCTGATGGACCTCTCCGGCGAGACGGCTGCGACTCAAGCGGCGTATGGGATCAACGATGACTTCAAGCAGACGCAGACTTTCGGCCGCATCTGTCTTGTCGCTCGCCGACTGGTTGAACGCGGCGTGCGGTTCATTGAGTTGACTTGCCCCGGCGGCAGCGGCGATCGCTGGGATCAGCACGGCGGATTGATCGACGGGCACACGAAGAACTCGCGCGGAGTTGATCGGCCGATCGCGGCGCTCTTGAAGGACCTCAAGGAACGCGGACTCTTATCGTCGACATTGATTGTTTGGTGCGGCGAGTTCGGTCGGACTCCGTTCGCTCAAGGCAGTGATGGTCGCGATCACAATCCGTTTGGCTTCACGATTTGGATGGCCGGAGGCGGAGTGAAGGGCGGACTCAGTTACGGGGCGACCGATGAGTTCGGCTATCGAGCCGTTGAGAACAAACTCGAGATGCATGACCTGCATGCGACGATGCTGCACTTGCTCGGCGTTGATCACACAAAGCAGACCTATCGCTTCGGCGGTCGTGATGCGCGGCTGACCGACGTCTTCGGGCATGTTGTGAAGGACGTCTTGTCGTGAGTGTTGACGACGCCCTTTTGCGGCTGATGGTTCTTTGACGTCACGACGAATCGCGGTCGTGTAACGAAAAATGCGGCCTCATCGGAGTGATGAGGCCGCATCTTGAAAGTGTGAAACGCGATCGCAGACGCTTCGGCTTAATCCTTCATCGCGATCTTTGCGTAGGCTCGGAACTTGACCGGGTCAGCTCGGCCCGGAATCGCGACGCTCAGCTCTTCGTCGAGCGTTCCGAGAGTATCAGGAGCAGTCACCGTTAGCGGGATGATCTGCACTTCGCCGGGGTTCTTCGGTAGACGGACCTGAAAGACGTCCTTCACCTTTTCGCAGGTCACGCTTTCGACCGCGAATGGCTTTCGTCCCTTGAGGACGACTTGCACCGTCTTCGATTGGCCGGGGTTCATCGTGCCCAGTGAAACGACTGCCGGATTCACCGTGATGTCGGGACGAATCTCCGCTTCGACGAGCAGTGGGACATGCGGGTTCTTCTCGTCGTCAGTGACAACGGTCATGTACTGCCGCAATGCGCCGAACGGAGCGTTTGCGGCAAGCTCGACGATGATGTCGTAGTCGACGCGACCGCTGCTGCGATTGGTCTCAATGAACTTCGCTGAGACCGAATCGTGATTCGGCTTGATGTCTTTGATCCGCCAGTCGTCGCGCCCCGCGTACTGCACCTTGAGCACTTTGTCGTTTTTGTCCTCGCGATAGACCGAGCCGAACTGAGCCGCTCCCGGTTGAATGACAACATCGCGGCGGATGTAGGCTTGAATGGGGATCGTCACTTCGGCTCGCTGCGGACGATCAATGACAACCGTGATACTTGAGGTCTTGAGGGCCTCGAACTTCACCGTATTCATGGCGATGGAAATGAAGGTCTCTTCGAGGCTCTTCAGTGTTTCTTTGCCCGGAGTTGCGTCAGTGCATCCGCAACTCTTACGGATCTCGGCGATATGCACGTCTTGCTCATAGATGTTCTTCACCTTGAGCTGATAAACCGTCTCTGCGCCGCGAGCGACTGTGCCGAAGTCATGCGATCGCTTTTCAAACAGCTTGTAGGCCCATTCGTTGTCTTGAGCCGAGGCTGCCCCGCCGATGACTGCGGATGCGAAGGGAATAGCAACAGATTGAGCAAGGAACTGGCGACGATTGTGCATAGTGGTCTTCTCTGTGTGGTGCGCTGACTTGCTGAGGCGGGGAGCTACCGAGCGAAATCGAAGGCCCGACGAAAAGCGGGGCTGAGCGCATCTAGGGCAAACTCAAACCCGGCTGCGTCGCCGGCGAAGAGTGATCGCAGGCTTCCGGAAGCGCGATCAGCCGATAGAGCATGTAAGAAAAACTCGGCAAGCAGCGTCAAACCCCATCGGCGAAGGGGTCGGTCGGAACTTAGGCCACTTGATTTTTGAAGTCAACGAGCCGGAAAAGTCTCGCGCGTTGACCTAGTTTCGAGCAAAATCGCTGTAATCCAACGCCGTAAATGGAGTGCAGTCGGTGCGTCACTTTCGAGTGGTGCGCGGTGCAAAGCAGGCACATTCGGCTCAATGCGTGTGACACTCGCAGTGAGGGAGCGCGAGTAAGAAGGCCGCTGAACGAGCTCTGATCGCGATCGAAAGCGATGTCTCTGCCGCATCCTTTACTCAGGCAACTCGAAGAATGAGACAAATCGCCGACGCGTGCTGTAACAAACCGGCTTGCTGCCATCACTCATTGGGCACGGGAGTTAAGTCAGATGGCTGTGAGTAACGATGACTCCGGTGCCAATTGCTCGGACTCAGAGGACATCGCAGCGAGTTTAGCTGGCGATCACGCTGCTTTTGCGCGCATCGTCGAACGCTATCAAGCCGATGTTTCTCGATATCTGTGGCGGTTCACTCGCAATGAGACGGACTGTGACGAACTTACGCAGAACGTGTTTGTGGAAGTGTTTCTGTCGCTGGCGTCATTCGGTCGAAAGGCCGTTTTCTGGAGTTGGATCAAAGTCATCGCGACACGGGTCGGATATCGGTATTGGCAGCGTCAAACAAAGGCTCGCAAGCTCGGGCATCTGGAACTTCATGAATCGACCGTGACGGATCAGTCTGGGCTAGATATCGTCGAACAAGCAGTGAGAAATGATGAAGCGAGTCGGTTGTTTGCGATGCTCGAACAGCTTTCGCCGCGCGACCGATTGGTGCTGACCTTGATGTATATCGAGGAGCACTCTGTCGCCGAGATCGCTGAGATTACGGGATGGAGTCAGACGCTCGTGAAGGTGCAGGCCTTTCGAGCGAGGAACAAACTGAAGGACTTAGTCGAGCGTCGTGATGCCGAAGCGAAGCGACGTGATTCAGTGGCGGGGGAATGAGATGTCAGTGAATTGGGATGATCTGTTTGCACCAATGCGGGCTGAAGTCGGCCCCGTATTCGACGTTCGAAACAAGGTCATGCAGCGGCTTGTGACGGAGGCCGCGAGGCAGTCCGATGATCGAATTCTGAAGTGGCTCATGATTGCGGCGGTGACTGCTGCATCGCTCGTTTGGGCAGTGGCATTGCCGCGATTGATCACTCCGCCGCAGTCGCATGTGAGTTATGTCGCTTTGATTGAGTCACTGGATGTGACGTCCGAGATTTATGCGCAGCGCTGATGCTGCCCTGCGTTTGCTTTAGGTGGGAGTGCCCGATGAGTACGAGCGTTTTGCAAGAGATGCCAATGGTGAAGCCGCCTCAACGGCGATGGCCACTGCGCACGATCGGGTTCTTCTCTGCGGCCTTCGTTGTAGGAAGCGTTACAGGTGCCGGATTGGCGGCGCTCTATCTGCAACCGGCTCCGCCGACTCAACCGGCGCCGCCTAGCGGCCCGATTCCCAGTCGCGGTTTCTCTGAAGGCTTTGTGAAACACATGAGTGAGGAATACGAACTCACTGATGAGCAGACTGAATCGCTCAAGGGCATCATTCGCGAGAACAACGAGCGGATTGATCTCATCAACAAAGAGTTCCGTCCGAAGTTTGGTCAGTCGATCGAACGGATGAACTCGGAGATCTCGGGCATGATGAATCCCGAGCAGCAAGTGAAGTTCAAGAAGAAGCTCGAAGAGATGCGGGCTCGTTGGGCCAATCGCAAGAGTGACGGGCATCGACCGTCTTTCTCTCACTCTCATAGCGGCAGTCGGTCAGTGCCGAAGCCTACTGAGCCATCAAAGCCTGCGGGCGAGCCGGAAGCATCTCCGACGACTCAATCCGAAAAGGCTGAGTGAGCAGTAGCTTGGGATTCCATCCCGAGCTGAAGCAGGGATCGGGCTTTATTGGCATGGTTCATCAGCGGGTAGCAACCTGCCGGGAAGGTGTCGTTGCAAGCCGTCTGATGTGGGGGAGTTGCTCCGCAACTCCCCGCCGAGCGACTCGGCCACAAATCTGAACCATGCCGCTTTATTCGATGTGTGGCCAGTCGTCAGAAAACTGCCGCCCAAACTTGAGCAACTCGCCATCTGAATGACATCGGTCTCACTCGACTCAAGAGAAGTTCCTCACCGGGCGGGCCGGCACAATGGGTGAGGAACACTGGTACGAC
>CAZNMS010000544.1:0-5793 GCA_964573505.1 uncultured Planctomycetaceae bacterium | reverse complement strand
CGACCGTCCGCGAGTCCGCTCCGAATGCGCTGCAACCGGCGATCGTGTCGAACGGCACAATGAGCGTTTGGCTGACGCGACTGAGTGATGATCACGGACTCACGCAGATGGCGCTTGAAGAGCGTTCGGCGTCCGAACTGCTCGATGCGCTCTTCTTGCGACTGCTGACGCGAGCACCGACGACTGCTGAGCGCGCTCGCTATTTGGAGTACCTCACAGCCGGCTTCGAGTCGCGCATCGTTCCTCTGTCTGAGATCCCGCCGACGACACCGAGTGCTGCGCGGCGACCGGCGAAATACGTTTCTTGGTCGAATCATCTCGACCCCGTCGCAACGCTCGTTCGACAAGAGCAAGAACTCGCCGCGCGTCAGGGCGATCCGCCGACCGCGCGATTGAATGCCGACTGGCGCGAGCGGTTCGAGAACGTTTTATGGGCGCTGCTCAACTCGCCGGAGTGGATCTATTCGCCGTAGGTCGGCTTGCGATCGGCGATTGCTGATCGTCATGAGTGTCGCGCGTAGGATGGCCGCTCTCGGCCGTCGTGTTGCAGGCAGCGTGAGTAATTCAAGATGCCCTGCGTAATAGAAAATGCTGTGAGTAACTCAAAATACAGACGGCCGAGAGCGGCCATCCTGCGGCGCGTCTCACGACGTCGTGCCCTCGCTGTTTGATTCAGAGCTTGAGGCAATCATCCTCTGCCGCAATCCTGACTGAGTGCTTCTCTCCGCGAATTCGAAGGCAAAGGGACTTCTCATGAGCCGCGTTGATTTCACTCACTTTCAAACGCTGCAACGCCGCCAATTCTTGTCCGAAATGGGACTCGGATTCGGCAGTCTCGCACTCGGAGCAATGCTCGCTCAGGACGAAATCGCGCGAGCGAATACGGCCGATGAATGGACTCCGCCCGATGGCAAAAGCCACTTCCCGGCGAAGGCGAAGTCCGTTGTATGGCTCTTTATGAACGGAGGAGTTTCGCACGCCGAGTCGTACGATCCTAAGCCCATGCTGACGAAGTATGCGGGCAAGACGATCGCCGAGACGCCGTTCAAGGACACTCAAGATCCCGAGAAGTTGAAGCTCGCGCGAGTCACCGTCATCAACGACGCCAATGGGCAGCAACGCAACAAGCTCTACCCGTTGCAGATTGGTTATCGACCTTATGGCGAAAGCGGCATCGAACTCAGCGACTGGGTGCCGCATATCGGGAGTTGCATCGACGACATCGCCATCGTGCGCTCGATGATTACGACCGACGACAATCACGGTGCTCAGACGCAGTTCCATTCGGGACGGCACATGCTCGACGGCCAATATCCGAATCTCGGCGCATGGGTGCATTACGGACTCGGGTCACTCAACGACAACTTGCCGCAGTACATCTCGATGGGCAATCGCGAGTACTGGAACGCGCGCGACGGCCACTATCTCGGCCCCGAGCATGACTCGGTGCCGCTGCGCGTTGATCCCGCAAACCCGCTCGACTTCGGTCGTCCTGAAGGCGGGCAGACATTGGACGAACAGCGCATCGGCTTTGATCTCGTCGGCAAGTTGAATCGACTCCGCGCCAACGACTTCCCGCATGACTCGGCGCTCGCTGCACGGATCAAGTCGTACGAGCTTGCCTTTCGCATGCAGAACTCAGTGCCCGAAACGATGCGCTTAAGCGACGAGACGAAAGAGACTCAATCGCTTTACGGTCTCGACGATCCCGCGACGCAGCCTTTCGGAACTCAGATGCTCGCCACTCGGCGACTCATCGAACGCGGAGTGCGTTTCATTCAAGTGCAGCATGGAGCCGGCGGGGCCGGCGTTTGGGATGCTCACAGTGGTTTGAAGGCTAATCACGAACGGAACTTCAAAGCGGTCGATAAGCCGATCGCCGGCTTGCTCAAAGATTTGAAGCAGCGCGGACTGCTCGATTCGACGCTTGTGCTGTTCGCGTCAGAGTTCGGTCGCACGCCCGGTTCGCAGGGATCAGACGGGCGCGATCATCACATCTACGGCTTCTCAGTTTGGATGGCGGGAGGGGGCATCAAGGGCGGCACAGTTCACGGCAAAACGGATGAGATCGGATTTCATGCCGTCGAAAACCGCCACTATGTCACCGACATTCATGCGACGATCCTGCATCAGCTCGGCCTCGATTCGCGGCGGATGGAGATCCCCGGTCGCAAGCGGCTTGATGTCGACTTCGGGAAGGTGATCCCGGAAGTGATCGCGTAGCTCCCGCTTCGCTCAACGATTGGTCGTCGGTTCGAGTTTCGTGCGTAGGATGGTCGCTCTCGGCCGTCTGTATTTTGCATTACCCACTGTGCTGAGAAGTTTCTCACCGGGGCCGCCACAAGGGGTGAGGAACACTGGTACGACGGACTGCAAGACCGTCGTACCCAAAAACGGCAGTGTTCCTCAGAAGACGACGGCCGAGGGCGGCCATCTCACGACGCCATCTCACGACGCCATCTCACGGCGCCGCACAACGCGGCGCACAACGCGGCGCATCAACGCAGCATCTCGCCTGCTTGCGGCTGCGCGGCGAATCCATCTACATCGCTCCGCCGACTTGCGGAGCGGGCGTTGTGCCTCTTCGTCGGTTCGGACTGGAGTCCGTTTCTCTGCATGCCGAGGAGTCGCACTGTGAGATTGAGTCGAGTTACCCGAGTCGCCGTTTTAGGGCTCGCACTGGCGTTTGTTCCGATCGCCTTACCTGCTGCTGATCCGAGTCCCGCTGCGGCACTCAAGCCGTTTGTTGAGAACGGTTCGCTCGCCGGTGCCGTCACGGCAGTGGCGACAAAGGAGAAAGTGGTCAGTCTCGAAAGCGTCGGCTTCATGGATGTGACCGCGAAGCAAGCGATGCGCACGGACTGCATCTTCTGGATCGCGTCGATGAGCAAGCCCATCACCGGAGTCGGGCTGATGATCCTCATTGATGAAGGCAAAGTGTCGCTCGATGACCCGATCGAGAAGTACTTGCCCGAGTTCAAAGGGCTGATGGTCACGGTCGAGCACGATGCCGAGCATGTGCTGCTCAAGAAGCCCGCACGGCTCATCACAGTGCGCGATGTCATGAATCACACAAGCGGCATGCCGTTTAAGTCGGCGCTGGAGCAACCGACGCTCGACGGTCTCTCGCTGAAGGATGCCGTGCGCAGCTATGCGATGACGCCGCTGCTGCATCAACCGGGCAGCAAGTACCTCTATTCGAACGCGGGCATCAACACCGGCGCGCGAATCATCGAAGTGGTCACCGGCATGAAGTACGAAGACTTCATGGATCAGCGGCTCTTCAAACCGCTCGGCATGAAGGACACATCGTTCTGGCCGAACGAAGAGCAGGTCGCGCGACTCGCGAAGCCCTATAAGCCGAGCGCCGATAAGACGAAGCTCGAAGAGACGACGATCTCGCAACTGACCTATCCGCTGAGCCGTCGCGACAATCGTTATCCGATGCCTGCGGGCGGATTGTTCTCGACCGCGACCGACTGCGCGACGATCTGCCGCATGGTGCTCAACGGCGGCGAACTTGATGGCAAGCGATACCTGTCAGAGGCCGCCATTAAGACGATGACGAGCAAGCAAACGGGCGATGCGTTGAAGGACGGCTACGGCGTCGGATGGTCGACGAACGGCATGACGTTCGGGCACGGCGGAGCACTCGCCACCAACATGACGATCGACCCGCAGCGCGGCATGATCACGATCTTCCTCGTGCAACATGCCGGCTTCCCCGGCGAAGGAAATAAGAGTCAAGGAGCCTTCGTGAAGGCCGCTCAAGATCTCTTCGGCGCCAAGCAATAACGCGGACTGAAGACTGCATGCTTAGATTCTTTCTTCCGCACACCCTGCACGCATCTTTGTAGCCGAAGTCGTGAGACTTCGGACGCAGTCACTGCGGCCCCGAAATCTGACGATTTCGGCTACGGTCGCTTGCGTTCGCACCGCAGTAGGACGTCTTGTCGTATTCGTCCCATCGGTCCTATCCGTCCTATGAGTCCTCTCAGCGACTCATAGGACGGTCGCGTTTTGTGGGACCGGCAACTCAGTAGCAACGCCGTCTTACTTCGCTCCGATGCGATAGAGATTCTTCTCAGTTCGAATCAGCAGTGTCGAACCGACAACGGCGTGAGACGCGAACGTCCGCGCTTCGAGCTTGTTGCGAGCGATCTCCGAGTAAGTCGTTCCCGGCTTGATGATGATCGACTCGCCTTCTTCCGATTGCAGATAGATCTTGCCGTCGGCAAACAGCGGCGATGACGAGTAGTTGCCGCCCAATCGCTCCTGCCAAACTTGCTCGCCGGTCTTCGCGTTCAAGCAGGTCGCGATGCCTTTGTCGCTCACGAGATAAAGCTCATCGCCGACAACGAGTGGCGAAGGCGTATGCGGAGCGCCGCGCGTCATCGTCCACTTGATGTGAGACTCGGTGACGTCGCCTTTGCCTGTCGGATCAACCGCGATGAGCTTTGCTTGATCGTAGCCCGTGCCGACATAGAGCAGTCCGTGCGCATAGACCGGACGCGGAATCACCGAGTACCCGTCGCCGTAACGAGCGCGCCAAATCTCTTCACCGGTCGCCGGGTTGTAGCCATAGACCGCGCCGGCTCCTTGCGAGATCAATTGCTTTTGACCGTTGACCTCGATCAACAACGGAGTGCCGAAAGCAAACTTCTTCGCGAGGTCTTTGATCGAGCGATCTTGCTGCCAGCGCACTTTGCCAGTGGCGCGATCGAGCGCTGTGATAAAGGTCTTATCGCCGCCGTCGCACGAGACGATCAGCTTGTCGTCGAACAGCACCGGCGAGCCGCCATTGCCGTGCACCGGGTTGAACTTGAGGTCTTGATTCTTCCAAACAATCTTGCCGTCGAGCGTCAGGCATGCCGTCCCGCGCGTGCCGAAATGCACGAAGACAAATTGCCCGTCGGTAATGGGCGTCGGACTTGCCTGACTGTTCTTGCTGTGAACTTTGTCGACCGCCGCGCTGACCGGTTGTTGTTGGAGAACTTCAACGTCCCACTCGATCGCGCCGCTATCGAGCTTGATGCAGACGGCTCGCAGTGACTGAGCCGGAGCAAGCGGTCCCACTTCAGAGACCGCCGTCGTCAAGAAGACGCGATTGCCGAGCACCACTGGCGACGACCATCCGAGCCCTGCAATGGGCGTCTTCCACAAGACGTTGTCGGTCGCGCTCCATTGAGTGGGAAGGTTCGCGCCTTCACCGTGCCCTTGAGCGCCCGGGCCTCGGAACTCGGTCCAGTCCTTCGCTTGAGCATGCATCCCAACAGCAGCCATCAACGCCAACGCGAGCCGAATCTTCATGCGACGCTCTCCTTGTGGGTTTAGATCATTCAGGTGCTGACTTTCTTCACTTCCTTCTCTGACGACTGCGTCTGACAAAGGAGAGCGAGCAACGTGCATCTCGCGGCCTTCGTGTACGACGGACTTGCAGTCCGTCGTCTAAGTAGCATGGACTTCCAGTCCGTGCTGTCTTTGCTTTGCTTTGCATGACTTCGAAAGACGATCGCCATTCAGCACGGGCTAGAAGCCCATGCTCAGACGAGACCTCGCCGAACCGAATCGCGAACGACGTCATCGAACTCAGCAGCCAACACCTACGTCGTCAGTCGAAACGAACCCATTGGGTACTAATTGCTACAGCGCACGACAATGCGTTGTTACGAAAGGGCAGGGCGGTTGCTTCGAGGTCGCTCATCTCAGTCGCGGAGCGACTGAGCAAAGTATGCGAGTCGCTCCGAGGCTGTGATCTTTTCGCCCCCGGCCTTGTGCCGGGGGTTTAGCGGC
>CAZNMS010000543.1:0-5804 GCA_964573505.1 uncultured Planctomycetaceae bacterium | reverse complement strand
CACGCCGGGATCGGGAGTGACTTTGACAACTTGAATGCGCGGATCATGCGGCGGTAGATAGCCCTCGATCACGACCGGTTGCTGCAAGCGTTCGGCGGTTGCTTCGATCTCGCTGAGCAGTTCGAGGTAGTCCTCCAACCGACTGAGCGGCGGCATGAAGACATGCAATCGACCGTTACGCGGTTCGATGCAGAGTGCGGTCGCGATGGCGTTCGAAGGCGATGTAATCGTTGCTCCATCCGAATCAAATTCTCCCCTCGCCCCTTCGGGGAGAGGGGGCAGGGGTGAGGGGCTCCTACCATCGGGCCGCACTCCACCCAGCCCCTCACCCCCAGCCCCTCTCCCCAGAGGGGCGAGAGGAGTATCAATGTGCTGCTGCATCTTCACGACATCCGCAACACCAACATTCGATTCGCGCTGCTCGCGCCGAGTGGCACGTCGCAACTCCTGATACCCCGGCAACGGAGGCCGTCCTTCAAACGGGTCGATGACATACAAGGTCCGCGCATCGGACCAACTCACGGGCAGTCGATCCATCGGCAGACGCAGCCCGATCGGCGAATCACCCGGAATGAGAAACAGTCGCTCCGACCGAAACGGCCACGGACCGCTCAGCCACGCTCGGCTTTGCCACCAAGCTCGGGCGAGCGGCAGCACGAACCCCGCCGGTTTACTGAGTCCTTCTTCGATCGTCCGAGCAAGCCGACGTCGATCTTCATCGGCATCGAGATCGAACTGTCGCGGGTCAACATCGACAGGCAGCTTTTGCTCGGCTTCGAGCGTATGCCAAACGTCCTCATACGCCGGGCGAATCCATTGAGGACCAACTTCGAGCTGCTCGGCCAACGACGTCAGAAACTCTTCGGCGGTATGAATGGGATGCAGGTTGCTCTTCGCTGCCGCCTGCTTTTCATAGTCCTGCGACATCGCTCGCGCGCCCAAGCGCGACCCATCACTCAAGTCCGCCAAGAGGGAAGAATTCTTCCAGATCGGCTCGCCATCAACGCGCCAGAAGCAGCTATAGGCCCAGCGCGGCAACGACTCGCCGGGATACCACTTGCCCTGCCCGAAATGCAGCAACGCTCCGGGAGCAAACCGGTCGCGCAGTCGCTTGATCAACACGCACGACAAGTGCTGCTTCATCGGCCCGACGGCACCGACATTCCACTCGGCCCCTTCTTGATCGTCGATCGACACAAAGGTCGGCTCACCGCCCATCGTCAGTCGCACATCGCCGCGTTTGAGCCGCTCATCCACATGCTGCCCGAGCCGATCAATCTCCTCCCATTGCTCATCGGAATAAGGCTTCGTGACGCGCGGATCTTCATGCACGCGTGAGACGGACATCTCAAAGCCGAACTCGCATTCGCACTTATCGACAGCCCCGCTGATCGGAGCCGCCGTTTGCGGAGACGGCGTTGCGGCGAGCGGGATATGCCCTTCTCCGGTCAGCAGTCCCGAAGTGGGATCAAGCCCGACCCAACCAGCACCGGGCAAGAAGGCTTCGCACCAGGCATGCAGATCGGTGAAGTCCTTCTCCGGTCCCGACGGACCATCGAGCGACTTTTCGTCGGCGACCAACTGCACGAGATACCCCGACACAAACCGCGCGGCGATGCCAGAGCTTCTCAGCAATTGGACCAGCAGCCATGCCGAGTCCCGACAAGACCCCGAGCGCTTCGTCAGCGTCTCTTCCGGAGTCTGCACACCGGGCTCGAGTCGAATGAGATAGCTGATATCGCGCCACAGCTTCTGATTGAGGTCGACCAGAAAGTTCACGGTCTTGCGACGAGTGCGATCAATTGTCGCGAGGTATGTCTCGAAAGCCGAAGCCGTCGACTGCGACTCGCTCATTGTGGCTCGACGCTCCGCGTCGAGAGTTCTCGACGCGGAGCGTCGAGCCACACTCGGATCAATGCACTCCAAATACGGCTTCAGCTCATGCGCCAACTCGGGTGCGTACTGAAACGGGAACAACTCAGCGGCTTCTTCGATGAAGAAGTCGAACGGGTTAATGACGCTGAGATCCGCCGTGAGATCGACCGCGACTTTGAACTCACGCGTCGGCTTCGCAAACACGAGCCGCGCTAAGAAGTTGCCATGCGGGTCTTGTTGCCAATTGATGAAGTGCTCGGCGGGAGTGATCTCTAACGAGTAGCTCAACACCGGAGTCCGACAATGCGGAGCCGGTCGTAAGCGAACGACCTGCGGCCCCAAAGTGACGTCTCGGTCGTAGCGATACTGCGTGACATGGCGCAATGCCACACGGATAGCCATGCGATGCAAACTCCAAAGAGAACGTTCATTGACGAAGATTGTTGCCTTTCGCTCCGCGAAAGGACGCTTAGTCGGAAGCGGCATCCATCTGAAACCGTATTGACGGCAGCGTCCTTTCGCGGAGCGAAAGGCGACGATGGATTAGCGGCGCAGTCACTGCGACTGACTCTGCACGCTCTCGCCAATGGGTCGAGTTTCAAAGAACGCATGGAACATCTCGGTGCCTAACTCATTCACTCGCGACTGGAAGCTGTCGATGAACTCGTGCAGGCCGAATGCGAAGACTTCGCCGATCGTTGTCTCGCGCAGTTGATTGCGCAGCGAGGCAAAGCGTTCGGTGACGGGGTTGCTTACCTCTCCCAGCGGAGTCCCGGTGATCTCGTGCAACGATGACTGAGCTTGCTGAATGCAGAATCGCAACGCGCGCGGGAAGTTCTTGTCGAAGATCAAGAAGGCGGCGACGGACTGAGGTTCGATGCGTCCGAACTCTTTGCGATAGGCATGCAGAGCACTCGTTGATTCGAGCAGCGCCGACCATTGCACAACGTCCAACGTTGAGCCGATGTGCGAGTCGTTTGGATGTAAAATAAAGTACTTCACGTCGAGGATTCGCGACGTCTTGTCCGCGCGTTCGAGCAGCCGACCGACGCGGCTGAAATGCCATGCTTCTCCGTGCGAGAGCGTTGCTTCGGTCACGCCGATCACTTGATGGCTCGATCGTTTGACGCGTTCGACGAACTGATGCGGGTTCTGCACGATCGCGTCGGCGTTCTTCTGACCTTCGCGCGTGCGCAGATAGAACCGATTGATCGACTCCCACAACGAGACGCTCAACGTCTCGCGAATCGTCCGCGCGTTCTCTCTCGCGAACTTCGCACACGACGCGATCGAGTTCAGATTCCGCTCATCAAAGAGCAAGAACTTCAGCACGTTCTCGGTCGAGAACTCGCCATAGAGTTTGAGAAACAGTTCCTCATCGCCACTGGCATAAACCAGCGGAGCCCATTGAGGAGTCCCGCCCAACGAGATCGACTGATTGACGTCGATAAACCGCGCGACGTTTTCGGCGCGCTCGATGTAGCGACTCATCCAATAAACACATTCCGCAACCCGACTCAGCATGAGAGCGCCTCAGTAGCTTGATCGCGGCAGTGATTGCCGCCGTTAGTTTGTTGTGACTGGACCGTTGCCGTCGGCCTCGACTCAATGGGACTTATTGGACCAATGCGACGAATGAGTCCGGGCGAATTTCATTCGTCCCATCCGTCTCATTCGTCCCATCAATCTGCGGCCCGACTGCCGTTTGTCATCACGCCGCAGCGACACTTTCCGCCAACTCATTCAGCATCACCCAAGTATCTTTACTGCCGCCGCCTTGCGATGAGTTCACAACCATCGAACCTTCTCGCAGAGCCACTCGGGTCAGTCCGCCGGGCAGCACGAAGATGTCGTCGCCGTACAAGATGAAAGGCCGCAGATCGACGTGCCTCGGCACGAGCCCATCGCCGATGACAGTGGGCACCGTCGACAACGTCAGCATCGGTTGAGCGATCCAGTTGCGAGGATTCGCGCGAATCGACACCGCGCACGCATCGCGTTCGGCTTGCGAGGCCATCGGTCCCATCAACAAGCCGTAGCCGCCCGACTCGTTCGTCGGCTTCACTACCAGCTTGTCGAGATTCGCGAGCACGTACTCGCACTCTTTCTCTTCGTCGCAGATGTAAGTCGGGACGTTCGGCAAGATCGCGTCTTCACCGAGGTAGTACTTGATGATGCGCGGCACATAGGCATAGACCGCTTTGTCGTCGGCCACTCCCGTGCCCGGAGCATTCGCCAGCGTGACGCGGCCCGCTTTGTAGACCTCCATCAAACCGGGCACGCCGAGCACCGAGTCCGCTCTAAAGCACTTCGGATCGAGGAAGTCATCATCAATGCGGCGATAGATGACATCGACTCGTTGCAGTCCCTTCGTCGTTCTCATTTGGACGTAGCCGTCGCTCACAACGAGATCGGGACCGAAGACCAATTCGATGCCCATCTGCTGCGCCAAGAACGAATGCTCGAAGTACGCCGAGTTAAAGACGCCGGGACTGAGCAGCACGGCGGTCGGACGATCGGCCGTTTGCGGAGCCGTCTGCACCAATGCCTTTAAGAGTTGCTCGGGATAGTGCTCGACCGGAGCGATCGACGAACCGCGAAACACTTCGGGCATGACGCGCTTCATCAGTTCGCGATTCTCAAGCACATACGAAACGCCGGACGGGCATCGCAGATTGTCTTCGAGCACATAGATCACACCGTCCTTATCGCGAACGAGATCCGTGCCGGTCACATGAGTCCAAACTCCCTTCGGCGGCCGCAACCCTTCGCAAACGGGTCGATAAGTCTTCGCCGACAGCACGAGTTCTTCCGGAACCACTTTGTCCTTCAGGATCTTCTTCGGCCCATACACATCATCGAGAAACAGATTGAGTGCTCGAATGCGTTGCTGCAGTCCGCGTTCAACCTGTTGCCACTCATTCGCGGGGATCGCGCGCGGGACAATGTCGAACGGCCAAACTTTCTCGGTTCCGTCGCTATGCCCATAAACTGCAAACGTGATCCCCTTCTCGCGCAGATGCTCTTCCGCCGTCTTCTGCCGCACGGCGAGATCCGCAAAGTTCAGAGTCTCCAATCGCGCAGCCAACTTCGGATAACGAGGCTCCCCCGTCATCGCGACGAGTTCATCAAAAGCACCATTCCGTTGATATTGATCCAGCATGAGCGCGTTCCTCTGCCCGACAGTTCGAGGTCACAAAGTTGCAAAGCGAGTCATTCCCGTCGCACACCAATCAGTCGAGGCGCAGCAGAAACGCAAAACCGATGCCAATTCATCCCAGAAATAAAACCTCTACAAATCAGCCGCCTCTCGCGATCGCATCAACAGAGACCGAAGTCGCACTGCTTCAACTCAAGAACCCACTGCGCTTTCCATAGGCAGAGCAACCGTAGCACCTTCGGCGAGCGCATCGACAATTTGTTGTTGCTGCGTCGGGTCGCAGTAGCTCGGACGCCAACGTTCGAGAGCGACTTGCAGCGACTTGCAACCCACTGGAAGCACGGACGTAGGCGTCCATGCTACGACTTCGGCGCAGTCGCCGCCGACGGATCAACGGCGGCGGTTCGAATCACTGCATGGCTGCATCAAGAGCACGTCGCTCAGAGCAATGACAGTTACAGTGCCGCCAGTCAGAGTCCGCGTGAGTTCGTCTCGATTCGTCATGTCAGCTTCGGCAGCCGTTGTTTGACCTGCAGGAGATAGTTGCCTTTCGCCCTGAGGCTGTGATTTTTTCGCCCGCGGCCTTGTGCCGGGGGTTCAACGGCCTTTGCGCTACTTAAAATCAAGGGCAATTCGAGTAGTGCAAAGGCCGTTAAACCCCCGAGGCAAGCTCGGGGGCGATTTCATCACAGCCTCTCTGCGAAACGGAGTGTCGGCTTTTGCTCCGCAAAAGCTTCCTTTCGCGGAGAAACTATGAAAGGGGTTCCGT
>CAZNMS010000542.1:0-5834 GCA_964573505.1 uncultured Planctomycetaceae bacterium | reverse complement strand
CCGAAATGAACCTCGCCCAAAAGCGAGTCTCATCAGCAACGAGTGACGATAAGCCACAACGTCTAAGACTGTCTTTCTCCCGCTGCTGCTCGGGATGGAATCCCAAGCTACTGCAGCGGAAATTACATAGGCATCTCACTTCGCGAGCGCTTCGTTCTGCAGCTTCATCAACTGCCGAATGCCGGCTTCGGCGAGATCCACTTGCCGATTGAGCAACTCGCGGCTGAAGGTGCGATTCTCACCGGTGCCTTGCACTTCGACGAACTCACCGATGCTCGTCATCACGACGTTCATGTCGACATCAGCGCGACTGTCTTCGACGTAGCACAGATCGAGCAGCACTTCGCCGTTGACGACACCGACGCTCACTGCCGCAACGCTCGCGGTCAGCACGGGGCGATCGGCGGGCAAGACATCCTTCAGCGTTCGCAGGGCATCAACCATTGCGATGTAGCCGCCAGTGATGCTCAACGTGCGAGTCCCGCCGTCAGCTTCGAGGACATCGCAGTCGATCGTGATCGTTCTCGGCCCGAGTGCCGCAAAGTCGACGATCGAACGCAAGCTGCGACCGACGAGCCGTTGAATCTCGTTCGTGCGTCCGTCGACCTTGCTGCGTTCGCGTTGCTTGCGCGGCGACGTACTGCCGGGGAGCATGTTGTACTCAGCGGTCAGCCATCCGGTCGGGTTCTCTTCGCGCATCTTCCATGGCGGCACCGACTCGTCGATTGAGGCCGTGCAAAGCACCGTTGTGCGACCGGCCTTGATGAGCACGCTGCCCGGAGCCGACCCGGTAAAGCCTCGAATGATTTCAATAGGACGCAGTTCATCGAACCGACGTTGATCGTGACGCACTGAGGGATCCTTTGGGGGAAAAAGAAATACAGAGTGGTGAGGGACGAGTCCTGAGTCAGCGGTCCGTAGGCACTTAGTCCGCAGTCCTTAGCTCGCAGTCATTTTGCATTTTTCATTCTTCAATACTCATTGCTTGAGACCGAGCTAGCCGCAGTCATCCGCACGGAGTTCGATGCACTCAAAGAAATGACCTCGACCCAGTGACGAACGCCGAAGGCCGGTCATCCTACGGCTCATCATCCTGACTCGCACGTCGTCGGTGATCTCAATAAAAGCCCGCCGCGCGTTGCGGGCCGAGTCCACTCAGCCGCGCAGCTCAGTTCCTCATCACCCTTTTGGAACCACTCTATGCAACGTCGATTCTTCCTCTCTCAGTTCCTGCTCGCATCTTTGAGTGTTGGGATTCTCGGTTGCTCCGAGAGCAAGACGTCGGCTCCGACAGCCGCCGATGGCGCCGCTCTGTCTGCTAGCCTCGCGAGCGGTGAGGCGAAGCGGATCATCATTCTGACGAACGGCAATGCTCCCTTCTGGGATGCAGCGGTCGCCGGTGCAAAGGATGCGGAAAAGGATCTCAACTGTGCCGCACGCAATCTGAGCGTGACGGTTGATCGAGGCGACTTCGCTGCCGAAACGCAGATCAACAAGCTGCGCCAATACGGCAATGCAACGGACGTTGTCGGCGTCGGCATCTCGGTCACCGATTCGAACAACGAAGCGATCGTTGACGAGATGAAGAAGCTGCAAGCCGCAGGCATCAAAGTGGTGACAATTGACTCCGACGTCGATCGCTCGAAGAACTCGGATGCTCGGTTCGCGTATCTCGGGACCGACAACTCGCAAGCGGGCAAGCAACTCGGCAAAGCCGCGAAGGGTTTGATGGAGTCCGCGAATTACGCCGCCTTCGTCGGTCTCAAAGGAGCGGCGAATGCTCAAGAACGAGTCGGCGGTTTTCAGGAAGCAGCGGGCGAGTCCTTCAAGCAACTCGACTATCTCGGTGACGCACCTGAAGGAGCAGATAAGGCTCGCTCGAACGTCCGCGATGCACTCGATCGGAATAAGGATCTGAATCTGCTCGTCGGCATTTGGTCCTACAACACTCCGGCCATCATCGACATCGTCGGGCAGCTCAAGCTCCGCGACAAAGTGAAGATCGTCGGCTTCGATGCAGACCCGCCCGCGATCGACGGCATGAAGGCCGGAATGGTCGACGCAATGGTCGTGCAGAACCCCTATCAGATGGGCTTTCAAGGCGTCCGCATTTTGAAGGCACTCGTCGAGAAGGATGACGCGACCGTCAAAGAGATGTTCCCGAAGCACGGCGAAGCTGGCGGCGAGATCTTCGATACCGGCTTAAAGGTCGTCGTCCCCGATGAGGGTTCGCCGCTGAAGGCCGAGCTGTTCGATGCCAATACGCAGTTCCTCAAGCTCGGCGAATTCAAAGCATGGCTCGACAAGTACAACCTCACCGGCTCGTGAGTGCTGCCTGAAGTCGATAGGACAGATAGGGCCGATAGGACGCAGTGGACTCAGAAGACCCTTGCTGTCGAGATGCGTCCCTTAAGTCCTATCGGTCCTATCTCTCCGCCGTTCCCGCCCGCGTTCATCAATTCAGAAGTCATCCCCATCGTGTCGCAACAACCGCCGAAATCATTGAAAGCAAATCGTCCTGAAGGCGTCTTCGAGATCGGCTGGCCGACGGGCGAGAGCTTTCGCATTCCCTTCCGCTACCTCCGAGGCCGCTGCCCGTGCGCGAGTTGCGTTGACGAGAACACCGGGATCCGCGTTGTCGGTGTCGACGAGATCCCGGAGGGCATCGAAGTCGCCTCTGCCGAACTGCAGGGCAACTATGCGTTAAAAATTACATGGAATGATCGTCACAGCACCGGCCTCTACACATGGGAGAACCTGCATCGCCTCTGTGCCGGCCAAGAGTGGCTCACCATGAATCTCGGCCCCGCACAACGCGATTGATCGTCGCCTTTCGCTCCGCGAAAGGACGCTTTTGCGAAGCAAAAGCCCCGAGAGAAAATTCGGCGAGGTTCATTTCGGTCTCGCATTGGGTCGCAGAGCCGCGCCCGTTAGGAAGCGGAGTTTTGGCTATTTCGTAACGGAATCCGCTTCCTGACGGGCGCGGCTCTGCAACCTCGACGTGAACCATGCTCGCTTTTGACGACGAAAGCGTTGTCTTAGAGATGCGGGCTCGCCGCTGCGGCTCGGGATGGAATCCCAAGCTACGGCGGAGAAAGACGCTCTTAGACGTTGTGGCTTATCGTCACTCGTTGCTGATGAGACTCGCTCTTGACGACGAAAGCGTTGTCTTTGGATGCGGGCTCGCCGCTGCGGCTCGGGATGGAATCCCAAGCTACTTTTCGGAGCCCAAAATTTAATCCCTCACAAAGTCGCTCACTCACGCAACGCGACTTCGGAACGCGGTGCTCAGTCACTGCACTCCTCAGAGAACAACAATGACTTGCGAACCTACTGACGAATCGACTCAACCGACTCCCTTTCCCGTTGATCTGCCGCGCATTGAACGAGCCGTCAAAGAGATCCTTGCGGCGGTCGGAGAAGACCCCGAACGCGACGGCCTCAGGGACACTCCCGGCCGCGTCGCGCGGATGTATGCCGAGTTGTTTGGCGGCTTGCACCTGAGCCCCGGTCGGCATCTGCAACGCGTCTTCGAAGAGACCTATGACGAAATGGTGCTCGTGCGAGACATCAGCTTTAACAGCATGTGCGAGCATCATCTCTTGCCGTTCATGGGCGTCGCTCACATCGGCTATGTGCCGAACGGAAAAGTGACGGGACTCAGCAAGATGGCCCGCGTTGTGGAAGAGGTCTCGAAGCGGCCTCAGGTGCAAGAACGCATGACGCATCAGATCGCCGACTTGATGGCGAGTGAACTCAATGCAAAAGGCGTCATCGTCGTGCTCGAGGCGACTCATACTTGCATGACGATTCGCGGCATCCGCAAACCGGGAGCACTGACAGTCACAAGCGCCGTTCGCGGACTCTTCCGGACGAGCGAATCCAGTCGCGCCGAAGCAATGGCACTGATTCAAGGCAAGCCGCATCGAATGTAATCGGAGTTACCTGTGGCTCCGAGGCGGTTCGAGCGGTCGTAGCATGAGCTTCTGGCCCTCATGATTACCCACAACTCGCGAGTCTGGTCGCGGGCAGGCGGCGGGGGAAATCAGCTTGATTCGTGCCTTTTTTGTCCGCCCGAAGATTTAGCACGGAGCTTGCGCAAGCCACATAGGATCGCTGATGGATTGGCGCTGGTCCGGCTGAGGTTGGGAGGAAGCGGCACGCTGCAGCGTCGCTCAGGGGCAGTTGCGTGCGGCTCTGCTACCTCACTTTGCACCATGCCGAAATCCGGCGTCTGATGGCAATCGCTCGTCGGGTAGTCCTCAACGGCCCTGCATTGAAATCGCCGTTGTGCCGATCTCGCGAGGAGTATCAATCCTGTCCGCTGCTTCAAGAATGCGTTCGAACGATCGGCAAATCGCATCTTCGAACTGACGACGGACGGTCCAAAACCGCAGCCGGTGCCGTCGTTTTCCGAATAACCGGTAAAGCTTGCCCAACCGGAATGTCGATCACTGATGCAAACGGACTTTGTTTGCGTCACTGGTCGCACGACGAAGTCTCCCGGACAGCGACGGATCAGGGGTCAGAGCCCGAACCCGTCACTCTTCAAGAGGATGATTATGAGACTCTCGCTTCTGGTTCTCGGCATGTTGTTGAGTTCCGTTTTGGTGGGCTGCCATACGTGCTCGCACTGCGATGGCAGCTTCGTCGGAGACGACGGCGTGCGATACAAGCCGGTCAAACCGAACCCGGTTGTTGAGGTGTTCAAGAAGAAAGACTGCAGTTGCAAGAAGGAGAAGCACAAACATAAGGGCTCCGACAACTGCCCGTTCTGTACTTCGGAAGGCGAATTCGCCTCGCATGGCGGCATGCCCTTTGACGGAATGAGCTTTGGCGGCGGCAGCAGTTGTTCGGGCTGCGGTGCTCCGGCGGCAATGGGACAGATCGGCTGCTCGGGCTGCGGTGCTCCGACGAGCTTCCCAATGGCGACTTCCGGTTGCAGTTCCTGCGGCGGAGCGATCGAAAGCTTCCCACATAGCGGGTGCTCTGCCTGTCAGGGCGGGATGCCTCATCACGGCACGCCTTCAGGTGCGGTCTTCAATGGAGAAGTGATTCCGGGAAACGGCCCGACTCCCGCGCCTCCGGCTGAGCCCGCTCCGATTCGCGAAGCCACTCCGCCTGCTCCGATGAGTCCGGCCAACGGAACGACGTTAATCCCGACCTTGCCGCCGTCTTCAGGGCCTCGGCAGGTTCACTGGGTTCCGACGCCAGTGAAGTAATCGCTCGTCGTCGGTCGACGACCGGCCTTCGACAAAGTCGCAAGAGCCACAATCGCCATTCGGTAATCGAGCAGCCCCAAAGGCTGCATCGGTTGTGAATGGCGATTGTGGCTCTCGTCATTGAGAGGTTTGAGATGCACGACACTGCGGAGATCGTGCGGATGGCGATGCTTCAGCAAGCTCTTCAGTTGCGAGTGGATGCGATCAAGCAGTAGTTCGCGGCGCCCGCCTATAAACTGCCGACTGCCCCGCAACCGCGTCCTTGGCACGCAGTTCGTAACGACGCGTCGAGTTCGGCTTTATCGCTGTTGTGAGGGTGAGGACGTCCGGTAACACAGATCGCCGCTTCGTCGTGAGGAGTATTTATTTTGAGCGAGTATCAATTAGTGCATTTCTTGGCGCTGGATCGGCCATTGAACAACGACCAGTTGGAGTTAATGCGATCCCAGTCCTCGCGGGCGGAAGTCACCAAATGGGAATTTAGTAACGAGTATCACTATGGAGACTTTCGCGGCAATACATTGGAAATGCTGAGGAACGGCTACGACGTGCATTTGCGGCTCATCGCGAAACAGTGGGGGTAAGTGGAAAAGAGCGGACAGACTAGTTCTG
>CAZNMS010000541.1:0-5835 GCA_964573505.1 uncultured Planctomycetaceae bacterium | reverse complement strand
GCGTCGGCTTTTGCTTCGCAAAAGCTTCCTTTCGCAGAGCGAAAGGCGACTATCAACCGCGTTCAAAATGTGCGCAAGCCAACAAGAAATCGAGACCGAGTAGCAAGAGCGCGAAGCAACTCGCCTACGCTCCGCGACTGAGATCGCCATTCAGCGGCAACAAACAAAACGCTGCTTGAAGGCGGCACTAAGAACGGTCCGACGCAACTCATGAGCTGTAACTTGAGTTCCATCAGACATGATTGAATTGCAACGCATCGCTGAACTTCAAACTGATGCGAGCCGCCTCAAGATTCCTGCCTGCACGCGGTATAAGGAACCCTCTAAGAACCGCTCTTGATTCGAGGTCGCAGCGCCAACTTCTGCGTCTCATGCCTGCTCACTCAGAATGCAATCGCTCGAATGCGAGCCTGTCTCACGAACCGGGAACTTGCTCCTTCGGTCATTCCGGTCTTGCGAGTTGCGTTCGAAGAAGAGCGTCTCTGATCCGTAGCCCCGCCACCGTACGAAGTCGAAACGTGAACCTGAAACTCGTCATCGCCGCCGCCCTGCTCGTAGTGGGCGTCTTGCTGTTTGTGTTCTTGCCCGGTCGCGGACTGCCGGTTGAAGCTGCGCGTGTCACGAAAACTACAATTCAAGAGTTCGTTGAAGAGCGAGCCAAAACGCGACTGCCGCAGATCTATCAAATCACGATGCCGTATGACGCACGCATCGGTGCGATCGAGTTGCTCGAAGGCACGCCGGTCTCGAAGGGACAAGTGGTTGCGCAGGTCATCCCGAAAGATCTCGAACTCGCCGGAAGAGGCGTGCTCGCAATGGTCGAACGACTCGAAGCGACCATTACCGAGAACGATGACGTCAGTCTCGAAAAGACATCGCTCGAACGCGCAGAACGAACCGTTGAATCGACGAAGCATACGGTTGAAGCAGCACGTGCTCGGGCCGAGTCCTCAAAGGCAAAGCTTGAACTTGCGAGTCGCAATCTCAGCCGCGTGAAAGGTCTTCGCGCAGATAAGGTGAAGACCGAAGAAGAGTTTGAAAGGTCGCAACTCGAACAGGTTGATGCCGCGATGCAGTATCAGCACGACTTGCTGCAACTGCGGTCGCTCGAGGCAAGCAAGTCGGCTGCGGATCTCGAACCGACGTCGATTCAGCAAACCATCAAACGCAAAGAACTGACGCACGCCGTGCTCGAGAAGCAATTGGCCGAAGCGCAAGTGAAGTTCGAGCAAGCAACGGTTGATGCTCAGCGCGGCGTGCTGACGAGTCCCGTTGATGGCGTTGTGCTCGAACGATTGGTGAGCGACGAAAAGCGAACGGTCGGCGGCACCGTGCTGCTTACGGTCGGTCGATTGGAAGATCTCGAAATCGAAGCGGACATCCTCAGTCAGGAAGTCGTCTCCATTAAGCCGAACGATTCGGTCGAGATCTCCGGTCCCGCGATCGGCCCCACTGCGGCAAAGGGGCGAGTGAAGCGCATCTATCCGTCGGGCTTTACGAAGATCAGTTCGCTCGGCGTCGAGCAGCAGCGCGTTCGAATCATCATCGGCTTTGATGCCTCTGAGATTGATCGCCTGCGTCGCGAACGCGGACTCGGTCCCGAGTACCGCGTGCGAGTGCGCGTCATCACGAATCAGAAGGAGCAAGCGCTCGTCATTCCGCGCTCGGCAGTCTTTCGAGCGGCTGATGGAAAGTGGCAAGTCTTCTCGATCAACAACGGCATCGTGCAGAAGCAAGCCATTCAGACCGGACTCATGAACGATGAGCGCGTCGAAGTGATTGAAGGACTGACGGAGGGCGACGCAGTCGTGCTCGCACCCGAGACGAGTCTGACGGAGGGTGCGCGAGTGGCGCCGAATTACCGCGAGTTGCTGTCCGTCGAACCGGAAGCCTCGCGCGTCGATTGAAGTCCGTCGAACGTCGTGAGCAGCGACGGACTGCAAGTCCGTCGTACCCAAAAACGGATGTGTTCCTGAGGAGCGATCTTCAAACGCAGCGACTCGCCGTCCGAAAAGTGCCAACCATCTTTCAGTTTCGCGGCGCGAAAAATCATGGAGTGCTCCGGCTTGACGGAGCCCTCCGACTCAGCGGCAAACAGATCACTCAATCCCAGTCGCGACACCGTCAGGAACGGGGTCGCACCGAAGAAGTTTCTGTCTTCAAGCTTTCTGTCAGTCACCGCTGAGGACGGTTTCGTTCCGTTTGCTTCAGGACAAGATGAATGCCGCCGCATGCTCCACTGTGACGGTGACGTCTCTCTTGAATGACGATCACGTGCCGCTGAGTCGGAGGGCTCCGTCAAGCCGGAGCACTCCAAGAAGCGACTTCCCGGCCGCACTGAGATGTAGATCGCTGCGTGCTGTTGCTCTTCGCTTGATTGAGTCGGCAAAGTCCCGGCCTCGCCATTTCGTTTGATTGGCTTCGGCCCGCTCGCCCTCTCTCTCACGGCTCAGCTCATGCGACAGTCTTTCACGCTTGCCGCGATTACGTGCCTCATTGGTTTCCCGGTTGTTGCTCAAGACGCACCAACTTTTGAAAAGGATGTGCGGCCGATCCTGAAGGCGTACTGCCTCGACTGTCATGGCGGCGGAGAAGAGTTGCAGGGCAAGCTCGATTTGCGACTGCGGCGATTCGCTTTGCGAGGCGGCGAGTCCGGCGCAGGACTCGTGCCCGGCAAGCCGATTGAGAGCTTGCTGCTCAAGCGGATGAAGTCGGGCGAGATGCCGCCGTCCGAGAAGAAAGTGCCCGCCGAACAGATCGCGCTCATCGAGCGCTGGATCGCGAACGGCGCGGTCGTCAAACGCGACGAACCGGAGTCATTGCCTGCTGGAATCGACATTACACCGGAAGAACGCGCTTACTGGTTCTTTCAGCCGCTGAAGGATGTCGTCGTTCCGCAGACTCAGCCGAGCGATCGCGCGCGAACCGCAGTCGATGCCTTCATCCTCGCGAAGCAACAGAAAGCGGCGCCGCAACTCGTCAGTGGCTTCGCACCGGATGCCGACAAACGCACGCTCATTCGTCGCGCGTCGTTCGATTTGCTCGGCCTGCCGCCGTCACAGCAAGAGATTGATGCCTATCTGTCCGACAGCAGCGAGCACGCTTACGAGACGATGCTCAACAAACTGCTCGACTCGCCGCACTACGGCGAACGCTGGGCGCGACATTGGCTCGATGTCGCCGGCTATGCAGACTCAGAGGGCAACGGCACCGACGATTCGCTGCGTCCGTATGCCTACAAGTTCCGCGACTATGTCATTCGCTCGCTCAATGCGGATAAGCCCTTCGATCAATTCCTCATTGAGCAATTGGCGGGAGACGAACTCGTTCCGCAGTCGAAGAAGGACCTCTCGCCGGAGCAACTCGACAAGCTGATCGCGACGCTCTTCTTGCGATGTGTCGTTGACGGAACGGCAACCGGCGGGGCCGACGAATTGCCCGCTGCTAATCAAGTTGTTGCCGATGCGCTGAAGGTGCTCGGCACGTCGCTCTACGGACTGACGATTGGCTGCGCTCAGTGTCACGATCACCGCTACGACCCGATTCCTCAGTCGGACTACTTCCGCTTACGAGCTGTCTTCGAACCGGCTTTTGAAACCGCGCATTGGAGACGACCGGGACAACGATTGGTGTCGCTCTTTACGGATGCCGACCGCGCGAAGTCTGCGGAGATCGAAGCCGAAGCTCAGAAGCAGCAAGCGGAGCTCAATGAGAAGTCGGGCAAGTACGTCGCTGCGGCATTGGCGAAAGAGCTGCTGAAGTTTGCTGAAGAGCAGCGCGCAGTTCTGAAAGCGGCACTCGATACTCCTGTTGATAAACGGAATGACGAGCAGAAGAAGCTGCTCGCGTCACATCCCAATCTCAACATCAACCCCGGCGTGCTTTACCAGTACGACGCAGCGGCTGCGGATGAACTCAAGAAGGACGGCGAGAAGATCGCCGCGAAACGCGCACAGAAGCCAGTCGAAGACTTCGTCAGTGTTCTCGCTGAAACGCCGGGTGTAGTAACTCCGACACGCATCTTTCATCGCGGCGACTATCGGCAGCCGAAGCAAGAAGTGAAGCCGGGAGATCTCACGATTGCCGGCGTTGAGGGAGCGCGCTTCGAGATCGCTGATAAAGATCCCGCGCTGCCAACAACGGGGCGTCGACTGGCTTTCGCGAAGTATTTGACGAACGGTCGGCATCCACTCGTCGGCCGCGTGCTGATGAATCGCATTTGGCTGCATCACTTCGGACGCGGCATCGTCGAGACCGCCGGTGACTTCGGCATGTTGGGGACAAAGCCGACTCATCCCGAACTGCTCGATTGGCTCGCGATCGAGTTCGCGCGCCAGAAGTGGAGCCTCAAAAGCATGCATCGGCTCATCATGACGTCGACGGTGTATCGACAAGCGAGCGATCTTAGGACGGGCACTCATGCGCCTCGTTCTTCGGCCGCATCGTCCAGCAGTGAGCCAACTGCGGAAAGCTCGACGGGCAAGAGTGCCCATTCTACGGACCCGACGCTTTATGCGCGCTTCCCATTGAGGCGACTCGACGCCGAAGCACTCCGAGATTCGGTGCTCGCGGTGAGCGGCAAACTCGATCGCACGCAGTTCGGAAAGGCGGTGCCAGTCGTCGAAGACTTCGTCGGGCAAGTGTTGCCGGAAAAGGACTCGGGACGCCGCAGCATCTATCTGCAAGTGCGACGCACGAAGCCGATCTCGTTGCTGTCGGCGTTTGATGCGCCGGTTATGGAAGTGAATTGCGAGCGTCGCATTCAAAGCACGTCGGCACCGCAGTCGCTCATGCTGATGAATAGCGACTTCGTTCTCGCTCAAGCCGGAGCGTTCGCGCAACGGCTTCGAGGAGAGTCGCTGCTCGACGCCACTACTGAAGGCGAGCGAAAACTCTTCGAGCAGCTCGCGATCAAGTACCCGCGTGCCGGCGGGGAATGGCAGTTCGGCTTCGGTAGCTTCAATGCCGAGACGCAGCGCACGGCGGGCTTCGTGCCGCTGACTCATTGGACGGGCTCAGCATGGCAGGGAGGCGCGACGGTGCCCGATCCGCAGATTGGTTTTGTCATCTTGCATGCGGGCGGCGGGCATACCGGCAACGACTTGCAGCACGCGACGATTCGACGATGGATCGCGCCGCGCGACGGCAGCGTGAGCGTCACTGGCAAGCTGCATCATCCGTCCGAAAACGGAGACGGCGTTCGCAGCCGAGTGATCTCCAGTCGCAGCGGCTTGCACGGAGAATGGCGTGCGAAGAAGTCGGATGCGGCAACAAACATCGAACGCATTGAGGTGCGAGTCGGTGACTCTCTCGACTTCGCAACTGATTGCTTCGAGACCGTGACGAGCGACTCATTCGGATGGACGGTGCAGCTCAAGATGACCGACGCGAGCGGCCAAATGTTAGGAGCATGGGACTCAGAGAAAGACTTTCACGGTCCGCTCACCGTCGGCCTTCCGCAGCTTGTCGCGCGTGCTTGGCGCGTCGCTTATCAGCGCGCCGCGACCGAAGAAGAACTCACCTTCGCCTGCGAGTTTCTGAGTCAGCAACTCGGGCACTTACGCAGCACAGGAGCAAAGGGCGAGCACGACTTGCTCGCCCTCACGAGCCTCTGTCAGCAACTGCTGATCTCGAACGAGTTCTTGTATGTCGATTGAGTTTGAAGAGGCGATGACTCTCGACGGATAGTCGGCTTTTGCTCGGCAAAAGCTGCCTTTCGCGGAGAGGCTGTGATGAACTTCGTACGACGGACTTGCAGTCCGTCGCACCCGAACGAAAAACGGGCGAGGTTCATTTCGGTCTCGCATTGGGTCGCAGAGCCGCGCCCGTTAGGAA
>CAZNMS010000540.1:0-5842 GCA_964573505.1 uncultured Planctomycetaceae bacterium | reverse complement strand
GCACGAGAGGTCGGGGAACTCGCTCAACGACGAAATGAACTCGGCTTCAAGCTGGCGCCGTTCGATGCAGATGTTGGGGAAGCGTGTCCGTGGGCGGTACCAAAAATTACCCCGCCCGCAGAGGCTCGTCCGGCAGACTTTGAGAAACTGGCGGCTGAGTTTCATGACATCGAGCACAAACTTTCGGACGTCTTTCTCACGAACAAACTGCAATTGGTCATCGCCTTTCCGAAGGGCTTCGGACGCCTGCATGAGGAAGTCGATCGGCTGCTCGCCGCGAAGGACTTCGACAACGAGAAGCTGAAGCAGATGCTGTTTCTGCATCCGCTGATCGTCATGAATCGCGCGAGTGAGAAGTCGGACGTTGCTTATCGCAAGTTGCGCGAAGCTCTTGATCGCTGGGAACAAGAATTACTCAGTCGCCGCTTGCAGGCAGCCAATCTGCCGCCGACGTTGCCCGATCCGGTGAATGCGATTTCGATCGACATCGCGGGACAGGAGCAAGTGGCCGCGAGCGTTTGGAGCAAGCTCTTCCCGGCCTTGCTGGTGATCATGGCGCTGACCGGGGCGTTCTATCCGGCAATCGACGTTGCTGCGGGCGAGAAGGAACGCGGCACGATGGAGACGCTGCTGATCTGCCCGGCAACGCGCTCGGAGATTGTGCTCGGCAAGTTCTTGACGGTGCTGCTCTTCAGCATGGCGACGACTCTGCTGAATCTTGTGAGTATGGGATTCACGTCGCGCTACATCGTCTCGGTGACTCAAGCGGCAACCGCTGTTGCGGGGCTTGCAAGTCTGCCGCTGCCGACTCCAATGGCGATCGTTTGGCTGCTCGTGCTGCTTGTTCCGCTTGCCGCACTCTTCAGCGCGTTGTGTCTCGCGCTGGCGACGTTTGCTCGCAGCAGCAAAGAGGGGCAGTACTACTTAAGCCCGCTCTTCATGGTGACGCTCGGGCTGACGATGTTCTCAATGTCGCCGTCGATCGAGTTGTCGCCGTCTGCCGGAACGTCGCTCTTCTATTGCGCGATGCCGCTTGTCGGGCCGGCGCTGTTGCTCAAAGCACTGCTCGTGAATCCGTCGAATAGCGAGATTCTCGTCTTCGCCGTGCCCGTGCTGATGTCGAGCGTTGCTTACTCGATGCTGGCGTTATGGTGGGCCGTCGAGCAGTTCAAAAGCGAAGACGTTCTCTTCCGCGAGGCCGAACGCTTCGACTTGCGACTCTGGGTGCGGCACTTGCTGCGCGACAAAGAGTTGCTGCCGACTGGCGGGCAAGCGGCAGCGTGCTTCGTCTTGATGATGCTGCTGCAGTTCGTGTCGCTGAACGCAGCCGGGCAAGCGATCGTCGGGACTCCGAAAGAGCAGCTCGGGGCAAAGGTCATGCAGATTGCGGTCATTCAGCAGATCGCTCTGATTGCGGGGCCATCCATCTTTATGGCTCTGCTGCTGACGAGCAGTGCTCGTCGCACGCTGCGACTCAATTGGCCGAAGATGAAGTACTTCGCGGTCGCACTCGCGCTGCCGCTCGTCCTGCATCCGCTGGCGATCGAGATCCTGTCGGGGCTGAAACAATTCTTCCCCCAGTTGCCTGAGGGAGCGAAAGCGACCTTTGCCGCGATGCAGGACACTTCGATCCCCTTCATCTTTGTGCTCGGCACGTTCGCGCTGACTCCGGCCATTTGCGAAGAGCTTGCCTTCCGCGGCTTCATCTTGTCGGGCATCGGACGCAACGGACGCACGGGAGTCGCGGTCGTTATCTCGTCGGTGACGTTCGGCATCATTCACATGATTCCGCAGCAGGTCTTCAATGCGACGCTCGTCGGCATGCTGATTGGTCTCATCGCCGTGAGAAGCAACAGCCTCTTGCCGGGAGTGCTGTTCCACTTCTGCTTCAACGCGCTGGCAGTGGTTCATGGGCAAGCGGCGGAGTACCTGACCGAAGCCGGAGCAACGAATGGCGGGCTCTTCTACAACATCGAAGAGCAGACGTTGCGCTACGGTTCGGCAACGCTCGTGATCTGCACGATCGCGGGAGCGGCATTGATTCACTGGCTCATCCGCGACGGTCGCTCTCAAACAAAGTCGCCGATGCTGACTGCGATGCAGGGCATGACGACAGTCGGCATTTGAGAGCGGACGCCGCTGAGACGATCTGCCGATCGGGATTTTTGCGTAGCCGAAATCGTGAGATTTCGGACGCTGTTGCTGAGGCCCCGAATTCTGACGAATTCGGCTACGGTGATTGCGGTTCTCAGTCCCGCAACGGCTGAGCTACGCAGGCAACTCGCTCAGTTTGGCTTCTCTGGATGCAATCATCGTCATGGCTGATGTGCCTGAATCCCGACCGCTGATTTTGATCGGGGCGAGTACGCGAGCTGCGGCTCAGTCGGCTCGACGCGCGGGGTTTGAACCGTTCTGTGTCGACCAGTTTGCTGACGAAGACTTGCGAGCATGCGCGACTGTCTTGCCGTGCGATCGCTTCCCCGATGACTTGCTGAGAACGCTCGACTCTGCCCCGCAGGCCGAGTGGCTCTATACCGGCGGCCTCGAAAATCATCCGGCACTCGTTGAGCAACTCAGCGTGCTTCGTCCGTTGCTCGGCAATGATCGGCAGAGCCTGCAACTCGTGCGCGATCCTTTTTGGCTGGCTGATGTGCTGCGGACTCATGCGTTGCCGGTGCTCGCTGTCGCTCGTCCTTCAGTCGAGCGATTCAACAATGCGCGAGCGGCACGACAATGTTCGTCGGCTCCTTTGCTCGCTGATGCTGCAACCGCGAGTCAGCCGTGCGATGCGGCGACTCATGAAGCGTTCGGCACCGAATTGAGCGACTGCGAGCGCTGGCTGTTGAAGCCTCTTTGCAGTGCCGGGGGGAAAGGCATTGCGTTCTTCGAGGACTCAGCCGAGATCGACATCGAACGACTGGCGACGACGCACTACCTGCAACAATTCATACATGGCACGCCGATCTCGGGACTCTTCCTTTCGGACGGGCAGCAAACTCACTGCTGCGGACTCGCGCTGCAGATCATCGGTGATGAAGCCTCTGCCGCGCCGCCGTTTGGCTACTCGGGTTCGATCGCTCCGTTGAGTGAGTCGGATGTGTCGGCTGCGGTCTTCGCTCGCGTTGCGCAGATCGGCGAACTGATTGCGCGACGAGCGTCACTGCGCGGGCTCTTCGGCATCGACTTCATTTGGGCCGCTGAGCGAGACGATGTGCTGCTGCTCGAAGTCAACCCGCGCTATACCGCGTCGATCGAACTCTTTGAGCGAGCGACCGGTGCCGCTTTGCTCTGCCGGCATCGCGCTGCCTGCATTGGCGAGCCCGCGACCGAATGCTGCACGCCATTGCCGCGATCGAGTTCGTACTGCGGCAAGCTCGTCCTGTATGCGACGACCGACATCATTGCTCCCGACTTACGCGGCCGCGCGGACGTTGCCGATGTCCCGACTCCCGGCTCGCTGATTCCGAGCGGTCTGCCCGTCTGCACGGTGTTTGGTTCCGGCAGTTCGACGGCAGAGTGTCTTGCGGAGCTGCATCGAGCAGCGGCAACTGTTCGCGAGCGGCTCAAAGGCGGTGAGTGACGTCGTAGCATGGGCTTCTTGCCCGTGCTCTTTGGTGCCTGATTAGCAAATGGTGTCTCTCTGCCATTCGTGTTGAGTCTTGTGTGGAGTGAGCCGCAAGGCGCTAGCTGCGGGTTCTGAATGCGGCCAGAACCGGCGGCTAGCGCCTCGCCGCTCACAGTCATCAACACGAATGGCGCAGAGCCCGAATGGTGTCCGTTGAGAAGACAGCACGGACTGGAAGTCCATGCTACTTGCGAGAGCTTCGCTCCCGTCGAATCAGCCCGAGTTGAACGCGCGCCTTGCAAGGAGTCGGCGGCCTTTGATGTCTGAAACTCGTTCGCGGCGAGTCGGTTTGTGAGCGTCAGCGCGGGCGATAGCATCCCGCCCCGCAACGCGGTCGGGCAGCGGTTCGAAGCTCAGTCCCCATCGGGCTCGTCCCGATGGTTCGCTGCCTCATGGCGACTGACCGTAGCCGAAATCGTCAGATTTCGGGGCTGCTGTGACGGAGTCCGAAGTCTCACGACTTCGGCTACGTGAGATGCGGCCGGTCGGTGAATCGAGCAGCAAGACTCAGTGCGGTGAACGTGATTCGGCCCGGAATGCGAGAGCTTCTGAAACCCAATGACGCGTCGGCAGACTCTTAGCCGAGCGAAGGATCGAGGCGAGGATGGCAGAGCTACATGAAGAGTGCGGAGTCGCGGCGGTCTATTACTTGGGAGAAGGACTCCCGAGTCGATTCGCACCGCCTCAAGGAGGCGAGCAAGCCTCTCGATTGATTCCGCGCTTGCTGCAAGAGATCCAAAATCGAGGTCAGCTTGCAGCCGGCATTACGACCTTCAGCGACACGCGCAATCAGTTGCTCGATACTCATAAAGATGTCGGCACGGTGACCGAGGTCTTTCAGCTCAGTCAGCCGGATCGCTATGCGGAACTCGCTAAGAAGATCGCCGGTCCCGCAGCGATTGGGCACGTGCGCTATGCGACGTGCGGACTCGATGATCGCAACTACGCTCAACCGTTCGAGCGATTGCATATCGAGAAGACAAAGTGGTTCAGCTTCGCCTTCAACGGGCAGCTCGCGAACTATCACGAACTGCGGCACGAGATCCTCTCTGAGACCGACTTCCATCTCGCGCGAGAAACCGACACCGAGTTGCTCATGCACTTGCTCTCGCAAGAGATCAAACAGCACGGCTCGGGCAACCTGCAGCCAATGCTCGAAGACTTGAGCAAGCGGCTTGATGGCGCATGGAACATCGTCTTCCTCAACGCATTGGGCGACATGTTTGTGGCCCGCGATCCGCTCGGCATTAAGCCGCTTGTCTATGCCTTCGAAGATCACATGTTTGCTGCCGCGAGCGAGAGCGTCGCGCTGAGCAACATGGGCTTCAGTGACGAGTGCATTAAGAACGTCCCGCCCGGTCATGCTGTCATCATTGAGAAGGGCGAGATGCGAATGGTGAAGTTCGCAGAGAGTCCGCGCCGGGCTCATTGCTTCTTCGAATGGATCTACTTCGCGAACGTCGCCAGTTCGCTCGACGACCGCAGCGTCTATCTCACCCGCAAACGATTGGGTGAGGAGCTTGCTGATCAAGAGCGGCTCATGCTCGGGGACGATGTCGTTGTTGTTCCCGTGCCGGATACCGCGAAGGCTGCGGCAGACTCGATGGCTTATCAGTTGGGAGTGCCGTCACTCGAAGGACTCATCCGCAATCGGTACGTCGGACGCACCTTCATCGAAGGTCGCAACCGAGCCGAGAAAGTGCGGATGAAATACACGCCGCTGCGTGAAGTGCTTGAAGGCAAGCGCGTGCTGTTGGTCGAAGACACGATCGTTCGATCGACGACGATGAAGGCGCTGATCTCGCAGTTGCGCGAACGAGGCGGCGTCAAAGAAGTGCATGTGCGAGTCGCGTGCCCGCCGATCATCGCTCCGTGCTTCTATGGCATCGACATGTCGACGATTAACGAACTCTTCGCTCCGCGCTTCATTCAGCAAGGCGAGCTGACTCCGCAGATCGAAGCGGAGATGGCGCGAGTGCTCGGGGCAGACTCGCTGCGTTACTTGCCCGTCGATGCGATCGCTCGCTGCATCGGCTTGCCGAACGAAGATCTTTGTCAGGCGTGCGTCGATACGGTCTACCCGACCGACTGCGGACAACGGCTCTATCAAATCGCCTGGGAGAACTCGTCGAAGCCGCAAGAAGACGGCTGCCGAACTTACGAAGCCCCGCTAGTCGCGCGGACGTAGTTCGATGAAGCGCGACATATCGCGATGAG
>CAZNMS010000539.1:0-5851 GCA_964573505.1 uncultured Planctomycetaceae bacterium | reverse complement strand
CCATCCCGAGCCTCAGCGGGATGAGGTTCTCAAACAAGGTACGAGAACGCCGTCAGGAATCGGTGTGGAAAAAGCGTCAAACGCGGATCGACTCAGAGAGAGCGAGCTACTCGGTTCTTGCAGAGTACCGAGTTTCCAAATTGCACAGGATCGCAATGCCGGGCGGAGCAACTCTTCGGGAAGTCATTCGGACAAGTAGCTTGGGATTCCATCCCGAGCCTCAGCGGGATGAGGTTCTCAAACAAGGTACGAGAACGCCGTCAGGAATCGGTGTGGAAAAAGCGTCACAGGCGGATCGACTCAGTGAGAGCACGCTACTCGGTTCTTGCAGAGTACCGAGTTTCCAACTCGCACAGGATCGCAATGCCGGGCGGAGCAACTCTTCGGGAAGGCATTCGGACAAGTAGCTTGGGATTCCATCCCGAGCCTCAGCGGGATGAGGTTCTCAAACAAGGTACGAGAACGCCGTCGCGATTCGGTGTGGAGAAGGCGTCAAAGGCGAATCGACGCAGACCGAGTTCCCATCTCATACGAGGCCATGAAGAGTTGTTGGCCACAGATCAAACACAGACGAAACACAATTAAAGCCTTCAAAGGCAACGTTATGTCGATGTCGCGCCATCGCGACGAACTATCTGTGTTCAATCAGTGTTTCATCTGTGGCTCAAACTCTTCTTTCCGATGCTGCTTCGGCCATGAGTTCTCGAAGAGAACTCCTTCATTAAGCGGCAGGTTTGAGCGATTCGCTCTGTGCAACACGAATTACATCGAAAGGCAGCGCATGCTTCCGGCTCGTGTTTTGAAGGAGAAGATCTCGCGCGGCGAACTCGTGACGGGAGTGCTCGCTACGAATCATGTTTGGCCGGGACTCGTTGAGATCTCACAGCGGGCGGGGCTCGACTACTTGATCGTTGATCTTGAGCACGGACCGCATGCGTTGCAGTTGGTCGCGGACGTTTGCACGGCCGGGCGGCACTTGAATTTTCCGGTGTTGGTGCGGCCTCTCAGCAACGACTACGCGACGTTGAGATCGCTCATCGATCAAGGGCCGTGCGGGTTCTTGCTCGCTGATGTCGAGTCTGCTGCGGCGCTCGATCTTGTCGCCTCGGCGATCAGGATGCCTCCGCGCGGACGACGTCGGCCCGGCGGAGCGGCATGTCATTGGGTCACGAACTTCGGTCTCGACGCATGGCAGCGAGAAATCGAAGACGACTTCATCATCCTGCCGCAGATCGAAAGTCGGACGGGGCTCAGTCATGCGCACGAGATCGCCGCTCACGAGCTGACGACCGCACTGGCTGTCGGACCGTATGACCTGTCGGCGGATCTCGGTTGCTGCGGAGTGATGGATCATCCCGACCTTAAATCCGTGCTCAGTCAGTTGAAGAGCACCGCTGCGAGCCTCGGTAAGGCAATGTGGATGATCGGCAACGCCGAGCAACTCGCTCGCGAAGGTTGGCGCTTCCTCTGCATCGGCGAGCCGAGTTACTTGCTGCAAGGAGCGCTGAAATCCGCGATCGAGCAAGCAACCCGCGCCGCTCAACCGACGAGCGAACGCTGATGGTGTAAGTTCGATTGCACCGCGTTGCCTTCAAGTAGCATGGGCTTCTAGCCCGTGCTGTCTTCAAGGCTTGAATTTCCCGCAACTACGCTCGCCAGAGCGTGAGCGCGTCGGCCGAATTTCCTGATTCCCCACCGTCCAAAAGGCAGCACGGACTGGAAGTCCTTGCTACTAGGACCGCCGAATCGGCTTGTTTGCAAACTCGACAGCGCACCTTCGCGTTTCCGTAGCCGAAATCGTCAGATTTCGGACGCTTGAAATGCCTGAAATCTCACGATTTCAGCTACATGGTGCGCTGTAGAATAAATCGGCTTAGCGCAACTTCCCGCGAGCGGGAGTGGCGGATTGAATCGGGCCGAGGCGGCTATGGAACTCGTATTGGTCACCGCGATAGAGCGTGCGCTCCCACCAAAGTGGCGAGTCGTCGTTGAGGAAGCCGATTGAGACGACCTCTAAAGCCGGAGACCTCGCAGCGACTTGCAGATGCCGAGATTCGCTCGCCGACAACAGCACGGCGCGGATGACTTCGTTCGCTCCGCCGATCTGCAGACCGTGCGTCTCGGTCCATGCGCGGTAGAGCGAGCCCTCGGCTTGTGACTTTGTCAGCTTCGGGCAGTGGCGCTGCACGATATAGCGATGCTCGAAGATCACCGGCACGCCGTCGGCTAAACGGATGCGATCAAGCTCCCACAATTCTTCGGCAGGCTCGATGTTCAACGCTTCGAGTAACGACTCTTCCACTTCAGCCACAGTCAGTTTGCCGAACGTCAACAGTTCGGTGCTCGGCTTCTTGCCGGCGGCGCGGGCTTTCTCGGTGAAACTCACGAGCGAGCGGACGTCGTAGTCGATGACGTCTCGTCGGACGAAAGTGCCGACACCTTTGCGGAATTCGAGGAAGCCTTCGGAAACGAGACTGGCCAATGCCTTATTGGCCGTCGCGCGGCTGACCTGAAACTTGTCGGCCACTTCTCGCTCGGTCAGAAATTGATCTCCCGAGCGATACTCCTTCGCGAGCGCCGTGCGCAAACGCTGATTGAGTTGCTGATAGACCGGGCTGCGAATGAGAGACGTATCCATGCGGGGGGCTTCCGTAATCGGTTGATGAAGTGGCTGAGCCACAGTACCATCAGCGGGCTCGGTTCACAAGTCGTTTAAGCGAGGCTTCTCCTCCGACCTATGGTCGCCTTTCGCTCCGCGAAAGAGCGTCTTTGGGGCGTCTTTGTGAAACGAACTTCGTACGAAATTCCGGCGTTTGAAGACGCACTTTCGCGGAGCGAAAGGCGACTATGTAACGGATCCTACAATGCGCAAGCCGACAACAAATCGAGAACTCGTAGTACGATGCTGAAAGCTATCGCGAGGTGAACCGTGGCTAAGAAGAAACCGGCAACCGGTCGTCAGTCGCAAGCAGCAGCAGCTTCGTCTGATTCTCTCAGCGCGAAAGTGACGACCGTCACGAAGTCTAAGCGCGGCGAGTCATCCGGTTTGCCGCGCCGCAAAGAGTCGCCTGCGATGCCCGCGTTGCCTCACGAGTACGGAGTCGTTCTGGCGGACTTGAAGTCACGAGTGCGAGCGGCGCAACTCAAAGCGGCAGTCGCGGTGAATCGCGAACTGATTCTTCTCTACTGGCATATCGGCAAGGAAATCTTGCGCTGTCAGACCGAGCAAGGTTGGGGCGCGAAAGTTGTCGATCGGCTGAGCATCGACCTGCGGGCCGAGTTTCCGGAGATGGGCGGGTTCTCTCGGTCGAACTTGCTCTACATGCGAGCGTTCGCGGAAGCATTTCCCGATGAGCAAATTGTCCAACAGCTTGTTGGACAAATTCCATGGGGCCACAACGTCGTCTTGCTGACGCGAGTCAAAGACCCTGCTGACCGCGAATGGTATGCCCGCAAAACGATCGAGCACGGTTGGAGCCGCTCTGTCCTGACGGTGCAGATCGAGTCGCGAGCACATGCGAGAACCGGCCGAGCGATTACGAACTTCGATCGCACGCTGCCTCCCGAGCAGTCCGATCTGGCTCGCGAGGTTCTGAAGGATCCCTACACGTTCGACTTCCTGACGCTCGCGGATGATGCGATCGAACGAGACCTCGAACGGCAACTCAGCGACGTGCCATCTGAGTAATCGCCATGAATAACAACCAAACGGATAGTCGCCTTTCGCAGAGAGGCTGTGATTTTTTGAAAGACGGCAACACCTCGGATGTACGACGGACTTGCAGTCCGTCGAGTAAAAGCGTTTTTCGTTCGGAAGCGACGGACTGCAAGTCCGTCGTACGAATTTAATCACAGCCTCAGAGCGACAGGCGACTATCGGCCCTCATAACAAAGATGAATCACAATGAGACTCCTCTCACCGATTCTTTTCATCGTGTCCTTCCTGCTGAGCGTGTCGTCAGCGGAAGCTGCCGATCCCGCAGTGCCTCCTCGTGTCACCGCGTTTCTCCAAACGTATTGCATCAACTGTCATGGCGCAACGAAGCCGAAGGGTGACTTTCGCGTCGATGCCTTGAAGATTGCTGCGAACGCTGCGGATGCGGAGAACTGGCAGCTCGTGCTCGACAATCTGCAACTCGGTGAGATGCCGCCGAAGGACGCTAAGCAGCCGCAGCCAGCTGAGGTCGAGCAGGTCACGAGTTGGATTCAGAACGAGCTGTCACGGGCTGCGACGGAACTCAAGGGGACCGGCGGCGAGGTCGTGCTGCGGCGTCTGAATCGCGTCGAATATGAAAACACCATCGCCGATCTTTTCGACGTGCATGGCAATTTCGCGACGGGTTTTCCTGACGATCTGCGCGAGCACGGCTTCGACAACAACGGCGGCGCGTTGATGCTTTCGTCGGCGCAGATGCAGGAATACATGAAGGCCGCCGACTTCATTCTGGCTCGGGCCATCGCGCCGTCGCAGCAACCGCAAACGGTGAGCAAGACCTTCACGCTGCATGACGCTAATCGCCGCGCCATCGAGCTTTCCCAAAAGAATCTTGCCGGCCGACTCGCGAAGTTCGACAACCTGACTCCGCAGGAAAAAGCCAACACTCGCAAGATGGAAGAGGCGGTTAAGGCGAACCCGGACTCCTACGGCTATCGCTTCCCGGTGCTGGAAAACGGCGAACTGCGACCGCCCAAGCCGACCGATGGTCCGCATCTCGATGCGGTCATGACGGTGCAGAACTATTTCAGCGGTGAGCCCCAACTCGGCCTTCCCGCCGGGCGCGGCTGGTATCGGGTGAAAGCGGTGGCCTATGCGCTGAAGAATGACGGCAAGCCCGCGCGGCTGAAGTTCACCGTTCATGAGGGCTATTCAGGCAAGCTGCCAAAAGCGGAAAGCGTCTTCGCCTTCACCGACGAGCAACCGCGCGAGGTCGAGGCCCGCTATTACCTGGAGCCGGGCGACCGCGTGGTGTTCACGATCATGGATGGCGCGCCGCACTCGCAGGGCCGCACGATGATCGATCAGCCGGGGCCGTTCATCGCCATCCGCTCTTTCAACATCGAAGGACCGATCTACGAGAGCTGGCCGCCGCAGGGACATCGCACGTTGTTTGGCGATATCGATCCGACGCAGCCCACTCCGGAGAAAGCCGCCGCCATCGCGGCGCATCTCGCGCCGAAGCTTTTCCGCAGACCGGTGGATGATGCCGCTGTGGCGAAGTACCGAGCGCTGTATGAGAAGTTTGCGAAAACAATGAAGCCCGACGAAGCACTTCGCAGCATGCTGACCGCGATGCTGGTCTCGCCTCGTTTTCTCTATCACGAAGAGCCGCCGAACGGTCCCGACGCCTTCGCTCTTGCGTCGAGGATGTCCTATTTCCTCTGGCGATCGACGCCGGACGACGAACTGCTGAAAGCGGCGGCGGATGGAAGTTTGCTCGACCCCGCGAAGCGCCGTCTGCAAGTCGAACGCATTTTGGCGGATGCTCGCGCCGGGCGGTTTCTCAAAGACTTCACCGGACAGTGGCTGCGAGTGCGCGAAGTCGGCGTGATGAAAGCGAACGCGGATCTCTATCCCGAATACGACCTCGAACTCGAAGCCGCGATGCGCGGCGAGACCGAGCATTTTATTTCGGAGATGTTTCGTCGGGACCTGCCGCTAACGAATCTCATCGACTCCGATTGGACGATGCTCAATGAACGCCTCGCGAAGCACTACCGCATTGATGGCGTCGCCGGGCCGGACTTTCGTCGCGTGAGCTTGGACAAGTCGAAGACGGTGCGCGGCGGACTGCTCACTCACGCGAGCATTCACGCGATTACCTCGAATGGCAGCACGACGTCGCCCGTCATT
>CAZNMS010000538.1:0-5857 GCA_964573505.1 uncultured Planctomycetaceae bacterium | reverse complement strand
GGCGGCGACGGACTGCAAGTCCGTCGCACAAAGATGCGGGCACGGCGCGCTGAACTTGCGAAGGAAGAAACGAATGCCCTTGAGCGTGAGTGCGACTTTGGGCGGCATCCGTTGCACACAGCCCCAATCGAGGGCCAGACCTCTCCGTCGCCTGCATCGAACCAACCAAGTTTGGCAGATGACTTCGCACTCACGAAAACGCGGGCAACCATTTAGGAAGGGTGGCACTGACATCCAACCGCCACTAAGAGAAGAATTGAGACTCAGCCTGTGTGCCTCATTGCCGATACCGCCCCGAACTTCCTTGGCACAGCACGCGATATTGCAACCGTTACTTGGCTTGATGGTCTTGATGTAATTTCAGGTAAGCACTTTTTGGAGATTTAATCGTATGATTCAGCGTCGTAATCGTGGAGGTTTCACGCTCATTGAACTCCTTGTCGTCATCGCAATTATTGCGGTGCTGGTAGCATTGTTGCTTCCGGCAGTACAACAGGCTCGCGAATCCGCGCGCCGCTCACAGTGTAAAAACAATCTTAAGCAACTCGGTCTTGGGCTTCAAAATTACGAAGAGACATATCGAGTCTTCCCGCCAGCATGGATCACCACTGGAACAACGCGCACATTCAACGGCACAACGGATCGTGCAAATTGGCTAGTACTTATCCTGCCGCAACTTGATCAGTTGCCGGTGTATGAGAAATTCAATTTCGATGTCGGCATTTCGAGCAATGCGGCTGTTTATCAGACTTATATAGGCAGCCTCGTGTGTCCATCCGACCCATTCTCAGGAACGCCATTCACATCCAGCGCGTCATCGATTGCCGCCTACGCCGGTTTTACGAACGCACAACGAGGCTGTTACGGAATCAATATATATCCGGGCACAAACGGCCCCGGAGTCGCGAACCTCAATAAGGGTGTTTCTCAACGAGATGTGGTAGACGGCATGTCAAACACCGTCTTTGTCGACGAGATCCGGGCCGGAGTTGATGCGGCTCGAGATATGCGAGGAATTTGGGCATTTCCCGGTGCTGGCTCGAGCGCAACAATCAATCACGCGGTCGGCGATTGCTACCGTCCGAACGATCCTGCCGGTGGTTCGGATGACCTCATGATGATCGTCTCGAACGCGAACCATGGAATGACCGGAAACTCTGGCTGGGCCGATAATAATCAGGTCTCCGCACGTAGTGCCCACACCGGAGGCTTGCACGTCCTACTGGGCGATGGCGTTGTTAAGTTTATTTCGAATTCGATTGAATCATCTGGAGTCAACAGCACAGCCAATACCACTGTGTGGTGGGCAATTCACACGATCGCTAATGGCGAAGCCATTAATGAGTACTAATTTAACAGCAACGACATGACGCCCTCTAATTCGTCAGCACCTCTTCGAGTTTCCGTAGCCGAAATCGTGAGGTTTCGGACGCCTGAAATCTGACGATTTTAACTGCGTCGCGCGCCGTGGAATTAAACTAACCTGCACGCTCAGTATATTTAAAATGGCTGAGGTTCGCAGTTTCCGACGGCTCGTTGTGCGACTGCGAGAGTGGTCCAGTCGAAGAGTTGATTTTCACTGACATACAACCAATTCATTGATGATGAGGAGATGATGGTATTAAATTCTTTGCGAATCTTGAGTCTGCTTTTGGCGACTCTCGCATGTTGCGGATGCGCGAAAAATGAGCCGCCGCCAGAAAGCAAACAGACCCCCGAGCAAAAGGCGGAGGCGCAGGCGGTCGTCGATGAAATGCACCGTGCCGCGTTTCCAAATGGGAAGCCTGCCGATACCGCACAGCCCATGAAGTAATTTGCCGTAATGGAAAGCGAATGAAGAAGGCGAAGCACATCGCAATGTGCTTCGCCTTCTTTTTTGAGTGCTGAGATTCATTTCCACTTTGCGGCCATGCCGCCTTTTGAGCGGCAGAACCGGTTCTTGCTCGACAGTCCACAACCCGGAACTCGTCGAGCAGATCAGAGACTTCGCAAAGTGTCACGACCGTAAATGTGGCAATCTTCGTTACATGCCCTCGCCCACATTGAGTTACGCAAAGCTCCAGTCGCAGAAGAGACCGGGCTGTGAGGTGCTCGACATTTCACGGACAAGTGAAAGGGCGAGCCTGAGTAGCATCGCTTTCCCGTCCGTGCGGGTTTGTTGTGGCGTCATGGCCCTTCTGGCTGAGTGCGTGATAAAACGTCGTGGCGGACGTTTGGGGGCTTCATTGTGGTCAAGAACTCTTCCTCTTATGCGCCGCGAACGATTCGACGCTGTTTGCCCTTCGAGAGAAACGCACCTCATGAGAACGATTCAAATTCGATGCGCCGTTGGCATGCTTCTTTGCGGATTGATTGGCTGCGGGACTCAGACTTACGAGCAGCGATTGGCGGAGAGCGCGAAGTACTTTGAGTATCGGCAACGGCTTGACTCGGCACTCGAATTGAGAGCATGGCAGGGCAACGGCCTTGAGTTGCGAACTCCGAAAGGTTTCACCGAGATCCCGCCGCCGGCTGAGGATCAACCGGATCAACGTCAGCCGCCGTTCTTGAAGAAGCCGCTGCCGGGTCTTGTCGGTGCATGGACCGCAGAACTGCGCGTCGACGTGCCGGAGTCTGACTCGCCGACGAAGCCCGCTTGGATCTTCGCCTGCTCGAATCACCGCATGTGGCTCGACCGCGAAACGAACATCAACATCATCCCGGCCAACTTCGCCGCAGAACTCGCTGACACACTGGCCGACAACTTCAACTTCGCGCGCAACGTCGCGACCAATCCGTGGAAGTTCACCGAAGAGCGAGTCCCCAAAGGCATCCCGTATGTGCCTTACAAAGCGTTCGACTACATCGTGCTCGACGAGAAGATCGACGGTCTGACGTACGACGTGATCTTGTTCCGCTACAGCGTGAAGGACATCCAGCTCGGCATCATCGTGCTCGCGCCGCAAGCGCTCGATCGCAAAGAGAAGCTGACCGACAAGCTGCTCTTCATGATGGAGCAACTCACCCTGAGCGGCGACATCCCGAAATCCGCCGCGAGAAAGCAATCCGCATCCGGCGGAGGAATCTGAGCGACTCGTCGACTTAGCTCAGCCGCTCCGCCACCGAGATCGACAACGCGCAGCCTTAGTCGTGCATGCGTTCTTCAGTTGCTGGAGCAAGAATTACATCTTGATCATCTCGCGCAACGCATCGCTTCGATCGCTTGCCTCAATGCCCGAGATACCAGTCATAGCCGCGTTCGGCCCAGTAGTCCGCCGGGCGTTGATGAGTGAAGTGAATTGCTCCGATGCGTTTGATGGACTTCACTCCGTACTTCAGCGGGCAGACCAATCGCAGTGGGGCCCCGTGACCGGACGTCAGCGGCTCGCCATTCATTTCGTAGGCCAGCATCGATTGAGCATGTATCGCGCTGGCGCGTTCGAGGCCGACGTAGTAGCCGCGATCGGGTGTTGTCAGTCCGATGAAGGGAGTCTCGTGACCGTAGTGCTTGATGAAGTCCGCGAGTCGTGCTCCGGACCAATGCACGATCTGACTCCATCCTTCGACGCACTTGAACTCGGTCACCATTTCGACGCGCGGCAGTTCGTAGATCGCCTGCATTGGCAGCGAGCGTTCGACGATCGGTTTCGTATCTCCGCTGAGCACCTCCAACTGCCAGCGCGAAACGTCGATCTCAGATTTCAAACCCAACATGCCGTTGACGCGCGGATCAGCAACTCGGGACCGATCGAAGGTCGGAGCCATTCGCCGAGGATCGAAGATTGACTGACTGACGCTCGCGTTGAACTCCAACACCTTGCGCAATGGCCATGAGACGCCGTCCTCTTCACGCGCCATCTTGAGCCAACCGAGCCCAGTCGCGCCGAGCAATGCTGCGATGCCTCCGGTCGTGAAACTACGACGAGTCAGCCGACGAATCTCGTTGTCGGCATCAACATTTCGAAGCACGGGCGATGGCTCCGCAGTGCTCAATGCAACGTTCGAGTTGTTGTGATGCTCAGACATGTTGAGCCTCCGTTGCGTCGACGAGTTCATAGCCGCAGACCATCGCTCGGAAGTTGTTCCAACCCGCGCGAATGACCTGCGTGATGTGCATTAAAAAGAACAGGACATAGCCCACTGTCAGCGCGAAGTGCTCGAATCTCGCCCACTCGTAACCGCCCAAGAGTGCGGTGAGCCAAGCGAATTGCACGGGCTTGAAGATGGCCAGTCCCGTCAGCAACGAACCGCCGCCCATCAATATCACGCCGGTGTATGCGAACTGCTGAGCCGCATTGAATTTGCGAGGCGGCGGAGCAACTCGGCTGAGATGCAAGTCATGCAGCACGACGACCAGCACTTCGCGAAACGATTGGCGATTGGGCACTAAGTACCGCCACTCGCCCGAGACCAACGTGTAAGTCACGTAAGCCAAACCGTTCAAAGCAAAGCCCCACATGAGAGCGAAGTGCCATGCCATGCCTTCCGCCAATCGAGCAGACAAGCCCAATGCGGAATAGACGGACTGAGGAAAGAATCGAAACAGGACTCGTTCGCCGAGTCGGATGCTGTAGACGTCGTTGGCCCAATAGATGAGCAAGCCACTCCAAATCATTCCGCTGAGCAGCACGACATTCAGCCAATGCATCCAACGCACAGGACGCGGATGCTTATGCGCAATGCGACGCATGAGACGATCTCCGGAAGCTACGAAGCGAGGGAGCGCGATTCCTGGAGTGCTCCGGCTCGACAGAGCCCTCCGACTCAGCGGCGCGGCACTTAACCAATCGCAGCCGCGCTGCCGTCGGAAACAACGCTCAACCGAAGATCTTCCTGCCCTCAATCTTCCTGTCGCTCGCCGTTGAGAATGGCTGCGACCAGAGACCTCAGGACAAGAAGCTCGATCCGTAATTCGACAACGACGGCAGCATCTGCGTTGCATGACGACCGCGTGCCGCTGAGTCGGAGGGCTCCGTCAAGCCGGAGCACTCCAGGACTGCAACGACGAGCCAACATGAAGGAGCGATGCGACTACTTGTTGTCCGACATCTTGTCGCCGGACATCTTGCCCTCGCTCATCTTGCCGGAGCCCATTTTCTCCGTGCCCATCTTCATCTTGTCGCCGCTCATCTTTTCGTCGGCCATCTTGTCCATCGCCATTTTGTCGCCACTCATCTTGTCCCCCGACATCTTCTCCATGCCCATTTTGTCGGAGTCCATTTTCTCCATTCCCATCTTGTCCATGCCCATCTTCTCGTCGGCCATCTTGCCGGACTGAGACGTCATCTTGTTGGCATTCGCGGACTCACCGCAGCCGGTCAAGAAGCAGCAAGTACCCAACAACAAACCGGCGGCTGTAACAATCGTGACAATCTTCATGGCAACAATCTCCTCGCAGAAAGTTCGTGACAGAAACGCGCCCGTAGCTCGACTCTCAAAGTCGAGCACTCATCAAACACGCTGCTTGACTCCGAGGGCCAAGCAGCGGTTAAGGGGGCAACGCCTCGGACTCGCTCGAGCAATCCGCGACTGCGGTCAGTCGGGGCGAGCGGTCCGGTTCACCGCAGTGACAGCATTCAGATGCCGCTGCCGGACTCGCGTTACGAGGATTTCCAGAAATCTCGCGCGGCCGAAAAAAGACATGCGGCGACACGAGCCCGCGCCGGAAGAACGGCTGCTCTGAGCCACTCTGTTCCGCGCCTCGCGAGCACAGCTCGCGGCGCAGACGTAGCTTGACTCGGAGAGGTTGTGATTTAATCGCCCCCGACCTTGCGTCGGGGGTTCAACGGCTTTTGCGCTACTACGATTTAGGGCAAATTCGAGTAGCGCAAAGGCCGCTAAACCCCTGGGACAAGCCCAGGGGCGATTTATTCATAGC
>CAZNMS010000537.1:0-5859 GCA_964573505.1 uncultured Planctomycetaceae bacterium | reverse complement strand
AATGAGCCCGCTTGGGCCATTCTCATCGGCACCTTGCCCACCATCGCCACCAGAGTCGCCGAGGTTGGACAGCTTCATGGAGCGGTCCGAATCGGCGGCGTCACGGCGGCAGGTCATCGAGCAAGCTGGTCGAGTACTCGACTTGGTTGTAGCGGCACGGCGCAAGCCAATGTCGTTCGGCACACCGCGAGCTGTTCTCTTCTTGGTGAGTGAGAGAGGAAGATTTGAACTCGGATTTTTTTAGAATCTTGCTGGTTGGCTTCCTTTCCAAAACTCTGAGGAGCTCATCGTGAGTGATGGTGCCGAACTCGGCGCGCACGAGTCCTACAACGACGTTTATTGTCCGGCTTCGGGGGTTATCGTTGGATGAACTTGAAGCGGCGGCTCGTCGACTTCGCGATCAGAAGGCCAAGGCGGGTCAACGAACACAGCGAGCATGCGACGCAAGTCGACGGCTTCAAAGAAGCGGAAGTAGGAGTCGCGGCTTTGTTTGGTTGGCTGTGTCGGGGTGAGTGGAACCGTTCCTACTTCTGCATTTCAGCGAGCGCCCAACTGTCGAGGAGTTCGAGTTCGGCGCAGGTCCAGAATGAGGTCGTCGAGCGGATCCCGTCTTGGGATCTCCAGATGGCGCGGGCTCGTTCGAACCAGTCGCGGGCGAGGCTGTGATTGCCGAGTCGATGTTGAGCGATCGCCAAGCCGTAGTAGTCGTAATAGCGACCGACGCCGCTGGGGTTGAGTGCGATGGAGCGTTCGAAGCCGGCGATCGCTTCGACGTTGCGATCGGCGGCGAGATGCACCGTCGCCAGCGTATTCACGTTGAGGTTGCTTGCTCTCAATGCCACTGCCTTCTCGGCTAACTGAATGGCGCGATTCGCGAACTCACCGTCGATCGGCCCGAAGGTGCAGAGCCATGCGAGCGAGTTCAACGTCTCGTCATGATTCGTGCCGTCGTAGCGATCGAGTTGCTGTGTGACGAAGTCACGATAGGCCCGCTCGTTGCCCGTCATGCGCCAGCAGAAAGCAGCTCGAACCAATTGCTGTCGCTGGTCTGGCGACAATGGCGAGTCCGTGAAGTGACGAGCGATCTCTTCCGTCAGGGCTCGCGCCGCGCGGTTCCAATCGAGCATGCGTGCGGCGGCTTCGGCTTCATAGCGAAGCAACAGCGGGTGCTCCGCATCGCGTTCGGCCAAGCGTTCCAAATGCCACACGGCTGTGGCTCCGCGACCGTGGTCGATGCTCTCTCGCAACTGTTGTTCGTGCCATTGTGCCGAGCGTCCTCGGGATATCGGTCGGTCGAGCGCGGGCACATCCGAGCGCGGCTTCCACACTCTCACGATGCCACTGCTCGAAGACGCGAACAGAGATTGCTCAGCGGAATCGAACGCCATTGAGTACTCGATCTCAGGAGCCGGAGTGAATGTCATCAGCTCGTACCCGGTCCTCGTATCCCACACGCGCAGGGTGTTGTCATAGCTCGACGTAAAGAGCCGCTCGTTGTCGGCGCTGACGGCCATGCGAGTGATTGGACCGCCTTGGCCGGGCATGGTGTGCTCGGTGCGTTCTGTCTCCAGATTCCAAATGCGAACTTGAGTTTCATTCGTGACGACAGCCACTCGGCGTCCTTCATCGAACAGCAACATCGATACGATTCCCAGCGCGTGCCCGCCGAATCGCCGCGTCACACGACGTTCTTGGATGTCCCATTCGACGAGGTCTTCATATTGCCCACCAATGAGCAGTCGCTTTCCATCGGGCATCCAAGCCGTTGCGATCGCTCGACCAACGAGACCGCTAATGGGCGGCTCCATCTGGCCAGTTTGCATGTTCCACAGCCGGACCGTTGAGTCGTAGCTGGCGCTGGCGAGCCATTGGCTGTCGGGAGAGAACGTCAACGAAATCACGTTCCAAGAATGTCCCGCAAGCTCATGAGCGACTTTCCAAGTGCGAGTATCCCAGACCTTGATGACCGGTGTGGATTCATGAGCAACTGCCGCCAGCCAACGGCCATCGGGACTGACTCCCAACCAACCGACTTCGATGTTCGACATTGGCAGGGATCGCACGACGGTCCGGCTCTGCATGTCCCACAGATAGATCTGCCCGTCACGACAAGCCGTCGCCAACAGTTTGCCGTCCGGCATCACGAGCATGTCGTTCTTACGGTGGGGCGGACCTGCGAGTTCCTCGAACTCATCGGCTCGTCGAACGGCATCCCAAATCTTGATCTGCCGATCGAGCCCCGCTGTCGCAATCAGCTCGCCATCGGGAGAAACCGCCACTCCGCGCACGTTCCCCGAATGCCCGCGCAGTCGGCGAGCAACTCGAAAGGTCTGCGGATCGATCAACGAAACCGTTTTGTCGTCCGAGCAGGCAAGCAGCCAACGGCCATCGGGACTGAACTGGAGCTGATAAACCCACTTCGAATGTTCGTAGATAGGACTTAGCAAACGCCGTTCGCGCACGCTCCACAGTCGAATCTCTCCGGCTTCGCACGAGGTCGCGAAGGTCTCGTTATCAGGGCTAAAGGCCAACCCGGTGACTTGCGTCCGATGACCCGTGAAGCGCGCGACTTCATGCCACGGCCGATCGATGCCTGCTGGATCGGGGCTCCATAACTTCACGACGCCCACCGCGCCGGTCGTCGCCATGTGACGGCCATCGGGCGAGATCGCGATGCTGTAAATCGCGAAGTCTGAACCTTGCCATTCGCGGCGCAGTTCGCCGGTCGTTGCATCCCAGATGCGGATCTTCTTGTCCCAACACGTAGTGAAGAGCCACTTGGAATCAGGACTAAACGTCGCGCCGTAGACATGCTGCGGATGATTCAGCAGGCTCTTTGTTTCGAAGGTCCGACCATCGCGCAAGTACGAGTTCGAATTGAAGCGACCGGCCGTAAACAGCGATCGCCCATCGGGGCTAAAGACGGCAAGTTGGACCGTTCCTTCATGCTCATCGAGCACTCGTTCGAGCTGTCCCGTTCCAACGTCAAACACATGCACGCCGCGACCTTTGAGCCAATCCGTGGCGAGCACCTTCTGCCCGTCGGGCGTGAAGCAAACGGAGTTGAAGCCTCGCGCGGCGAGATCGGCGTGTTGTTCGGGGCCATCCAGAATGGGGCTCGTCAGGCTTTTGATTTCGGTCTGTTGCAACGATGCCAGAAACCGCCACTCCCAATTGCGAAGATCACTCTCGCCGTCTGCTGGCATACAGCCCTGCCCTTCGAGAATCGACCGCATTCGCTCGATGTTCCCGTCGCCCCAAGCTCGATGAGCCAACTGAATCGACGCGGCGTAAGTCACGCGCCGAGTTCGTTCTTTCTCTTCGAGTGCTTCATCGCGGGCACGCACGGCATCGTTCTTGGCCGACAGCGCTTCGTTTCGAGCCGTGACCGCTTCAACCTGCAAGCTCTTCGCGGCATCGCGAGCTTTCTCGGCATCGACTCGCGCGAGATTCGCTTCGCGTCGTTGCTCGCGCAGTCGCTGAGTGAAGACGCCCCAAACGCCGACCAGCGCGATCACCATGAAGCAGCTCAGTGCGATCAACGACGCTCCTGACGGATGCCGTCGAGCCCACTTCAATGCTCGCTCACCGAGACCGACGGGCCGCGTTCGAATGGGCTCTTGATGAATGAAGCGATCGAGCTCGTCGGCCAGTTCCTTCATGGACTCGAAACGCGCGGCAGGCTCCTTCTGCAAGCACTTGAGGCAGATCGTTTCGAGATCGCGCGGCACTCGCGGTTGCAGATGAGTCGGCGGCAGCGGATCCGCAGTGCGAACCAACTCCAATGTTTCGAGCGACGTCGGCGCTTTGAACGGCGGTCGTCCCGTCAGCATTTCGTAGAGGATCGCGCCGAGCGAATAGACATCGATCGCGGGACCATGCGCCGCTGATTTGCCAATGGCTTGCTCGGGGGCCATGTAACTTGGAGTACCGACGATCGCGCCGGTCATGGTGAGATGCGATTCGTCATCAAGCCGCTTGGCCAAACCGAAGTCGGTGATCTTGGGCACGCCGTAAGCGCGAGCCACATCGCTCTGCGAAGGCCCCGCCGAACGAGGCGTCCGCGAGCGAGAGAGTTGCTCGGTCTTCGCTTTCAGGTTGTCGATGACCGACTCGCTCTGAGGCAACGGCGTGCGACTCTTGCCGTTCCAACTCGGCGACGTTGAAGGCGCGGCCAGCATGATGTTGGTCGGCTTCAAATCGCGATGCACCACTCCGCGTTCATGAGCGACCTGCACGGCTCGCGCGAGCATTGAGATCAGCGTGGCCGCAGCAAATGGCGGCTGAGGTTCACCGGCCAGTCGATCGGCGAGCGTCTCGCCTTCGATGTATTCGAGAGCGAGAAACGGATGACCGTGCGCTTCGCCGACCTCGTGAATCTGCACGATGTGAGGATGCTGCAAGAGCGCGATGGCTTCCGCTTCGGACTGGAACCGCGCGAGCTGTTCGTCACTGGGGAACGCCCCGTCGATCATCTTGAGCGCGACCAAGCGATTGAGCTTCAAGTGCCGCGCTTTATGCACGACGCCCATGCCGCCGCGACCGATGCGTTCGAGGATCTCGTAACCCGCAATCTGCGGCAGCGAGTTGCTCGACGGTCGAAAGAGTGTCGCTGTTGTTCCAGAGCGCGACTTGAACAACGTTCCGAAATCGACGGTCGGAAAGCGGTGCTCGTACTCCGATCGCAGAGGTTGCTCACCGACCTTTTCGCGCAGCTCACGCTCCAGTCGAACGAGTTCGATAACCACTTCGTCTCGCTCGCCGATCGCGAACTCACTGACGACTGACTCAATCGCACGACGCTCGCCCTTGAGCCACGCGGACTCGAACTCATCACACACGCGATCCATGCGCAGGACGAACTCGGCATCCAGAATCGTGCTCGCGCTGTTCGTCCCCAAACTCATTCTGCCCTCACCCACAAACTCGCAGATCGGCTCGCCACTTCGACGTTACGAGCAACTCTCCCACACAGTCCGAATGACTTTCAGTTTGCGTTCGATGGTCGCCAACGAGCGACCGATGCGCTGAGAGATTTCCTCGGACGTATAGCCTTCCATCTTCAGCAGCGCGACGTTGCGTTGCTCTTCGTCGGGCAGTTGTTGAAGCAAGCGACGGCATTCGTCTCCGACCATCGCCGCGAACTCGGGAGTGGGCTCGGAACTAATCAACTGCTCGAAGCCTTGCCACGCAGGCATTCCCGGCAGAGCGACTCCCGATTCACCAACGACCAAACCTCCGCCGCGTTTGTCCGTGCGTTCGTCGCGCACCACACGAGCGGCTTTGCGAGCGGTCAACGTCACCAGCACGCGCCACAAGTTGTCGCGATCGTCGAGCACCGGAAAGTGCCCGCGCTTCAGACCTTGATAGAAGCTGTTGAAGGCGCTGAGCGCGACATCTTCGCCGTCTGCTGGCAACCGAGGCAGCTCAGCGAGTCGATGACTTGCGAGCCCCACCAAACGATGAAAGTACCGCTGCCAGAGCGGCTCCAAAGCGTGCTCGTTTCCAGCTTTCAGTTCCCCAATCCAATGGGTCACAGACTGATCAGTCAACATTCCCCCCAACTTCCAGCCCGGCATGTTGCGCGAAGAAACATTGAATATCGGCCTGCCTGCCCCCCGTCCACACTCAGCCCGACGCCTGAATGGCAACTTGAGTCGGCGAGAGTTCGCCGCCGTCCCGAGTTGCCAATCGCAGCATCTGCTTGCGAGCTTCGGCTGGGTCCATGTCTTGTTCCGATCTTCCCAATGGTACGAGGGGAGATAGGGAAAACGCTTTCTTAAAAATTCTTGAGGGGCTCGCGAAGCCGTTCGGCATTACCTCAGTGGGTCGGTTCGTATTCACTGAGGAATCCGCATG
>CAZNMS010000536.1:0-5865 GCA_964573505.1 uncultured Planctomycetaceae bacterium | reverse complement strand
AGCAGCGGTGCTCAAGTCGCCGTGCATCGCGGCGCGGATCGCTGGAGCATCGAGCTGAGCCTGCCGATCGTCGGCGAAGACGCCTTCACCCTCGCCCCCACCAAAGGCATCGCAGGAGCTCAGCCCAAGGATCACTTCCCCTGGCACTTCAACCTCTGCCGCCAGCGCCTCCGCGAAGACGAACCCGAACGCACCGCCTACTCCCCCACCGGCCAAGACAATTTCCCAGTCCCCGAAAAGTTCGGCAAGCTCTGGCGCAAGTAGAACAAGGCATCGGCCTGCACCCAAGTAAGCCATGCGGCGAACAAGCTGGCCGTGATTTCGCAGAGCTTCTTGGAGATCAACCCGCGTGATTCAACACACCGACCACCCTGTTCGGTATCAACTCGCGGGATAACTGCATTTCGCCACGAAGCCCGCGCCGTTCTGCGTTGAGATGGACAACGCCATTCTGTTTTCAATTCGCGGCACGGAATTGTCATGAAATCCAATCACTCAATCACGTAGCCGCCTCAATGAATTGGCAGAAGCTAAACGACGATGAAATCGACTCGGCTAGCAAATTGCGGCCCACACTATTTCCGGCCAAGTAGGTCTTTCAGTTCTCGTAAGCACAACGTCGGGATTGCCAATTTGGCAAGATCGGTTGACGCCAATTTGGCAAGGCAATCCTCAGGCGATGAACCATCGGGGAACCGAACCTTGTCGCGTAATGCCAAGGCCGTCGCTCGCGACAAACCAAGGGCGATCAGGTTGAGTGCAATCCGATCTGATGCACCGCATTCAAGATACACATGAAACGGTTCGAGGGCGTCCGCGGCATCTGCATCGCCGCGTTCCCGAAGCACGAGGGCAAGTACGCTGCTGTAAGCCATGAAGTACTTCACAAGTCGAAATCGAACTTCATACTCAATATGTTCCAGTAGTTTGCTAATGCGTCCCGAGGCTTTCTGTGGTCCATCGGGATATGGCGGCTTGGCGAGTTCGTCGGCGATTATCTTGCTCAATGGAGTGTTGAGAATCCAACAGCTGGCGAGCCATGCCCAGCGGCGATAGAGCTTGGTCTCATCTTGCACAAATACTTCATAAAGCACCTTTACTATTGCTTCGAGTCGTGCATAAGCCCCCTTGTCGCGAGGAATTCTGGGTATGTAAGAATCGAGTGATGGCTGCTCTTTCAGCACATCGTGTAACCGCTGTAACCGATCTGGTCGAAGAAATCGATTGGCGTCCAAAACTTCCGTTGGCAGAGTAACTTGAAGCGATTTGATTGCGGCTGCGGTTGCTTCCAGAGCAATCGCATTCTTATCGGTCTTCCATTGCGACTCCGCGAGATCACGTTTTTCGCGTACAAAATCGCAATAGACTTTTCCCAGCGCCGCCTCGCCGTAATCAATTTTCTTGTCGGACAGCTCATTGTTCAACACTTGTTGGATAATGATGCCGCCATCGGCCATTGCCTCGTTCATCGCCGAACGAATTTCGGTGAGTGACTCGCCGTCATACGCCTTTACTTTCCAATCCGTCGGACGAACACACCAGACATTGCCGTGGAACTCCTTAAGCAACCGCCCTGCACGACCAGCCAGATTCAAGAAGTCTGCGCGGGGCATACCATCAGAGCCGCGTTTGGGGTTTTCAATGACAATGTGACGAACTGGAAGATTAACACCTTGAAGTAGCGTGCTCGTACAACAGACGAATTTTAGCTTTCCATCGCGACATAAGTCCTCAACTCTGGCACGCACGATGGCAGGCATGAATGCATAATGAAACGCGACCCTGTGAGGCAAGGTTTTGACAAGCGGATATTCGTCGTGCAAGTCCGCTTGTACGAACTCAATTAGCTCTTGAATGTCAGAATCATTTGGATTTACTGTGCCTTCAGCTTTCTGACTATCAACGATCGCCTCTGCTAATTCCTCAGTATTGCTCGGCTTATTGCAGTATAAGAGGGTGATTTCATCATCGCGCGTAATTGCTCTTGCGAGATTTGCCCGCTGTTCGAAGACCTTACCTCGCAACGGAAATCCTAGTTCACGAGTACCAAGTTCAAGCGGCGTTGGCCCGCCAACTAAGTGGAACTGCGCCTGTGACGGCTTCCCACCAACTTCGGAGACCAGAATGAGATTCTGCGACACCGGCGACAGAGTTCGAACAAAGTGCCTACCCGTAGCTCGTCGCGCGATTACATCAAGAAGAAACTCTGGATTGGACGCGAGGGGGCTCGCAAAATGAACCTCGGCACGAGGATGCTTGGCGACGACAGCTTCGATCGCGGTTTGGAGAATGATGCCTCGGGCTTCATCGCGGATGCTCTGTGCTTCATCCACAACCAACGTCGTTATCCACTGATGCCCATCGCGAGAATGAAGCAGACTCAAGAGACGTTCTTGCGTCAGAACGAAAACGGCTCCCTTCGGCGCTCGCTCCTGTGAGATTGGAAATGGAACGGACCGCACGGGTATGTCGCCCATTTCCGCCCGCCGCAAATGATCACGGATGCTCATAGTTACTTCGCGAATAAGTGCGCGGGTTGGAACCACATAGACCACACATGCTGGTCTACTTTTTCTGATGCGGCGGACCAAATCGAGCCCAAGGACGAAGGACTTCCCCGCAGACGTCGGTGCAGAAACGGAGACTGAGGTTGACCGTTCAAGTTCAGAAAGGAATTCGTTCTGAAAGTCAGTGAGCAGCCATGGCTTTTGGTCTGGGCCGGTAACCGTGTTTTCCAGTTCGCGTCCGATTCGTTCCAACTTGAGTCTTGCTGGGACCGCTGGGACGCCGTCGGTTCTGCCGACATACCGTTTGCGAAGTAGGCTTCGACCGGGAAAGTTGCCAATTCGAGAAAGAATCAAGTCGGCTGCTGATACCAATCCCGGAACTCGGCCTTCAGACAACTCGATGAGGCGAGTCGCGATTTCGTAGGCAATCGCACGCTGTGGTTGCTCGTCCGACAATGAAAGGACTGATGCACGCCCAAGCAATCTTCGAGCATCATCTGCTGTGATTGCAGCGACCGGCGATTGAGCAGTCCCCGGCAACTGAGTTGCCAAATCTGCAATAAGAAGTTTGCGAACAAGGTCCGTAAACCAAGAAGGCTCATCGGACGGGAGCATTTGTAAGAGCTTGACCGACACTTGGCATCACTCCATTGCGGCGTTGAAGGCATCTCGAAATGCTTGGACGCTGGTAAATGGGAGAAAGAAGACCTCAAACCCGTATTGCTTGCGTTGGCAACTGCTCAATCGCGCTTGCAGCCTCCTGTGGAGATCGGGAGCAGATTGCAGAAACTGCTTTCGATACTCAGCTTCAACCGAATTCGCAGCTTGGCCGGGCGTCAATCCGGTTGCAGTCCAGTCGTAACCGATCAAGCAGGCGTGGTTGGTCCTCGCACCTAGTCCCGGTTTACCGGTATCAAGTACGTTTGCCACCGCAGCCTTCACGTTGTCGTCCACGCCTTTGAAGAACTTCGTGACCATCGAGAATTCGTGCTCGCGCATTCCGTTCGCATGGAAGTTCTCAATACTCTCAAACGCCTTGGTCAAAGCCGCGCCCACATCGCCATACATCTTCGATTCACCGAAATAAACATCGACGACCGAATCATTGGGATTCCATCGCATGTGAATTCCGTCGGAGCCGTTAACTTCCAGAGCGGGGTTTGTCTTGAGTTCAACCTTCGCAACTACCTGCGGTGCTTTGATGATCGTTTCCAATAGGAAATAGAGCAGAAGCTCTCCTGCTTCTCCTGCAAGGTCAGTAGTACCAGCCGGTGCGCTTACCACTCGAAACAGCTTCCTCGCTTCCTGCGAGTATTTCATTGCATCCTGGGCCGTGAAGTTTGCCGGTCTATTGCGCGACGAGATCGCGTAGTCAATTGCATGATTGACCAAGACTTTCGCAAGTGCATCAACCTTAGGCTGCCCATTTGCATCGAATTTCAAATGGTGCAGCCGCATATTTGCGGTCACACCAAGAAGTGTGTGCTGATGATCGATATGGCTAATGCAGGCGTCGTAATTCTCCCTCGATGCCGCGAGTAACTCTTCAAGTTGAGTCAGATGATTGTTTGCTGCTGTGGTACTCATGCACGAGTTCTATCGCTTGAGGTTTTAGTTCACAATCTGGGGCTGTATCCCGTTCAAAACACATTTGGAACTTGTCTTTGAATATTGGTTGCCCGGCGAGAACCGAGTGGGCAAAACCTTCCTAACGCAATAGCAGATGGTTCGGCGCATGTGCTGAATCACGCTCCATTACGTTGCGAACCAATCGATGGTCTAGAAATGCCGTAAGGCTGTCGGTGACCGGTTTGCAGTTGCCACGTCTTCCACTTACACCAACCACTCAATCGTGAAGCACAATTTCGCTCTCATCACCCTTCAGTTGTTCGCTCTGTTGTCGACGACGCATGCGGCGGAGCCGCGTGAAGCAACTCCTGCTGAGCTTGAACTCAAGCGTCAGCTTGGGGCGGAGACTCCGGAGGCGGTTCTCCTTTGGTCGGATCAGCCGCCTCGGTTTGTTGAGAATGCTCCTGCTGAGACGGTCGTCGAGATTGCGAAGATTCGCGGCGTCTCGGTGCCGACTCTCTCGACTTATCTACCGGCCAAGGAACTGCGGAACGGCATGGCAATCGTCGTGTGCGCGGGGGGAGGGCTATGGCGGGCATGATTGGCGGACGCACGTCGTCAATGCCGCTCAGGTTTTTAATCCGATGGGGTGGCGGTCATCGAGCTGAAGTATCGCACTCGTCCGCCGCATGTGGTGACGAACGAGGAGATTCAGGCCATCACGCTGCTCGATGCCAAACGGGCCATGCGGCTGGTGCGGCATCGCAGCAAGGAATGCGGCATTAACCCGGGCTTGAGCTTCCGCAGCACCGACGGCGAATTCACCGGAGTCGGTCTCTTCGCCGCCGTCAGCTACGACGAAGGCAAGACATGGCCCGACCGCCGTCTGATCGTCGGCCCCAGCGAACGCATCGCGAACGCGAACGGCTCGCCAGCGAACATCAACGGCTACCTCGCGATCACCCAAACCCGCGACGGCCGCATCCTGCTCCGCACCAGGAGTAAGCATTACACGTTCAATCTCGCGTGGCTGAAGCAGCAACCGATTCGCTAACGATCTATGCGTTGAGACGATTTAACGCGAAGACGCAAAGATAGAGAAAGGATGGTGCGGGACGCGGTTTGTAACCCGCTGCGTCAGCGCGAGCGTTTGAGTGGAGCGTGGTCTTGATCACTTCCTCGCTGACGCCATCTGTTAGGTTCCTGCTCCGTCACTTCAGCCCGACCATTACGGCATCCCCTTCAACGGCACCGATTGGCAGCGTGTTGACGGCATTAAGAAATACGGTCGCGGAGGAGTGCTGGGATTCTCGGCGACGCTCGCGAAGCACTCAGGAGCATCGCGCACAAGCGCGATCCTGCGCGGCACATGGGTCAGCGAAGTTCTGCTAGGAGTTTGTCCGAGTAGCATGGGCTTCTAGCCCGTGCAGTCTGACTGGCGGTTCGAAGCTGCTTGTAGGAGTAAATACAGCACGGGCTGGAAGCCCATGCTACGGTTACTCGGACAAGCTCCTAGCGAGGCTCTGCCTCAGACCCGTAGGTCAGCCTCTCCGAGCAACGCCGTTAAGGATTTTCGCGCTATGCCTTCATTCGTAGCTGAAATCGTCAGATTTCGGTTTGAAACCGACTGTACTTCAAGTGCTGCGCAACTCCCCGAAATCTGACGATTTCGGCTACTTCCAAATCCTTAACGGCGTTGCTCTCCGAGGCTGATTCTTTTGCGCGGCGCCGTCCGCCGTGAGTCGCCGGTTCGAACAACACAACCGACTCTGCACAAAGACCTTCATAG
>CAZNMS010000535.1:0-5873 GCA_964573505.1 uncultured Planctomycetaceae bacterium | reverse complement strand
GCCCACCGCCGCGCAACGAAAAACTCCGCCCCGAGTTAAAAGTTTCATCAGGCCAGCCCATTGCTGGTTCCACTTCGCAGCATTGTTCGCGAGGTCTTTTGGTTCGTCAGGTCGTTTTTGCTTGCGCATGACTAACGATCTCCTCGCCCAAGCTGCCGATCGAGTTGCCACATCTCACGACCCATGAGGTCATTCAAGGCCGGGCTCCGAACAGCGATCGACTTTGCCAACTCCATGAGTTCGTCGTAGTTCCCTGCGTCATTGCGGACTTGATCACGCAGCGATCGAAACTTCGCGAGCAGTTCCTCTGTCTCGGGGTCGTACCACTCCTTAACGCCGAGCACGTCTTCAACCGCATCGAGCCATGAGTCACCTTTACTACACGGCTTCGGCGGATCGATCGTCACAACTCCGTTATCGTCGGAGCGGAAGACATGAATGAAGCCCTCGTTGACCGACGAGATTACGAACGGTGAGTGAGTGGCGACAAAGATCTGCGAGTTCGGCAACAACGCCTGAGCCGCCGGCAAGATCTTGCGCTGCCATGCCGGATGCAGATGCGTCTCGGGTTCATCGAGCAAGAGGATCGTTGGAATGTCGAGCGGCTCGGGATGATCGGGGAATTGCACATCAATCTTGGCCACGCACCCGACGAGCCAACCGACAATGCTCCGCAAGCCATCGGGCAACTGCGTCAACGTCATCGGCACTCCGCCCCAAAAGACGCGCAGCCGAAAACTCGGTTGTGTGGTGACATCAAAACAAAAGGCCCTTCCGGAAATCTGCGAGACGATGTCTTCCAATCGACCGATTAACCGCGTCGCTCGCGCCTCTTCCGGTGGCCGCTTACTGAGATGCTCCATCGCCGCCGCCATCTTCAGATTCGCGACGCTCTGATTGATGAGCGCGTCATCCTTGCTGTCAGCAGTGAAACTGAGGTAGCTCGCCGGGCCGCCAAATGTGAGCGTTGCGAGCGGCTGAATTTCGGCGTCCGAGATGCGTGACGTACCGCGAAAGGCAAGTGCCGCCATTGGGGTCGACAACTGCGTAATACAGTCAATTTGAGCGAACTCTCGAAACTCTCCGATCGGGTTCCGCAACCTCTTTCCGGACGCCAGAGTTTCTAATTCGCCACTTCGCCATGCTTTGCCTTCTTGAACAAAGAGATTCGACCCAGGGAGCCATGCAGCTACTCGCCTTTCATCACTAACCGCAACGACGGGAATGGCTTTTCCAATTGTCCGAAACCGCTCCTCAAGCGGCTGCTTGTTTCCGCACGCCGCCGCCAGCAGACACAAGAGCCGAGTCTTTCCCGTGCCGTTTTGCCCCGTCAGCAGATGCACCTCACCGAGCTTCCCGGCCTTATCCGACGCCGGAAATTCCATGAACGCGTCGGCAAAAGGCGGGAACGCTTTCAAGTAGACCGCTTCAATCCTCATCTCAATCTCCCCTGCAACAACTGCGGTCGTTCGTCGGCTTCGAAATGACACTCGACGGCATCTCTGACACAAGCCTGCAACTCATTGAGATCATCTGCTTGACTAACAATTGACGCCTCAAACGCCCTCGCGACGAAGCCACTTTCTGATGCCGTCTCAACCTCAAAAGTGATCTCCGTCATTGAGGAATCCCTAACAGCGCTCGTGCCTCTCGAAACGCTGCTTCGACAGAAACCACTCGCCCTGCTTCGATGTCCGCAAGTCCTTGCTTGATGTCTGTGATCACTTCTTCCTTTTCGATCTGCCGACGCCAAAGTCGCAAACAGTCTTCGAGCGAAAGTGCATCGTCGTCCTCATACAATTGGTTCTGAGTAAAGCGAGTGAATTGGTCGAGTTCTTGAAGTGCTGTCATGAGTACAAATCTCCCTCAGAGAAGCGTTTTGATTGGTCGAGGATGCGAGTCAGTTATTCGGCTTCGACCAATCTTCTAATTCAAGGCCGGGCACGTTGCTGAAGTCACGCCAGTTCCGAGTGACCAGCACGCCGCCAAATTCCAACACGGTTGCCGCGATTCGCAGGTCCATCGTTCGCACTGGCACCTTTGACGCTCGAAGCAATTCGTAGCGATCAATACAGCCTTCATCGAAGGGCAAGACCGTGAGGGATGAGAGCGATGAGACGCAGCGAGTCAGTCGCGAATAGGCTTTCGCCAACGCGGCTTTTTCCTTTGCTCGCCTCAGTAGCGTGTACCAGCCATTGAGTTGCTCTTCGACAGAGATGACGCAGAGGGCAATTTCCTCTGCGGTGTGTTCCGCGACTCGTTGCGTCACGACCGGATGCTGTTGCTGATTGAGCGAAAGAATATCCGTATCCAAAACAAATAGGCTCATGATGACTGGGCCTCATCGTCCTGCTGACGACGGTACTCCTCCATGACCTCTCGCCACTCGGTTGTCAGTTCGTCGTCCGGTAGCGAGCCTTGCATTCGGAGCCACGGATTAGGCTGCTCTCGACATCGTTCTCGTTCCCGCATCAATTCGAGTTCGCGTTCGAGTCGCACGACACGTTGCTCAAGCTCAACAATGGTCATAAGTAATTCCCTTAAATCCCATTTCTTCCGAGTCATCGGCAGCCTGCTAATGGAACAGGCCGCCGCGACTTATCGCATACTTACTCGTCGGTGACGCAGCCTTCACTGGCGCTCTTTACGTTCTTGATGTACTTGTAGAGCGTGCCGCGCGTGAATTTGTAAGCGGGGGCTTTGAAGGCGGCTTTTCTTGCCGCGAGTTCGGCGTCGCTTAGAGCAACGTCGATGCGGTTCTTTTCGGCATCGACTGTGATCTTGTCGCCGTTGCGTACGAGGGCGATCGGGCCGCCTTCTTGAGCTTCGGGCGTTACGTGTCCGACGATGAAGCCGTGCGAGCCGCCGCTGAAGCGTCCGTCTGTAATTAATGCGACATCGTTGCCGAGTCCCGCTCCCATAATCGCTGAGGTCGGAGTCAGCATCTCGGGCATGCCGGGGCCGCCCTTTGGACCTTCGTAGCGGATGATGATGACGTCGCCTTTTCTGATCTCGTTGTTCTCAAGCCCGCGCAGCATCAGCTCTTCCGAGTCATAGCAGCGAGCCGGTCCCGTAAAGACGAGTCCTTCTTTGCCTGTAATTTTTGCGACAGCTCCGTCAGGACAGAAATTGCCGCGCATGATGCGGATGTGACCGCTTTCTTTGATCGGCGTTTCGAGCGGCATGATGATCCGCTGACCTTCAGCGAGTCCGTTCAACGATGACAGATTCTCGGCCATCGTCTTGCCGGTCACGGTCATGCAACTGCCGTCGATGAGGCCCTTCTCCAACAGGTACTTCAGCACGGCCGGAATGCCGCCGACGTAGTGCAGGTCTTCCATCACGTACTTGCCCGACGGCTTAAGGTCTGCGAGGTACGGTGTGCGATCGCTTGTCTTTTGGAAGTCGTCGATCGTGAGGTCGACTCCGACCGCTCGCGCCATCGCGATCAAGTGCAGCACGGCGTTCGTTGATCCGCCCGTCACCATGATGAGGACCATCGCGTTCTCGAAGGCCGCGCGCGTCATGATGTCGCGCGGCTTCAGATCCAGTTCGAGCAGCTTCTTGATCGCCGCGCCCGCCGCCAAACATTCGGCATGCTTGAGCGGATCTTCGGCGGGGATCGACGAGCTATAGGGCAAGCTCATGCCGAGTGCTTCAATCGCGGAAGCCATCGTGTTGGCTGTGTACATGCCGCCGCAGGCACCGGCTCCGGGGCACGAGTTACGCACGATCGCTTGCCGCTCTTCGTCGCTGATCGACTTCGCGAGGTACTGCCCGTAGGACTGGAACGCAGACACGATGTCGAGCTTCGGATGAAAGCTGGTGCAACCCGCTCGGATCGTGCCGCCGTAGACCATCAAGGCCGGTCGATTGACGCGCGCCATCGCCATGATGCAGCCCGGCATGTTCTTGTCGCAGCCGGGAATGGTGATGAGACCGTCGTACCATTGGGCTCCCATCACGGTTTCGATCGAGTCCGCAATGAGGTCGCGTGACTGTAACGAAAACGACATGCCGTCGGTGCCCATCGAAATGCCGTCGCTGACGCCGATGGTGTTGAAGCGCATGCCGACGAGATCTTGAGCCGTCACACCCTCTTTGACCTTCGTGCCGAGATCGCTGAGGTGCATGTTGCAGGGATTGCCGTCGTACCAAACGCTCGCGATACCGACTTGAGCCTTATTCATGTCGGCCTCGGTCATGCCGGTTGCGTAGAGCATCGCTTGCGACGCACCTTGCGAACGAGGCTGAGTGATGTGAGCGCTAGTCTTGTTGAGCTGAGTCATGGTGTCCTTTGTGCGATCCGAAACGAGAACAATGAGACGTAAATATGGAGTGGCATTTGAAGTCGATGCTTCGAACCACTGAGGGGCAATGCTCACTCGTCGGAATTCTCTGTGTTCTCTGTGCCGCTGTGTTTCAATCGCCTTTCAAAGACTTTGAAACACAGAGACACAGAGGGCACAGAGTTCAGAAGAGGCGCGTTTCAACGCGGCTGATTCGACCGATTGATGCCGAACTCAAGCGGCTTGCTGGTCGGGGAATTTAGAGCCTTAACGATCGAGCGTCACTTCGCTGCGTCGTCGCGCTGCCACGGTGGGACAAGATCCTTGAAGTCCGCGACGAGTTTAGGATGCGCGACTTTTCTGCGGCTGTTCAGGCAACGCCACAGCTCAGATCCGAGTGTGAAGATCACTCGGTCTTTGTGATCGAGACCGACCCAATCAGCGCCTTCGACCTCAGGAGTTTGCAGTCGCTTCCGCCGACCCAACATCAGCCTCAAATCTGACGGCAAGCAGGGATCAGGGGCCGCGCTGTTGAATTGAGAGTCGGTCTTCGTGACGAAGTGATTGGGTATCAACTCCCATGTTCCGTCGTGTGAGACATGCATCGACAACGCCTTCAGGAACGGCGGGCGGCAGATGGCCGTCCAAGCGTTTGAGCCGAGGTTCTCCCATGTCCTGCGCGAGCCATTGTGGGCGCAGTAGCGAAAGAACTGACCATCGGGCGAGATGTCGCAGCTATCGGCGTAGATCATGCCGCGAAACCAAGAGCCGTGCTGAATGGCGTCGGTTTGCATATTCCACAACATGACATGAAACAGCTTGGAAGGGCCGCGTCTGATAATGACGGCACGAGGCACGTCTCGGGCGGGAAAGACCGATAGCGAACAGTTGGGTTTGGTCGACATCGCAGCCTCGGGTTCAGAGACAGAATTGATGGCCGAGCTTAGAAGACACACCCTCAACGGCGAGTCCTTGTCGCAACCAATCGGCAGTTCATACGGAGATCTCAGCATGCTCAAGTCGTGTGTTACCAGTCTGATGAGCGGTGCGTTGGCCATCGTGTCGTCAGTCAGTCTTGCTGCCGACCCCAGTTGGTCGGCGTTTCGCGGGCAAGAGGCTATGGGGGTGAGTTCGGCCAAAGGGCTGCCTCTGAAGTGGAGCGACTCGGAGAATGTCGTTTGGAAGACGCCGCTGCCGGGGCCGGGGGCTTCGAGTCCGATCGTCTTTCAAGATCGGATCTATCTGACGTCCTACACCGGGTTCTTTGTGCCCGGCGAAGAGGGCAGCAAAGAGAACCTCAAGCGGCACTTGCTCGCGCTCAATCGCAAAGACGGCAAGCTCATTTGGGACACCGCGATCAAAGCGAAACTGCCCGAGGAAGATCGCATCCGAGATCACGGCTTTGCGGCGAACACTCCGGCAGCGGATGACGAGCGCGTCTATTGCTTCTTCGGGAAGAGTGGCGTCTTTGCCTTCGATCACAGCGGCAAGCAATTGTGGCAAACGGATGTTGGCGAGAAGACGCATGGCTGGGGCACGGCGGCGTCTCCGGTGCTCTACAAGGATTTGGTCTTCATCAATGCC
>CAZNMS010000534.1:0-5911 GCA_964573505.1 uncultured Planctomycetaceae bacterium | reverse complement strand
CGGAACGACGTCGCTGACGATTCCGGTGACGATTAACCCCGAACTGTTGAGCGAGCCGTCGGAGCAATTCACCGTCGTGCTTTCTGGTGCGTCGGGTGCGACTCTGGTCGATGGAGTTGGATCAGGACTGATTCTCGACAACGACAATGGCGTGCTGACTCCTTACGTCTCCGTTGCCGACGTGCAGGTTGTCGAGGGCAATGGTCCCGGCACTGTGACCTTTACGGTGTCGCTCACGGGCAACGTGCAGGGCAATGTCACCGTCGACTACACGACAGAGGACGGCACTGGAACTGCGGGATCGGATTTCGTTACTTCAACTGGCTCGCTGACGTTGTCGAATCTGAACCGCACTCAGACTGTAACAATTCAGACATCGGGTGATGCGACTGGTGAAGTCAATGAGACCTTTTTCCTCACACTGAGCAATGCGGTCGGAGCCATCATCGGTGACAGTCGCGGAACGGCGACGATTACAAATGATGACGGCGCGGTTGTGGCTTTCACGGGTGACACGCTCGATGGTGGAGTGGGCGTCAACACGCTGATTGGCGGTCGCGGTGATGACGTCATCACGGGCGGACTTGAAGCCGAGACGCTTAATGGCGGTGATGGCAACGACATCATTTTCGGCGGCGGCGGGAGTGACGTTCTGCACGGCAACAACGGCAACGACACGTTGTTTGGGCAGGGCGGCAACAACGACATCCTCTTCGGTGATGCGGGTGACGACGTCATCCGCTGGCGCGGAGAGTCCGACGGTGATGACTTCTTCTCGTCCGAGGACGGTGCGGACACAGTGCTCGTCACTGGGGGTAATGGAAGTGACATATTTGCGGTCACGCAATTGGGCAGCTCAACCATCATTACGAACGGTACGCGGTCGATGACCGTCATCCCGGTGCAAGATGCTCTCGTTCCCGGCTCTGAAGTGATTCAAATTCAGACGGGCAACGGTGCCGACACCGTGACTGTCGGCAGTCTGACGAATACCGGCGCGTATGTGCTCGATGTTGATCTCGGTGATGGCGACGACCTCTTCAATGCCGCCAATGCCGATCTCGGACGCGTTGTGCTCGCTGTAACGGGTAATACAGGTCTCGACATCATTCGGGGCAGTAACTCGGGCGAGGTACTGCAAGGCGGTAGCGAGAACGATGTGATTCGCGGCGGCGGAGGAGCTGACTCGATCTTGGGCGGGCTCGGTGACGACACGCTGCGAGGCGAAGACGGCAATGACACCGTGCTGGGTGAGGACGGCAACGACTCGCTCGAAGGCGGAGCCGGTAATGACTCGCTCGTCGGCAGCTTCGGCAACGACACTGGGCTCGGCGGTGACGGCAATGACACGATCACCGGCGGCTTCGGCGATGACAGCATGATCGGTGAGGCCGGCAACGACTCGGTGCTCGGCCAATCGGGCTCTGACATCATCTACGGCGGCGGCGGCAACGATACGCTCAATGGCGGTCGCAACGACGATACGGTCAGCGGTAACTCGGGTGATGACTATGTCATCGGCGATCACGGCAACGATCTCGTCTTAGGCGATGGCGGCAACGACATCCTCAACGGCGGTGACGGCGACGACACGATCCGAGGCGGTGATGGCACCGACGGCATTGTGGGCGGCGACGGCAACGACGTGATCTACGGCGAGCTCGGTCGCGACACGATTCTTGGCGGCAACGGTGACGATCAAGTCGTTGGCGGCAGTGGCACTGACATCCTCTTCGGTGAGGACGGCAACGACACGCTCAACGGCAACTCCGACACGAACGACACCATCGTGACCGGGCAGGGCTCTGACACCGTTGTGGATCCGCTAGTCGACGGGAACGGCAACCCGGTTAACGAAATCGACGAGCAGTTCACGTTGCCGGCAACGCTGTTGGCCCAATTGAACTTCATTCCGTAGGAGCACGTCGCGGATGCGAATCCGCAGCAGATTCCAAAGCTGAGCGGCCTCTGCGAAGTTCTTCGCAGAGGCCGCTTGTGTTTTTGTCGGAGCAGTTTTTGTTACAGAGAACGGCTTCGGGGATCGCGTTGTTTAACGGCAAGGCCGCGATCGATAGTCGCCTTTCGCTCCGCGAAAGGCGACTATCCGGCTTCGACAATCGCAGTTTCGCTAACGCTTCGGCAGTTCGAAGCATTTCAGCGTCCGCGAGTCGCGGGCGTAGAAGCGACCGTTTGAAAGCGCCGGCAGAGCGCGAGTCGTCTTATCGAAGAGCGATGCACTCGCGGTCGGTTTGAACTCGGTCAGGCTGACGGGAGCGAGCACCAATTCGCCGTTCGTCTTGAGCGCCAGCAACTTCTCGTCGGCCATGATCAATGAGGCATAGCCGAAGTCGGGTTCTTTCCACTTCACGAGTCGTCTCACGGGATCAACGCAACGCAACTCGGCATTGCCGATGTCTTGCCGACCGTGAACGCCAAAGAGATGCGCGTGATGCGGGATGCTCGTTGTGTATTGGCTCGAAAGCACTTCGTCCGAGTTCCATATCTCGGGCGCACCGTTTTGACTGAGGTCATGAAACGCGGCACCGAAGCCGTAGCTCGCGCTGATGAAGAATTGCAGCCCGTTGCTGGTGACAACGGGATTCGCACCCGTCACTGCCGGACCGAGACGACCGAACGGATGCTCGAAGAGCACCTTTCCCGTTTCCGGTTCGAGACCGACGATCTTTAGTCGCGTCGCAAACACAACGATCGACTTGCCGTTCTGCTTCGCGATGACTGGCGACGAGTAGCTCGAACGCTCGGAGGTCGCCTTCCATAACGTCTTGCCGGTCGCGAGATCGAAAGCCGCGATGCCGGCATTGTTCTCGTCGTCCCCGACATTCAGCAGCAACTTGCCATCAGCGATCAGCGGCGACGTGCCGAAGCCGAAGTAGCCCTCCGGCGGCTCGCCGCGCTTCGGACGGCGGTTCTTGTATTCGGCCAATAAGTCGCGCAGCCAAACGAGCTTTCCGTCACTGAGCTTCACGCAGGCCAGCATGCCGCCGGCCCCGAATAAGTAGGCCGAGTTCTCATGAATCAGCGGGACGACTCGCGGGCCCGAGTCGTCCGTGAAGGACGGCACGTAGGTCGCTTTCCAACTGGCTTTCCACTGCGGCTTGCCGGTCGCGGCGTCGACAGCTTCAACGACTTCTTCGTCATCGACTCGATGAAAGACGATCGCTTTGTCTTTCGAAACCGCAACGCCCGCGAAGCCGTCTCCGACTTGCTTTGACCATGTAACTTTCAATCCCTCTTTGGGCCAAGTGGGAGAAAGCGACTCGTTCTGAGCGATGCCATTTCGACTCGGCCCCAAGATCTGCGGCCAGTCGCCCGCAGTTGCGAGCGACGCCAATGCGAAGATGCCGAAAGCAAGACTCAGACAAACGCGATTCATGAAGCAGGTTCCTTTGCGGATGGTTTGCAGCCGCGCCAAGTAGCATGGGATTCCATCCCGTTCTGAGAAACGTTGGACTCACTCTCGTTCAATCAAGGCGAGATTGCCGACTCGAAGTCTGAGCTTTGAAGACGCACGACGGCGGATTTGGGGCGACTCTTTTCTGACGTCATGTCGTCGTGACTTGCAGACGTCGCTCCCGCTGCGGCACGGGATGGAATCCCATGCTACTTGGCGCGCAGCTTGTCGTTATTACTACACCTTCGGTTCCCATCCGGGTTCGTAGTCGCGGCGCCAGAGCTTCATCGCTTCGGCGTCGTCCTTGATGTGACCGTTCGTCGGATCGCAATTCAGCGTGCGTCCCGTTCGATGCGCGATGTTGCCGAGATGACAAAGCAGCGTGCTCTTGTGCCCGTTCAAGATCTCTTGATTGAGCTTCAACGGTGTGTTGTTGCGGATGCAGGCCAAGAAGTTGTCGATGTGCTCGATGTCACCTTGATTACTCTTGTTGGACTCGACCTCTTTGTCCTTCTCGTCAAAGAAGTGGTAAGTCCCGTTACCGTCGATCACGAGCGAGCCTTTGTCGCCGTAGAACTCGACGAAGTCTTCTGAGTGCCGGTTGCAACTGAGCCCGACCCATGCGATCGACTTCCGACCGGGGAACTCGAAGGCAACGTTGTGAGTGTCGGGAGTCTGCTGCTCGTCCTCGAAGGCATAGCGGCCGCCGGCGGAAACAACGCGCGTCGGATAATCGACCTGCAAGCCCCAACGGCAGATGTCGAGCGCATGCACTCCGTTGTTTCCGAGCTCACCGTTGCCGTAGTGCCAGAACCAGTGCCAGTTGTAGTGCAGCACGTTGTCGATGTAGGGACGACGCGGAGCCGGGCCTTGCCACAGTTCGTAATCGAGATGCGCCGGCGGAGTGCTTGCCATTCCTTTGGGAATCGGACCGCGAGCGTTTCCGTACCATCCTTTGGAGTGATAGACGCGGCCAATCTTGCCGTCCCACATCATCTGCATCGCTTCGATAATCGTCTTCGAACTGCGGCGCTGCGTCCCCATTTGCACCGCCTTCTTGTACTTGCGAGCGGCTTCAATCATCAGCTCGCCTTCGTGCGGGTTATGGCTGCACGGCTTCTCGACATAGACATGCTTGCCCGCCGCGACACCCATGATCGTTGCCGGAGCATGCCAGTGATTCGGTGCCGCGCAGATCAGCGCGTCGACTTCTTTGTCGTCGAGAATCTTGCGGAAGTCAGAGACGGGACGCGGTGCTTTGCCGACCTGCTTTTCGAGTGCTGCTGCGCCGGCGGCGAGTCGGTTCTCATCAACATCAGCGACATAGCGCACTTCGCAATTGGCTTGCGACGCGAAGCTCGACATCAAAGACCGACCGCGGCTCAGCCCCATGATGCCGACGACGATCTTCTTATTGGGCTCGTTCTGAGCGAGCGCGGCTCCGCGTGTTACGACATAACCCGTTGCCGCCGTCGCAACGGAAGCATCCAGAAACTGACGACGGTTCAATTCTTGAGTCATGTGTCACTCCTGTGTCGAATGCGTGAGAGAGGTGAGTGATGGGGTTCGCGGTTTAGCAATGAGACGTATGGGACCGATGCGACTAATGAGAGCAATGAATTCCTCTTCTTCCCATTGGTCGCCTTCGTCCCAAAAGTCCCATTCCCGGTCTGAAACTTGCGCTCCAATTTCAGCGCGCTCCATCAGACGACGAATGCGAAATCAGCAGTTAGAACTCCGCGTCCCATCGGGGCGAACTTATCTCATTCGTTTTGTACCTGCTACGCGCCACAACTCAGGATTGACCTCGTGACTGACGAACAAAAAACGCCGTCCAATGCGCCATGGCCCGGTTCTCATGAAATGCCCCAATGGAACGTCGCGGAGCTGATTGAAGCTCCCGAGTTCAAGCTCACGTTGAAGAACGTGATTGCGATGATCGGCCCCGGACTCGTGATGGGAGCTGCGGCGGTCGGCGGGGGAGAGTGGCTCTTCGGGCCCGCTGTGACGGCGAAGTATGGCGCGTCGCTGTTGTGGGTCGGGACCGTCAGCATCCTGTTTCAGGTGCTCTACAACATCGAGATCAGCCGCTACACGCTCTACACCGGCGAGCCGATCTTCACCGGCAAGTTTCGCACGATGCCCGGACCGATGTTTTGGGTCTTCGTTTATCTCATGCTCGATTGGGGTTCGTTCTTGCCGTACCTCGCGGTCAATGCATCGACCGCGATGCTGCAGTTGCTCGACCCGAGCTTCAACCCCGATACGCCGGCGGCAGAGCTGCCTCTGAAGGTCACTTCAACGCTGATCTACTTCGGACTTGCGATCCCGCTGTTTGTGGGCGGCAAGGTCTACAACTCGATGAAGTGGATCATGTCGGCGAAGCTCGTATTGGTGTTCGGTTTCTTGATCACAGTCGGAGTCTGCTACTCGAAGCCGTCAAGTTGGGTAGAGATCGTCGGCGGGCTCTTTCAGTTTGGAAACCTGCCGGTCGAGATG
>CAZNMS010000533.1:0-5912 GCA_964573505.1 uncultured Planctomycetaceae bacterium | reverse complement strand
CCTGTAAGTATCGTGACACGGCCTCTTCGTGATCATGATCGCCAGAAACAAGGTGATGCGTGAGATGCACTCCGAACGCGATGACAAACAGTGAAACCGAATGTGAGATCGCCGTTGTCACTCCCATCACCAGCGGATGCCAATAGCTGCGGCGACCGCCCATCAAATAGACGAACATCGCGGTCTTACCGTGCCCCGGCTCAAGGGCATGCAACGCTCCCAGGAAGAAGCTCAACCCGAGCGTGATTTCGTGCTGATGATTGTGCATTCGAAACTCGATACGGGAGACAGGCATTCGCCCTTCTCGCCGCCTTCCAACTGAGACCGTCCGACCGAGAGACAGGGTACGCTGTCATCGCCATCGCCACGAAGCGCGTTTACGCGATGAGTCGTTTTTTCACGCGAACGGCGCGCGTGAAGTGCGGTGATACGGTCGCTGCGTCGGCTCCTGTCCTTACTCGATCGCAAACATCGCGACGGCTCCGGAGTCGCTGCCGACGAACAGCAACTCATCGCAACGCGACCATTCCAGCGCCGTGATCGGGGCGAAGAAATCGAATTCATCCAGCGGGTCAATGAACGATGGGGCGGTCCAGATTGTGAGCAATCCGTCTTCGCCCGCAGTCGCGATCAATGTGCCATTGTGCTGAAACTTCAATTGAGTCAGATGCTCTTGATGCACGTCGAGCATCATGGGCTGACGACCTCGCGGGCCTTTGCCAGAACAGTCCCAAATCGCACCCGAGTTGCCTCCGCCTGTCGCGAGCCATTTTCCGGCACTGTGCCAAGACAATTGACGCACCTTCGTCTCGAACCCCGCCATGTTGAGCGCCGGCTGATCGAGCTTGCCGTAGTCCCAATACATCACGGTCGCCTCTTGAGTGCCGACCGCCAGATATTGCCCTGATGGCGACCATGCTTGCTTCAACATCGAACCTTTGAAGTCGAGCGGCTCCGGCGTCTCGATATTCGACGGCTGAGGTAACTCTTCTGACACATCGCCGAGATCCCAAAGCGTGATGTTGCCGTAGCTCGCGACGGATAGCTCGCGGCGACCCGGGCGCCAGGCGATGTCGGCGATCGTGCTGCTATGGTCACAAGTCTCGAAGTACAGCTCGCCTGTCGGTTTCCAAAACCTCACTCGCTTGCCGGCGGCTATCGCCAATACGTGTCCCGACGGGTGCCAAGCGAGATGCTCGACCCACGCAGCGCCGCCATCACCGGTGACGCGCGGCGTGCCAGTCGCGATGTCCCAAAACCGCACTTTGCCATCTTGCCCGACACTGACGAGTTCTCCGTTTGATGGTCCGAACTCAATCGCCGTTGTGCCGAAGCCGTGACCGGAGAGAGTTGTGAGCACCTCACCCGTCCGCGCATTAGAGACGACGATCGGTCCCGAGGCCGCCGCCGCTGCGAGTTCGCCGTTCGCCGATAGCGCGACATCAATGACGTAATCCGGCACTGCCGCTGTCCAACAGCCCTTCAAGTGGCCGTCGACCTTCTTTGACTTCTTACCAAACAACATAGATGCGGTCTTAAAAAAGTGGTGCGATCAGTGGGATTTGCGTCTTGCCTGACAACGGGGAGACATGGCGCAGAAGCGACTTCGAGTCCATCCTCTCGCGCGTCTCATTCCGCGAGGGTTGCGATCAGCTCGACTTCCGGATGAGCGCTGCGGAATGCGTGCAAGCCTTTCTCGGTCACGCGCGTCGCTCGCACGTCGACCGACTTCAACGGCGATGCCGGCGGTTCCAACTTCAGACGTTGCTCAGAGAAGGCCAGCAAGCCGGTGTCGGTCAATGCCGTGCCGCGCAGATCGAGATGTTCAATCGAACGCAGCTTCCCGATCTCACGCCATGCGTGCGGGGCGACGGACGCTCCGACAAGACTCAGTTCATGCAGCGCATCGCACGCCGACAAGCGACGCGCGACCTCTGCGTTCAACGAACAACCTTCGAGCGACAAGTCATGCAACTTCGGAAGTCGACTAAGCTCGTCTGCCAACTCTGTCCCGAGCATGCCGCCGACAATGGTGACCGATTCAGCATCAGGGACTCTTCGCAGTTCGCGCAGCACATCGCGTGAGACGACATCCAGCAGCACTTCAACGCGCGGCACTGATCGACGTTGCTCGAACTTTGCCGGCACGACTCGCTGTCGTCGCGGTGATTCGATCGACGGCAACGGACGAACTGAATCCTGCAACGAGACAAGCCGCTCATCAGCGCGACCAGTCGACAACAGCGCCGACAACAAGACTGCGACCAATCCCCCAAACGGACCTAGCCATGATTTCGTTCTGATTTGCATTCAACACTCCTTTACTCAATGCAATGGCGAAGCAAGCAGAGGCCGGGCGGCGAGAGTTCAGAACCTCGCCGCCTCCGAAAGCGAACGACTCACGCTAAGCACGCGAGAAAGCCTTCGTTCAATTCTTCGCGATTCAGATTGCGGCCAATGAAGATCAACGAGTTGTGCCGTTCGTCAGCGCCCCATTCGCGGTCGGGCTGACCGTCGAAGAGCATGTGAACGCCTTGAAATACAAAGCGTTTCGATTCGCCCTTGATGCTCAGCACTCCCTTCATCCGGAAGATGTCGGCACCTTTCTCCTGTAACAGTTCCCCCAGCCATGCGTTGAACTTCTTCGGATGCAGGTCGCCCGGAGTGGTGATGCCAACCGAAGACACTTCGTCGTCGTGCTCGTGATCCGGCTTGTATTCGCGCGTATCCAGTGCCGCTTGATCGCCGCTCGGTCCGAGCAACGTTGCTTGAAACTCATCGGGATGATGTTCGGTGAAGAAGGCGTAATGCCCGGCTTCCGTCACTCGCAGCACGAAACGCGATTCGCCTTCTGGCAGCGTGAGTTGATTCAACGTCTTGCCAATCTTGATGGCCGAACCGGGAGCAACGGGTTGCTCTTCGTCCGAGTAACACAAGACCGCGTCCATCAAGACATGCTCAAGCCCGGCATCGGTTCCGGCATTGGTCGGCAGCACGACGATGTTCATGGCCGGATCGGGCCCGGGCTGCATGATCCACTGATAGTCGCCCGGTGTCAGATGAAATACACCGCCCCATTCGAAGGGGTACTCGGGTTCGAGGAACTTAGGATCGACATCCATCGCGCGTTCGAGATTGAAACCGCCGACATTCATGATGCGATCCATATCAATGATCGCATTCTTCGTGCGGTAGATGCGGGCTGCCGAGTTCATCTTGTGAATGCGAACTTCGAGCTGATCGAGTTCGGCAGGGCTCACGAGGTCCGTCTTGTTGAGCAAGATCACGTCCGCGAAGGCAATCTGCTCCTGCACTTCATCCGTCTCGAAGTGCTGATGCACATGTTTGGCGTCGACGATCGTGACGACAGCGTCCAGTCGCAGCTTCTTTTGCATCTCGTCATCGACATAGAATGTCTGAGCGACCGGCCCCGGATCGGCCATGCCGGTTGTCTCGATCATGATCGCGTCGAAGCGGTCTCGGCGTTTCATCAAGTTGCCGAGAATGCGAATGAGATCTCCTCGCACGGTGCAGCAGATGCAGCCGTTATTCATCTCGAAGATTTCTTCTTCCGCGTTGATGACCAGTTCCTGATCGACGCCCACTTCGCCGAACTCGTTCTCGATCACTGCAATCCGCTTACCGTGATTTGCCGTCAAAATGTGATTCAGCAAGGTCGTCTTGCCGGCACCGAGAAACCCGGTGAGCACTGTCACCGGAACTTTGTCCTGAGTTGCTGTCGTCATTAGTTCGCTCCTTGATGGTGTCCGCACTGTTGTTGAGGGTTTCGAATCACTCGTTCGACGTCCTCGAACGAGACTTCATTGATCGCCTGATGAATCTTGAATTGGCGTTGTTGTCCGGGCGGATCGAGCACCGCGATGACAGTCTCAAGCGGCGGGCAACCGGGCTCCGAGCACTGCAACTCCGTGACGAGCAACGCCACATCTTCGGGCAGTTCCAGAATGCGTAGAGCCCATTGCTTCACTCGCGCCACTGCGTCTGAATCGAGCGTGCGTCGCGGTCCTAAGAACATTGAACTGACTCCATTGCTTGACGCGGCAGTGTCGCCACCAAGAGGTAGCGGAGCGGCGCAAGCCGCCCGGTCGGTCACCATGAAACCGGACGGCTTGCGCCGTACCGCTCCCGATTCGTGCTCAACGCATGAAATGAAACTTCTCCGCGTCAGACACAGTCTTCGGGTCGCGTTTACGCAGTTCGTCCAAGTACCGACGAGCCTCCTTTGACGATTCCGGTTCATCGACCAACAGAGGCTCTAATTTCGTGCCTTGAGTTGCCGCCGAAACGCTGGCGGTTGCTTGAGCGGAACTCGTCACGGACTTGTCGGTACGCACCGAAAACGACGCGGTGTCATCGTTATTACTGCCGGGCTTTGACTGCCCTGATTTGATACTGGTCAGCATGAATCTCACGATCGCGCGTTTGATCGACGGGACGTTGAATTCATCTTTTCCATACATCGCCATCAAGCGCGGTTGCAGTGACCAATCTTGCCAGCGAGACAAGTCCGCAATGACGAGATCGGCAACTTCAGGCCGATCAAGCACCGTGCGCATCGCTTGCCGCAAGCGGTCCTTGCTGAACCGCTCGCCGCCGTAGGTCCAAGCAAATCGCACGGCTTGCATCGCGGCATACGTTTCAGCAAACGGCACGTCGCGGTTCTTCAAACGATCGACTTCCAGTCGAGCCAATCCGTGCTCGCCTGCGAGCAGCAAGTACCCGCCCATCACGCCATCAATGCCGATGCGATAGCCATCCTGCTCCAGCGTGCGAGGAAAGATGACAGTCTCGAAGCGTTTGATGTCGGACTCATCCCCCGTCAGCCCCAAGAGCAAGCCGTAAAGTCCGATTCGAGTTGCAGGCGTTTCAGGATCGCTGACCCACTTCCGAATCTTGTCGCGCGGGAAATGCTCTTTCGCCGCGACGATGTCCTCGTAAGGAGCGTTCGCGAACTCGCCATAAGCGTCGGTCGCGACCATTGAATCCGAGTGTTCGAGGAACGGTGCGTAATACTTCAGACGCTCGACGCCGGACGCTTCTCGCGACGGAGCCTTCTTGAGGTAATCAGCAGCAGCCACCGAGATTCGAATTGGATCGGCCCATTCGACCTTCTTGCCGCTGATCGTCCCGGTAACAAGAACTACATCATCGGACACGCCCGCGATGTAGCGTCCCGTGATCAGCTTCGCTCCCCGCTTGAGATTCGCAGGAGCATGCAAGATGTCGGTGATCTCGATGACCGACTTCCCGGACGAAGTCATTGTGCCCTTCTCGCCCGAGACCCATTTTCCGACAAGCGTGATGTCAGCGAACGTTGCCCGCTCGGCCAACGTCAGCGAGGGAGCCGAGCAAAACGGACAGGCGACGCTTGCTGAGCCGAACGCCAGCAACAACAGCAGCGCACCGAGCACCGACGGCAGCACGTCGCGCAAGCCTTGAGTGTGCTTTGCCATTTCTTGGCGTACTCCCAGTTGTGGGCGGAACTTCGACACTCTGAGGTTGTGAATTTCTTGTAGCGGAACTCGTCCGAGTTCGGTTTTCGGGCTCGATTTCCGAAGTCTCACGACTTCGGCTACGTGAAATCTTCACAGCCTCTCGCTGTCGATAGCTGCCGCGCTGAGGACGGTATCGGCCGCCAACGCCCCGAAGACGGCGCATCAAATTGACGACTGATTGCCATGACCTTACCAACTTGCAATCAGATTGCAAACACGAAATGATAGCATCTGTGTTCTGTGTGCGTATTAGATCGACTTGCAGAACCGGGCGTCGTAGCCGTCTAACGCTGCCTGCACCCGCAACCGCCAGTAGCCGAAATCGTCAGATTTCGGAGACCGGAGTGACTGCGTCCGAAATCTGACGATTTCGGCTACGAAGAATGCGAGGACGAC
>CAZNMS010000532.1:0-5917 GCA_964573505.1 uncultured Planctomycetaceae bacterium | reverse complement strand
TCGTTGCGGCGTCATCGTGCGTTGATGCATCACATACGGAGACGCGTTTGAAGACGCTCTTTCGCGGAGCGAAAGGCGACCACAACAACTCAAGATTCCTGGAGTCGACCGCTTCTTTCTCGTGCTCTTCGGGAACTCGTCGGCTGCGGAACATCGAGCACTCGCGCAAGTGCTTACGTTTGTGGCTTCAAGAAGTGCACCCCTTGCTGACGCAGCGGGACTGAAACGGAAAGGTCTTCCTTTGCGGCTTATTGGCGGGGCGCGTTGAACTGCGGGGGTTCGGTTGCCACTCTGCTTTCCGATGCCTGCTGCGGTTCGCGCCTCTTTGGCCACTCACCGATCTTGTGGCACCTCTAGTTGGAACAGTCGAGTAATCGCTCCCGATTTGACGTCGCTGTCGAACGGCTACGTCCGGCAGCGACGCAGCACGGACGTAGGCGTCCGTGCTACGAACTCGGGATGTGATTCGCCGACAATCCCTTTGATGCTGCTTGTGCCAGTACTTCCGAGATCCGTTATGCGCGCCTCTAGGTCCGACGAAGAACTCCTTCAAATCTGCCTCAGAGAATCGCTCGCTGACGTTGATCCGCAGGTCGTCGCAGAACTCAAGCAACGCTGCTCAGAGTCCGATGCAGTGCGAGCGGCGATTGAAGCTTCGCCGATGTCTGAGTTGCTCTTGGCGCGGTTTGCAGAGCTAGACAATGCGCCGCAGAAGCGTTCGGGATGGCGCGTTGTGCGAGTCGTCGTTGCGTTGTTGCTCGCAGTGGCTGCAGGAGTTGTTACATCCGAATGGATGACTCTGAAGGTGCGTCAGGCTGAGACTGCGGATGAAGCGCAGCAGTCGGTTGCTGCTCAATCCGATGAGTCGGATGACGCTTCGACGAAGACCGCGAGTAACGACGATGCGCGCGATGCGAACTCGAACGCGATGCCGAGTGATGCGGGCTCGCAGCCAGTGGCCTTGAGCATTGCCGAGAAGGACAGAGCGGGCGGCGATTCGAAGCCCGGCGTTGCTGAAGACGGCGTTTGGTCGGGGCCGCTTGATCCTCTCGCTCCGCCATTGAGCGTTGAGTCGACCGTTTGGCAGCCGACGGCGGCGGTGTCTCCCGACGGGCTTCATCCCGATGTCTTTCGGCAATGGTTCGCGGCGGTGCCCGATCGGTCTTTCAAAGTCTCGGAAGACAAAGTCAAGAAGCGGAGCTTCACGGCGTTTGAGGGAGTCGCTCGGCTCAAAGCACCGTGGCGCGAGGCCGCAGTGCTGCGACTCGCTCTCTTCAATACGGACCGTTGCGAGATCTCGTTCTGGCGCGGCAATGACGGGGTGCGTTTTTCGTTACATAAGGAGCCGGCGCCGGCTTTGTGGATCGCTCATCGCATCAGCCGCGCGGATGAGAAAGCGAAAGCGGAGCTCGGCGAGTTGCTCGGCACTGATAACTCGCGCTGGGAGATCACTCGCTCGGGCATCTTTGAACTGCGAGTCGAGAACGGGCAGTTGATGTTCGCTCGCGGTCATGTCCCGCTGCTGCGCGTACCGTATGAGGGGCGGCCTCAAGAGGTTGTCTTTGACGGCAAGTTTCGGCTGCGCGACTTGCGGATGTATCGCGGCGATCCGTTGCCGACGGCGGAACTCGATGCCTATCGCGGTCCGAATGGGGCCAACCAGCTTTCATCATCGAGTCCGGCTGAGTTGCAATGGACGCTTTCAACGTCGGAGTCAGCCTCGTTCGAGAAGACGACAACTGCCGGCGCGAGTGGAGCAACAGCAGTCGAACTCAAGACGACGGCCGCGTTGAAAGAGACGGCGGCGGCAGTGCTCAAACTTTCGAAGGCCGGGTTATCGGAGTTCATCTTCCGCATTGAGCATGCCGATCCGGGCACGGGCATCAGCATCGGATCGGCTGAGGGCGTGCCTTACTGCAAGTTGAGTTTCCTGTCGGACCCGAGTTCGAAGCGCATTGTCGCTGCTGTGCCCGCGCCATGGCTGCAGCCGGTCGAACTGACAAAGGACACTCCGTCGTTGCCATTGGGCATCGCGGGACCCACTCAATGGTTTCGCATGATCGGCTCGGCGGCGTCGCTTCAAGTTTGGGTCAGTCCCGACGGACGCGATTGGAGTTGGCTCGGACAGCATCAGTTCCCGACCGAATGGCGGCGCGTTGAAGCGTTGCGAATCATCGCTCAGCCGGGAGCGGCGCGGCGGATTCGGCTGAGTCATCTCGAAGTTCGCGAACTGCCGACGTTCGCAGGATTGGCTGATCCGCAGTTGTGTCAGCGAGTGGATCTCGCCGCGTTCGAGCCATTGATGACGCGCGATCTCGGCTCATGGACGCATCAGATGATTCGCTCGCGTCCCGACGATGTGCCGCTGCCTGCATGGCGCCGAGCGTGCGCGGTCGAGACATTGCGAGCCGGTGCGCATTACGTGCTGTCGCAATTGTTACTCAGCGGGCTTGCGTATGACGGGCTCTTCGGAGACGGCTCATCGAGCGCTGAAGTGCAGCGAGTGGCTGATGAACCCGAACTTGAACGCGGCCTGCTGCATGATCTGCATCTGCTCGCGGAGTTAGCGCTGCTGCATCATCTCGCGGACTACAACAACGGAGCGTCCTATGCGCAGCTTTGGTGGGCCGTCGCGGATAAGTGGGTTGCTCTCAGCGATGCGCTGCCGGTTGCTCAACGCAATGCGCGCCGCCGCCGCGTGATCTCAGAGCGCTTCATGGAAGCAATGCTCGTGCAGCCGCTGAGGAATGCGGGGCACATGAAGCTGCTGTCGTTCGATGGCACGCGGCGCGAGTTAGTGTCGCTCGAGCATGCCGGGCGCTGGGCCGACACGCTCGACTGGCTTGATCGTCTGACGTTCTTTGTGACGGACTCGCATCCGTTGCAGTTTTGGTGGACTCCGGCGGACGCGAGTTACAACGTCGTTCAATGGGCCGAACTCAATGCTCTTCCGAGTTTGGATGCAGATTCGCAGTTGCGACGGCTCACTCAGCCGCGCCGCTGGAAGTCGACGCCGCCGCTGATTCGTCATGCGCTGGCTCAGCCACTGAGTAAGGAAGCTTACAACGTGATGGCCGAGTTCAATGCCGCGATGAGTCGCGATGCCTTCGGTGATGCGTGCCAAATTATTGGAGCAGCAGCAAACGGCGAGTTGCTCGGCATCTTGCCGGACTCGCGCGATCCGCAGTTGATGGTCTCGTTCCCGCGCTCGGTCGCGCTCGCAATGGAGGAGCATCCCGAACTCCGCGCGACGATGAATGAGAAGTACGGAGCGATCGGGCGATTGCGCGTGCGGCAAGCAATGGAAGTCGGTGATGCGCAGGTGCTCGAAGCGGCGACGGTGCAGTTTTTTGGCACGTTGGCTGCCGCTGAGAGCGAACGTTGGCTCGGCGATCGGGCGTTTTCTGCCGGTGAGTTTGCTCAAGCTCATGCGCACTACCTGCGAGCGCGCGATGGCTTCGCGCGGCACTCGCAAGTGCAGACGAAAGAGACCTTAGAACTCGCGGCACGAATGCAACTTGTCTCAGCGATGTTGGGCACTGAGATGCCGGCGCCGGTGACATCGTCAGTCGCGTTTGGCGAGCAGATCGTTTCGAAGGAACAGCTAGATGCGCTCGCTCGCGACTTGCTGACGGACAGTGGCGAAGTCCGCTCGCGCGATGTTGCGAGCCAGCGCACTCAAACGACGGCCAAGAGCGTTTCGTCCGAGAACGTGCCGCCGTTTCGAGGCTATCGCTGGGAGCAGCGAGCACGCTTTGCAGGTGATCTCGGCGAGCGAGTCGGCGGTTCGGCGACTTTGGATATTGATTGGTTCTCGCGTCAGTTCGCGGTCACGGTCAGTGACGGGCACGCCTTCATGTGCAATCGGTTTCAACTCAACTGCATGGATCTCGAGACGGGTGCGATGAAGTGGGCAGCAGGATTGGGCGGCGAGCAAGGCGTCGCTCATCAATGGCCGATGGTGCCGATGCAGCCATTGGTTACTGAGAGCACCGTCTTCTGCCGACGCCTTATCAAGGCCGGGCCCGAGTTGCAGGCGTTCGATCGTTCGTCCGGCAAGCAACTGTGGCGCGCGGCGTTGAAGACGAGCATTGTCTCCGATCCATGGATCGTGCGCGGACGACTGCAAGCCTTTGCAGCGGACGAAAGTTTGAATGGTCCCGTCGAACTGCGATTGCTCACGCTGCATGCCGAGACCGGCCGCGTGCTGAGCGAGTCGTCGGTCATACGTTTGTTCGACGATCTGAAGTTGTCGGGGCATGCCTGTCAGGTCGCGGTGCGGGACGGGCTGATCTACTACACCGTTTCGGGCGTCGTCGGTTGCTGTGATCTCGAGGGGCAATCGGTTTGGCTGCGACGTCAACTATGGCAACCGCAAGTCTTAGATACCGGTCGCCATCAACGCGCCTTTGATCCGCTGCACTTGCACGGAGATGTCTTGCTCGTGACGCAGCCGGGGGTGCCGGTCATCGAAGCTCTTGAAGCATCGAGCGGGCGTTTGCGCTGGAGCCGTTCAGCAGCCGATCATCGGCGGATGCTCGGGCTCAACGACGGGCGTTTGCTGACGGAGACTCAAGCGGGCATCGAAGCCATCAATGCTGAAACGGGAGCATTGGAGTGGCGCTATCGAGCCGGTGACTTACTCGATGCGGTTGTGACTCCGAGCACTCCTGCGACTCGCACAACTGGCACCGAGCAAACCGCTATCGAGAAGACAAAGGACGCTGCTGCGCAACGCTCGTTGTTGGTGATGCGTCCCATTGAAGTTGGGGACTCGCAAAAGTCGCCGACGCTCGTTTGGATCGATGCGGCGACGGGGCGCGAGATCGGCTTTCACGTCGCTCGTTCCATTCGAGACAAGACGCCGCGCTGCGGGCCGCTGCTGGCGACGGGGCAGAAGATCTATTGCTTCTATGCCAATGGCTACACGACGGGCGATCGACAGATTTTCGAACTCGTGCCGAGCGACGATGAGGCTGCCGTTCGCACGATTGATCAACGTCTTTGGGCCGGATGGCTTCCCGAGTTTTCGAGGACGAGCTTTCCGAAAGACGTTTCCTCGCGTCCGAGTTTCGCGCGACGCCCGCTGACTCCGGCGATCCGAGATGCGTATGCAAAGCACGCTGACGATTGGGTCGTGATCGCACCGTTGCCGCAACCAAAAGACGCCGGCACGCGGGCTGAGTTTCGCGGTGAGAAGAACGTGCTCGCTCTGTCGCTCACGCTGACGGCAGCGACGATCGAGCAGAACACGCGGCGTCCCGAAACGCCGCTCGATGCAGCCCGCTTCGTGAAGCATGTAACGGTTGCTACAAACGCCGAAGCCGCGCTCAACTTGCGAGTCGGTCACGATGCAGGTCGCAGTTGGGAGTTGATCGTCGACGCCGGCTCGCAGCGATTGCATCGCTCAATCGTCAACGACGAGTCCGCGCCGGACGGCTGGCGCGACGTGCGAATTGATCTCTCGACACTCAGCGTGCGATCAACGGAACTCGTCGTGACCTGCGTGCCGCTGATGCCGAGCACCACATGGATCTATATGGCTCGCGGACTGAAGTGAGGCTGCTTTTGATAGTCGCCTTTACCTCCGAGGCTGTGATCCTTTCGCCCCCGGCCTTGTGCCGGGGCACCCTCTGGGTCGCGGGGGCGATTTCATCACAGCCTCTCCGCGAAAGGCGACGAACGGTTGCGGCTTCCCTACGTCGTTTAAGGGCAAGCCGACCCCGCAGGACTTGCAACACAAACGTAGGCGACCATGCGACGACTGCGCCGATGTAGTAACGGTGACACAATGTGAGACGGCAATTCCTTACTCGCCTTTCTCGCACACTCGGGCAGAGGGCTTTGCAGCGGGATGCCGATCAATTATCGGTAGCCGTCCCCGCCTCCAGAAATTCAGGGAGCCATCATGAATCGC
>CAZNMS010000531.1:0-5917 GCA_964573505.1 uncultured Planctomycetaceae bacterium | reverse complement strand
CGCCACTTGCGAGAGCAGTCATTCTGCCGCGTCTTGAAGCAGACTAAGTCCGCTGAAGAAGTCATTGAACTGCTTCGTGATACAGAAAAGGAATAGTTATTCCTTTCAACGAGCATCTCTTTGCATTCGATTTTGGCGTCTCTGATGCCTCACTCAGCCACTCAGTATCAAACGCCAATAAGTAATCGGTATGGCAAGTTCGCAACCTCGTAATGTCACAGTAAAGGGAGAGCATGGTTTACACCTTGTCCCATGCTCTCTTATTGCGAAGGCCGCGAATTCGTTTGCCTGCGAGATATTGATTCGCACCGGCAATAAGTTGGCGAATGCGAAGAATATCTTCGACCTTATGGGACTCGGCGTCGGTAAAGGTGCCGTCCTATTGCTCGAAGCGACTGGCGACGATTCGGATGCCGCGCTCGATGTTCTTGAAGAGTTATTCAACAGCGGATTTGAACCGCACTCGCGACCCGAAATAGCTCCCTAGTCTGGGCGTCCTAACTGCGTAGAAGCCTCTCGTTACCATGATTATTAAGAGCGGAATCGCCGTATCACCCGGAATCGCGATCGGCCCCGCTATCTTATTTGGTATACGCAGTTTTCGAATCCCGCAGCGATTTGTTGCCGTTGATGCCGTTGAAAGTGAAGTGTTGCGGTTTCGGCAAGCGATTCAGGTCGTTTCGAAGAGCATCGAGCAGAATCAAGAGGCCGCCAGTCGCACGCTCGGTAGTGAGTACGCCGCAATTTTCGGCGCGCATCTCATGATGCTGCAGGATCCGAAACTCGCGTCGGAAATTGAAACACTGATCCGCACAAAATGCTTCTCGCCCGAGTTTGCCTGCAGTCGCGTTTTTCGAAATTACGCGCGATCGCTGCAGAATCTCGGTAATGCCTATATGGCTGAGCGAGCCGCCGATGTCCTCGATCTTGAGAAGCGGGTGCTCAATTCACTGCTCGGCGAAGAGCGCCGCGATCTATCGAATCTCAGTTACCCTGCTGTCATCCTCGCGCACAATCTAACGCCGAGTGAGACCGCGAGTCTTGATCGCAAGAACGTTCTCGGTTTTGCAACCGAAGGCGGAGGCCGGACGAGTCATACCGCAATTCTTGCAGGGGCACTGGAGCTGCCGGCAGTTGTCGGCGTCGGTAGCTTCTTGTCCGAGGTTTCCGCTGACGACATCGTGATTATCGATGGTAATCACGGAAAAGTGGTGATTTCACCGGACGAGGTGACTCTCACTTCGTATCGCGCGACTCTCAGCCAGCAACAGTCGGAGCACGACCGACTGGCGTCACTCAAGACGGTCGCCGCTGAGACCCTTGACGGTGTTCGAATTCAAGTGATGGGGAATATTGAATTCCCGCAAGAAGTGCAGCACTGCATGGATCGCGGCGCTGACGGAATTGGCCTCTACCGCACCGAATTCCTCTATATCGGCGCTGCTCATTCGCCATCAGAGGAAGAACAGTTCGAATCGTATAAAGCGGTTGTCGGCGCCTGTGAAGAACGACCGGTTGTGATCAGGACGCTCGATTTAGGTGCCGACAAGATCCCGAGTGCGGACTCGATCTTTCATACTGCGGCTGAAAATCCGGCTTTGGGCCTGCGTAGTATTCGATTGAGTCTGCGCTACCTCACGCTCTTTAAGACTCAACTACGTGCAATATTACGAGCGGCGAAATTTGGCAAAGTGCGGATCATGTTCCCGCTCATCACCTCGCTGCTTGAATTGCGTCAGGCGAAGCTCATCTTGCGAGATGTGATGGATGATCTCGCAGATGAAGGTATCCCGTTCTCTCGCGATGTACTTGTCGGGATGATGGTTGAGGTGCCTGCGGCTGCTTTGCAGGCGAAGTCGTTTGCTCGAGAAGTCGACTTCTTCTCGATCGGAACGAACGACCTCATTCAGTATTCATTGGCCGTTGATCGCTCCGATCCAAATGTGGCGTCGCTGTATTCGGCGGCGGATCCGGCGATTCTCACATTGATCAAGATGACGGTTGATGCTGCGAAGGAGCGTCAGATCTCCGTCACAATTTGCGGGCAGATGAGTTCCGATCTGCGCTACATCCCGCTGCTTCTCGGATTGGGGGTTCGCACATTGAGCGTGACTCCGTTTGCAATTCCCGAAGTGCGCGACCTCATTCGTCATCTCACACTCACTCAAGCTGAGGAAATTGCCGAGCATGCGTTGACGCTAGATCTTGCTCGGGATGTTGATAACTACTTACGCGGCGAGTTGCTGCGAATTTACCCTAAGACACAGTAAGAAATGGTTGTCGTGCTCAATATTGATGCGTCGACAACAACAGGAAAGGATGCTTTTATGAAGAAGGAAATGCTCATCAATACTCGTCAGCCCGAGGAGACTCGGATTGGCATTATTGAGGACGGCGTACTGGAAGAACTCTATGTCGAGCGAAATAGCATCGAGAACTTTGTCGGCAATATCTACAAGGGCCGCATCGTCAACATCGAGCCGAGCATCCAAGCTGCGTTCGTCGATTTCGGAGTCGGGCGTAACGGCTTCCTGCATGTGAGCGACGTCGAGTATCAATACTACAAACACTTAGACAAGTCCGACGGGAAGCCGCGAGATCATCGAGCAAACGAGCGGAGTATCCGAAATAAGCCGCCGATTCAAGAAATCTTCCGTCGCGGTAGCGAAGTGCTCGTGCAAGTGATTAAAGAGGGCATTGGCTCGAAGGGGCCGACGCTTTCGACGTATATCAGCATTCCGGGGCGGTATGTCGTTTTAATGCCCGGCCTGCAGCGAGTTGGGGTCAGTCGGAAGATTGGCAGCGATGATGCTCGTCGACGACTGCGGAAACTGCTCAACGAACTGACGCCGCCCGATGGTCTCGGTTTCATTATTCGGACCGCCGGGCTTGATCGTCCTCGAGAGGATATCGAGCGTGATCTCAGCTATCTGATTCGATTGTGGAAGGTCATCGCTCGGAGGCTTTCTCGCCCCTCGGGGCCAGTCGATATCTATCAAGATAGCGACATGATGATTCGCACAATTCGGGATATCTACAACTCAGAGGTCGAGGCAGTTTGGGTTGATGAGCCCGAAGCCTACGAGCGCGCATGCGAATTCATGAAGGTCGTCATGCCGACGCACGTTGATCGCGTGCATTACTACGACGGATCCGAGTCAATCTTCCATAAATACAATATAGAAGATGAAATCAGTCGGATTCAGCATCGAAAGGTGCCGTTACCGGGAGGCGGTTCGATCGTCATCGATCAAACCGAAGCGCTCGTCGCGATTGACGTTAATAGCGGCAACTGCCGAGTGGACGACAACGCTGAAGAGACGGCGTATCAAGTCAATCTTCGAGCTGCAGAAGAAATCTGCCGACAGATTCGCTTGCGCGATATCGGCGGCGTTGTTGTGTGCGACTTCATTGATATGCGAGAGGAGAAGCATCGCAAGGGCGTCGAACGGGCACTGCGAAATGCGATGAAACGTGATCGGGCACGGTCGAAGATTCTTCGTATGAGTCCGTTCGGTCTCATCGAGATGACCCGTCAGAGAATTCGTCCGTCGTTGCGTCGAAGTATTTATAAAGAATGCCCGGCGTGCTCAGGAACGGGGCTCGTGAAGACGGCTGAGAGTGTCGCGCTCGAAGTAATGCGAATTGTTATTACGCATTCTTCACGAGCGGACGTCTCGAATATCATCATCGAAGTGGCGCATGAGGTTGCGGACTATCTGGCGAACAAGAAGCGGCGCGATCTCAACACGATCGAGGACGATGCGAAGGTCTCGATCAGCATTCGCGGTCAGGCCAACGTCAGTCCGAACCACATCATGATGTATAGTCGAGACGAAGCCGGACACTTGACGCGAATTCCCCTTCCGGGAGACTCGCAGCCCTCAAAGTAAGGAACTACGATTCGTCCCATTCGTTTTCGAAGGGATTGTTTGAGGCAGTCGGTCGCACGGCACGATGCTTCAAGTTTTTGGTTATAGGGTTCAGGAGTTGTTTGATGACGTTTGCAATCATTGAAGACGGCGGTCGGCAATATAAGGTCGGCATCGGCGATCAACTGGCGATCGATCTTCGGTCGGACATCGCGAATGGCGGAGCGATTAAGTTTGATCGCGTTCTGCTTACGAGCGTCGATGGCGTGCGTCGCCTCGGCCTGCCTCTGCTCGAAGGCGCTTCGGTTGAAGCTGAGATTGTCGAAGCGATGGTGAAGGCGCCGAAGCTCGAAATCCAAAAGTTCCGTCGCCGCAAGAACTATCGTCGTCACACTGGCCATCGTCAGCGTTACACGATCGTCAAGATCAACAACATCGTTGTGCCCTAAGACGGTCGTGAGTCGGGACGATTTCCCGGTTGAACGTTGAGCTTCAGGCGATGTGGGGTTGCTAGTTTGACGAAACTCCCCCGAACGGCGAGTCGGATGCGTTGATGCGAGCTGAAATGCTTTGCGATCGGTGCGTCTGACTTGCCGTTTGGCATTTGAAGGATCGGGTTGAAGATGGCCGGTAATCGCTATCAAACGGTATTACTTTTTGGCGCTCCGGGATCGGGAAAAGGAACTCAAGGAAAGATCCTCGCCCATATACCGGGTTTTTATCACCTCTCCTGCGGGGATGTTTTTCGGTCGCTCGACATCAACAGTCCGGAGGGGCGGTTGATTTACGAGCACAGTTCAACCGGACGACTCGTTCCTGACGAGATCACCGTGCGAGTATGGAAAAGGCACCTTGATGCACTGACGGTGCTTTCTCACTACAAGCCGCACGAAGATATTTTGATACTCGACGGTATCCCTCGAAATGTGCATCAGGCGGAATTGGTTAAGGAGCACATCGACGTCTTGAAGATCGTGCATCTTGTCTGCCGCGACGTCGAGGCAATGGTGCATCGCATCCGTCGCCGAGCCATTCGTGAGAACCGAGCGGACGATGCGTCAGAGGATGTGATTCGTCGGCGATTCAAGGTCTACGAAGACGAGACTCGTCCGGTATTGGAGTGCTACCCGCAAGAGTTGATTTCAGAGGTCGACGCCCTCGGTCCGCCATCAGAAGTTCTGCTCAAAGTCTTGAACTGTGTTGTGCCAGTGCAGAACGCGCACTTCCAAGTGAAGAACAAATTGCAGCCGTCTCCGGAAGTGAAGTAGGGCGACTCCGGTCGATGTTGTGCTGATCACGCGGCGGTTTGTCTCAGACCGGCGTCATCGCCCGTTAGGCCAAGAGGTCGGTCACCACTTCCCCATGCACGTCGGTTAGTCGGTAGTCGCGGCCCGAGTGGCGGAAGGTGAGTTGCTCGTGATTGAGTCCGAGCGTATGCAGGATTGTCGCATGCAGGTCGGGGACAGAGACTCGATTCTCGACAGCGTTGTAGCCGAACTCGTCCGTTGCTCCGTAAGTCAGGCCGCCCTTAATTCCCCCGCCTGCCATCCACATTGAGAAGCCGCGTGGGTGATGATCGCGACCTTTACCGCCTTCAGCGACTGGTGACCGACCGAACTCACCGCCCCAAACAACGAGCGTTGAATCCAAAAGGCCGCGTTGCTTGAGGTCGCTCAGAAGTGCCGCGATGGGACGATCGGTTTCTAAGCAATGCAGGTCGTGATTCTTCTTGAGGTCGTCATGAGCGTCCCATGCTTTCGGGCCCTCGTTCCCGCCGCTGTAGAGTTGCACGAACCTCACGCCTCGCTCGACGAGTCGTCGGGCTAGCAAGCAATTGCGACCAAAGTGCGCGGTCGCTTTGTCGTTCAAACCGTATGCGTCATGAGTCGCGGAAGTTTCGCGGGAGAGATCAACGCACTCAGTCGCATGACTCTGCATGCGGAACGCTAATTCGTAGGACGCAACCCGCGCGGCAAGTGCTGTTTCATAAGCATTGTTCGAAGCGAACTCCGAGTTGAATTCGCTGAGCAGATCAAGCCGTGCTC
>CAZNMS010000530.1:0-5945 GCA_964573505.1 uncultured Planctomycetaceae bacterium | reverse complement strand
CTGGCTGCGGTTGTGGAGCGGATGCTCGGCCGGGACCGCATCTCTGAAGTAGTCGCTGTGATCGAAGGCCGGCGCGCCGCCCGTCAGCGTGATTGTGTTGCTGGCCGCGATCGACGACGGAATGAACAACTCATGCGGCGAATGAATCACGACGTTCGAGTTCGCGCCGGTCACCACCGCGACCGGCGAACCGCTCGTCGAATCGAATTGCACGCCCGCCAGAATCGACGTTCCTTCATCCAACGCCACGAGTTCGTCGGATTGAATATCAATGAGCGCGTCGGCTCCCGGCGCGGCGATGAATCCACCTTCCCGCAAACTGAACGTGCCGCCGGTCTTGAGCTGCGGCTTGCCTCCGGCTCCCTGCGCCTCGACCTTGCCAGACACGCTCATCGCGCCGCGGGCGTCGATCGACAGCGAGTTGTTGTCGTCGTGAGTCTCGATCAACGCGCTGACATCGACCGTCACATCGCCGTCCACGACGACTTCCAAGATCGCTGCGGCGACCAACCAGCCACTGACGAGCAAGTCGTCACCCACATCGACCAGCAATTGCAGTGCGGTCAGACCGGAATCCGGTCCGCCGTTGGGAACGTGCAGATTAGGCCGTTGAATTCCGACATTTCCGGCCGCTTCGATTTCCAGCCGCCCGGTGGCTTGCACATCACCTGCGACAATCAACGAGTCGGTCAGCAATTTCGTCGGATCGCGGAACCGCGCGTCGCGATCGCGCACCTGCCCGGTGAACTTGATGACGTGCGCCTCCATCGTGTCGCCGAGAAGCATCGTGTTGCCCGCTTCGCTGCGACCGATCGTGATCTGCGAGTAGCCGTCGGCCAGCGCCGCCAGATCGCCGCTAGTCAGGTCCATGCTGCGGGTGAAGGCGTCGCGAGCGAGATCGGAACCGGCGGCATTCTCGCCCCCCGTGCCCAGCCGATAGTTCCACGCGGCTTGCTGAGCCTTGATCGTCAGCTTGCCCGTGCCGATGACTTGCGCCGGCCCCGAGCGGAAGCTGATGTCATCGGCGATGATCGTGATGTCCTTGCCGGACCCCGGCGTGATGACCTGCCCCGATTCCAGAGACAGCAACGAATCCTCAGCCAGCAGTTGGATCAGCAAGTTGCCGTCCGGCACGACGAGCGCATACATGTCGTTGCCATCGCGCACTTGATCGAGCCAACCCGTCGGCGCGTTCGCGACCCAGTTGACGCCGGTGAATGTCCCGTCGCCAAAGACCAAGTTTGCCTCAAACGGCGCGTCGAAGTGATCGAGGCTCGTCAGGATCAGCCCGTCCTGCTCGGTAATCGTGACATCCCCGGCCGTGCCATGTGGACCATAAGCGAGGGTCAGCGTCTCCAGATGCGTTTGCAGCGGCCCGGTCGGAGCGTTTTTAGCTTTGTAGATCAGGTGACTGTTCGGCGCGTTGAAATTCAACGCATGAGAACCGGTGATCGAACCATCCGGCGCGATCAGCCGAATCCAACCGTCTCCCAAACCATCGCGCGTATCGCCCGCCGAGACTGACAGCGGTTGATTGACCAACACGTCCGCATTGTCGCCGAACACGCGCAGGTCGATGTAGCCATCGTGCTTGGCGTTCAACGCCTGATCGACGTTGAGCGTCTCTTTCGACTCGAACACCAGATGCCCGGCGTCGATCGGCGTATTGAGGTCGATGCTGTCCGCGACGACGTGCAGGCCGAGTGCTCCTAAGTCAGCGTTGCCGCCGGTGCCATTCAGCGTCATTGACTGAGTCGGATTCAACAACGTCAGTCGGTCGACCCCTTCGCCCAATTGCAGATGCAGGTCGTTGGCGTTGAAGCTGCCACTCGTGAGCGTGACGGTCGCAGGCAATTGACCGTCGATCAAAACTTCATCCAGCCCGCCGACATCGGTGACGCTGGTCGTCACGGCGGTCGATCCGGTCATTGTCAGCAGGTCATTTCCGTGTCCCAGCTTGATGGCATCCGCATCAGAGTTCGTCGTCAGAGCGTCGCGGATCTGCGTGAAGTCGAGCGTGAAGGAATAGGAGTTCGCGGTCGTCGCCGTCACGACAAATTCATCGGTGTAGGCTGCGGAGTCTTCGCTATCGATGACAACCTTGTCGCCGACTTTCACACCGTGAAGCGGGTCATAGACCGTCGCGGTATGGTCGCCGTCATGCAGAACCGTGACTTGCCGCTGCACGTTGTTGTGATTCGCATCCTGCCAAACGGCCTTGGCGGGCGAACCGCGTCCGATCTCGCTGGCGGCGATCTCAATGGAGTAGCCGTCCGTGGTGACATCGGTGATGCGCCATTTCGGGCGTGATTGCAACGCGGAATTCAAGCCCACCTCAGGGCTGGCGATTTCAATCTCATCCCCCTCATGGAAGGGATGATTGGGATGCGAAATGACCAATCGCGAATCGCCGTCATGCGTCATCGTCACCGGAGCAAACTGTGGCTCGGTCAAGTCGTCGTCATCATCCGGCAAGAGCACAAATCCGCGAGCCCTATTTTGCTTCGACAACGCCGCACTGGAGACCGTGACAGCATTGTTCTGGAGGTCGCCGGTGAGATCGCTGTAGACCTCCGCGAAGTCGAGCGTTGTCGTGCGACCGAGATTCTCGATGACGTCGTACCCATCACCCTCGTTGTAGACGAAGGTGTTCGTACCCGTTCCCACTGTGATTTCATCATCGCCGCGTCCGCCCGAGATGACGGCGCGACCACTGCCACTCAGCACAATGCGATCGCGTTGGCTGCCGCCCGAGAGCGTCACGGGAATCGACGTAGCCCCATCGGTCGTGATGTAGTCGCGGCCGGCTCCCGTGTCCCCAATGATCCCCGTCACTCCTCGGAAGGTCTGCTTAATTCCATTCCCATTCACCCGCACGATGTGCCCGCCAAATTGGTCATCAATGCCGATGTCCTGAATGTGAAATTCTTCATTCACACCATCTGGACCGAGATCAAAGTTACGCAATCCCGTGCGCGGTCCCGCATTCAGATACAGCACGCCGCCCCGGAACTTTTGCCCGTAAGTGTCATCCTCATTCCCCGCGACAAACGGCGGGTGGGCCGAGTTGAACGGCAAGAGACCGAGATTGAAGGTGTGCGAGATGTTGATGCTGAAGAAGAAGAAATTGAGCGAGAAGGTCGCTGTGACGGATACCGTTCCGTTATCGCCGGAATAGTGGAAACTCAATCCCGCACCGACGGTGAAGCCGAAGACCCAGAAGGTGCCCGAGACTCCGCCGGTCACCTCAAACACCTTTTCGCCTTCGCCGAAGGGATCGGTCCCGTTGTCGTCGAGCAACGACACATGCAAGCTGCCCGACGCCGCGACGCCTAAGAACCCCGGCACTCCCGCCGAGAAGTTGCCCGCCAAGTCGATCGCGAATTCCCCTTCGCTGCTGAAGTAGCCGCCGACATCGAGCGTCGCGAAGCCAAAGAAATTGGTCGACATCCCGACCTGCATCCGGAAGACGCCTTGATTGACTTCAATGTAGCCGTTGCCGTGCATCGTCAGGACGGCCAGAAAATGGAGCTCTCCATCCACGGCGACGCGATACAGGTTGCGCTGCACTCCTAAGTCATACTCATCGCTTCCCGATCCCCCGCGCGTATTGACCAGCAATTGGAATGAGGCATCCATATCGAAGATGCCGTCAAGCCCCAAGATCCCGGCATCCAAGCTCGCGCCGACATTCATGACGATGCCCGGATTCGGCCCCTTCACGATGTTGAAGGCGCCTTCAGCGCGCAGTCTCAATGCGTCGTAGGCGATGAACGTCATGCTCGCCGTGACCGAGATCACATCGGGCTGATTTTCAAGCTCGAACTGGCCTCGGAATTTGAACGAACCTGCAATGCTCATCACACCGGCGACAACGATATGGAACGTGCCGGGCGCCACGGTCACGATCTCACGCTCGTCAGTGACGCGTTCTGTATTGAAGTCGAAGCCATGACGTTCAATCGAGGCATCGAAGCTTTGTGTGTTGAACTCGAATTGAGCCGCTCCGAAGAGATGCAGCGGGCCAACATCAAGACTGGCTCCGATTTGCAGACCGCCATAAGCCCCATTGCGGTCGATATGGAACGTGCCACTGATCAAGGCACCCGCGATGGGGTCCAGCGCGATGCTCGCATTGACCGTCACGAACATCTCAGGGGCCGAGTTCAATTCGAAGTAGAAGTCACCGTGCAGACGGAACACCTGCGCGATCATCAAATTGCCTTCGGCGGCAATCACGATGTACGACCCGACGGAACCTTGAGCGCCATCCGGACGCGGCGGAGGTGCGGCACCAACGACGTAACTTTTTGAGGCAGTGTTCGAGAACGTGTCGGTCACCGATGGCGGCGGCGCATCCGAAGAATCAACCAGTCGTGTCTTGAAGTCCTCGGTCAAGAACGGCAGGAAGCGATCGAGAATCTTGACCTCTTGATCTTCGCCAGTGGTGTTGAAAACGACTCGTGCCGAAACGTCAAACTGGAAGTAGTCCTTGATCGCCGCGATGTCACCGGCCGTAACATCAATCTGCATGTCGCCGGCGATGCCGTTGTCGCGAATGACGAAGACGCCCAATGCGTCGATATCGAGCAAGCGAACGTCCGGCGGCCCGACTTCCAGATCGCCCTTCGCAAAGATCGTTAAACCATCGGCGCTGATGCTTAATGAAGCGACGGCGCTCAGGCGGAAGAGTTCAGTGCCGAACGGCGCCTCGGGATTACCCGTCGGCACGCTGAAGACAAACTTGCCCGCCGCAGCCACCAGCAACGAGTACTGCGGAATCAAGTACGTCTGAGTGAGATCGCTGCCGTCCTCATTGAATCCGCGCAGCGTGAGTGACTCGATTTGATCTTCACCGCTCGTGTTGAACTGCAGCGTTCCGAAAGCCTGCAAGTCGATGCCGGCCTGCCGCAACACATTGAGCCGCGCCTGCAACTCGACAACGCCCCACAAGTTGATGCCAGCTTGATCAACCTGCACGACAACTCGCCCTGCACCGGCGGCAATCTTTCCGAGCTTGTAGACACCGAGCGTGCCCGAAACATCGAGCGTCGAGCGTGCACCGACAGCGGCGCCGTCCCCATCCACCAGAATCTCCGAACCGAATCGCAAGAAGCCGTCGACCGTCACCATCGGCTCGGTGATCAAGCTCTGAACGACGCTCAGCCCGGCATCAACCTGCGCCATGATCTCTTGCAGCGCCGCGTTGTCCGCTGCCCCGAACATCTTCAAGAGGTCGCGCACATGATCCGCGTTCGTGAGATCGCCGAAGATGCCGTCCTTGAAACCGTGCCGCTGCAAGTACGAGCCCACAATCTGAAACTCGAAGCCCGGCGCGTTGTTGATGACGGCGAACTGTTCTTCAGAAGCAACGTTGCCCGCACCGTCGATGTCGCTGAAGGAGTTTTCGGTGAAGAGCACGCGCACGACGCCCGGATTGAACGCATCCGAGAAAAAGTAGCGGTACGTATTCCCGCTCAGTGGCAACGCGGCTCCGTTGAATGTCGCTCGCGGAGCAACCCAGTTCCCGGCGTCGTCCTTCACGAGCAACTCGAACTCGCGCTCCGAGTCGGTGATCGACGCAGGGTCTAAGCCCCGACCCGTGCGGTCGTCGAACTCGATGTCGATGTAGCCGTTGCTATTGAGCGTCGACCGGTCGGCCCGTTGTTCAATGCCGGGGTTCAATAGATGCGCGACCGGCGCCTCTGTCACAAAACTTCCAGCATCGGCAGACGTCGCGAAGCCTGCTGAATCGCTAACACCGCCCGCCTCGAACGTCACTTCCACTTCACCCAGTTCGAACGACCCGGTGAAAACATAGCGATAGGTTCCGTCGCCCAATGCGGTCGGTGTGCCGGACAAGACAACGTTCGCAGCGGCCTCGCCGGTCAGCGTGAACTCGGCATCGGCATCAAGAATCGAGCCTTCATCAAGAGTCGCTCCGG
>CAZNMS010000529.1:0-5956 GCA_964573505.1 uncultured Planctomycetaceae bacterium | reverse complement strand
GGCCTCGCGCCAAAGGTTGCACTCGTCGGACTCAGTCGCGGCGGGCTCTATTGCTATAACTGGGCGGCTGCGAATCCCGAGAAGGTCGCCTGCATTTATGGCGATGCGCCGGTCTGCGACTTCAAGAGTTGGCCCGGCGGAAAAGGAAAAGGCAAAGGCAGTGCGCGCGATTGGAAACTGATCCTTGAGCGATTCGGATTCGCGGACGAGCAAGCGGCATTGGCTTACGACAAGAACCCGGTCGACAACTTAAAGCCGCTCGCTGACGCAAAGGTCCCGCTGCTGCATGTCTACGGAGACGCGGACGATGTCGTTCCATGGGACGAAAACACCGGGCTCATTGCCGAGCGTTATCGCAAGCTCGGCGGCTCGATCACGCTGATCGGCAAGAAGGGAGTCGGCCATCATCCGCACGGATTGGAAGACTCGACGCCGATCGTTGAGTTCATTGAGCGTCACTCGAAGAGGTAACTCGCATTACATCACTTCGGGGAAGCCGTCGGTCTTGAGGACGCGCCCGTTCTTCAGCACGAACAGCGCGTCGACCGCCTCGAATTGCTTAATGACTTCAAGTGTTCGCTCGGGGCCGAGCACCATTGCGGCGGTGCTTAAGGCGTCTGCTGACATTGCTGTCGGAGCAACGATGCTGACGCTCGCCAATTCGCTCGGCGAGTTGCCCGTTGCCGGATCGAAGATGTGATTCTTCGAGAAGTCCGATGAGAACGCCGTCTCGTAGTCGCCGCTCGTTGCGAGTGCTCGTCCGGCGAGTCCTGCGAGCGCGACAAAGGCGTCCGTCTTTCGAGGATGCTGAATGCCGACCTTCCAAACTTCGCCATTTGGTTTGTGGCCGACGACGCCAATCTCTCCGACGTTGATCAGCGCGTGCTCGATGCCGTGCTCTTTGAGGACAGTGGCAACGCGATCGGTCGCGAAACCCTGCGCGATCCCGTTGAGGGTAATCGCTGTTACGGGAGCATTGAGCCGAATCGCCGTCGGCTGAATCTCGATGCCGCGCCAATCAACGGTCGAGAGTCGCGCGGCAACTTCATCGTCCGTCGGGATGCGGCCTGCTTGATGAGCCGTCGAGAACAACTCCCATAACGGCTGCACGGTGACGTCGAAGGCACCGTTCGAAGCGCGTGAGAAACTCGCTGCTGCCGACAGAACCGTCGTCAGATAGGGATGAGGGTTTGAGAGATGTCGCTCACGGTTCAAGACGCTGAGCTGACTCTCGCGGCGATAGAGGCTCATCACTTGCTCGACGGTCTCAAGCTCATGAAACGCGGCGTCGAGTGCGCGTTGAGCTTGATCGTCGTTCGTTCCCAGTACGGTCAACGTGACTTCAGAACCGAGCGCTGCCGAAGTGCGAGTGACGGCGTTCTGCTTGATCGCACTGCGGTATTGATCGATCGCGATGAAGCCGGTTGCGGCACATGCTCCGCTGCCAATCGCGAGCTGTAGGAACCGGCGGCGTCGGATCGGCGATGGCTGCGAAATGACTTCCATTGGGCACTCGGTTCAAGAATGAGGATGAATCGAACGAGGCGGTCGGGACGGACGATCTCGGCTCGCTTCAATTCCTGCAAACGCTCAAGAAGAGTCTCAAGCAGAGCCGCGCGAATGGGTCATTCTGCCAGTGAAGATTTCGCAATCGAGCGAGGCGGTCGAGACCTCAAAGTCGCTCGAAAGATTTTGCCTGCCGCGACCGATCAGCCTGTTGACAGATCAATGTTCGCGAGTTGAACTGCCCGCCGCTTTCTCCCGCCTGAATGTCCTACCTTCTCGACGCTTCGTCGAAGCCCAATAAAAAGCAGCCGTCGCGCATCTGCTGGCGGCATTCTCCGGTCGCGAACGCGCCACTCCTTTTCTCTCCCCGCCTTAACTCGAAGGACTCCGTATGACTCTCAGCCTCAATGGCAAAGATGTTGTGACATGGGCCGATGATCCTGCTCATTTCAGCCGCTCGTCACGTCGCGACTTCATTCGTGTTGGCGTTTGCGGTGCGTTGGGACTGACTTTGGGCGATCTGCTGCGACTCGAATCGCGTGGCGAGCAGAAGTTCTATGAGTCCAAAGAAGGGCAAGCGAAAGCCATTATTCATGTCGTTTTGCCCGGAGGTATGGCGCATCAAGAGTCGCTGGATCCAAAACCGGAAGCACCGCTTGAGTACCGCGGTCCCTTCGGAGTGGCGAAGACGAACGTGAAGGGCGTCGTGCTGAATGAGAACTTCAGCCAGCTCGCCAAAATCACCGACAAGCTGACGATCATCCGCTCGATCGCGGGCAAAGAAGCCGATCACGGCCGCGCGAGCTATGCGATGTATACTGGCTATCGAAAGAGCCCGGCGATCGAGCATCCGGCAATGGGCTCGGTCATTTCGCACGAGTTAGGTTCGAAGCACAACATGCCCCCCTATGTCGCTGTTCCGAACGCGACTGAGTACGGCGGAACGGGCTATCTCGCTTCGCAATACGGGCCGTTCGGCATCGGCAGTGATCCGGGTCGCTCGGGCTATCAAGTGCGCGACTTGATGCTGCCTGCCGGAGTCGACGATCAACGCTTCACGAAGCGTCAGAAGATTCGGGACGTCGTCGACGATCACTTCCGCAAGCTGGCCAGCAAGGCCGAAGCACTCGGGGCGATGGACGAGTTCTATCACCGAGCCTACGCGATGATTTCGTCGCCTGCGGCTCGTGATGCGTTCGACATCAACAAGGAAGACGGCAAGACGAAGTCGCTCTACGGCGACAACGAAGCCGGCATGCGAATGCTGCTCGCTCGTCGTCTCGTCGAGGCCGGTGTCAGATTCGTTACAGTCACCTATGGCGGCTGGGATCATCACGCTGGCATCGAGAACGCGATGCGTCGTCAAGCTCCGACGCTCGATATGGCCCTCGCCGGTTTGATTCGCGATCTCGATCAACGCGGCATGCTCGATAGCACCATCGTCATGCTGACGAGCGAGTTCGGACGAACTCCGAAGATCAATGCGACGGCCGGTCGCGATCACTACCCGCGCGTGTACTCGATGCTGATGGCTGGCGGCGGACTCAAGAAGGGACTCGTCTATGGCGCGTCCAACAGCACCGCGAGCGAGCCGGAAGAGAATCCCGTTCGCATCGAGGATGTGCTTACAACCGCCTATCACCAAATGGGAATCAACTCGGATAAGGAGTTGATGGCTCCGGGTGCTCGACCGATCGAGATCATCGACGGCGGTGAAGTCGTTAAAGACTTGATTGGCTAGTGGCTGCTGGTTGTGACTACCGAAACGCCAGCGATGGATTCGCCAGTTGGCGTTCTGTCGCTGGCGTTTCTTTTTTGTGCCCTCACTCGTTCCGAGCCTCCGCCTTGAGCCGAGTGCATTTCGAATTACCCCCTTCTTTCGAGGAGACCGTCTGTGTTCTTTCGGAAGCTCAGTCTTGCGTCTGTTGTTGCTATAGCTGCGTTCTCAACCGTTGAGGCCGGTGCGCCTCGATTGGCTCGTATCACTCCGCCGGGCGGGCAGCGCGGGACGACTGTCGAAGTGCAGTTCGTCGGGCGGTATCTCGGCGATCCGCATGAGGTGCTCGTCTATGAACCCGGCATCACCGTCGAGTCGGTCACGTATGTGGAAGGCGAAACCTCGGTTGGTGGTCGTAAGGAACGCGTTGATGCCGGGACTCGGGTGCTTGTGAAGCTGAAGATCGACGAGAACTGCGATCTCGGGCCGCACGGCTTGCGACTGCGAACGGCGAATGGTTTGTCTGAGTATCACCGTTTCTTCGTCGGTGCTTATCCGACGGTCGAAGAGGGCGAGATCAGTACGCTGACTCGCAATGACAAACGCGAGACTGCGAAGGAAGTGCCGCTCAACAGCACGGTCTTTGGTCGCATGTATGAAGCTGCCGACGTCGACTACTTCGTCGTCGAAGCGAAGCAGGGGCAGCGGTTGTCGGCAGAGATTGAATCGACGCGCTTGGGCGTTGATCGCGGCGTGCCGGATCTGCATGTCGCATTTATTACAGCCGAGGGCAAAACGATCGCAGCAGCGGACGATTCGGCGTTGTTCGTTCAAGACCCGGTGCTGTCGGTGATCGCTCCGCAAGACGGGAAGTACTTCGTTGAGGTCCGGCATTCGACATTCAATGCCGGTAATGAAAGTTACCGCCTGCATATCGGCAACTTCGTGCGACCGACGGCGATCTATCCCGCAGGCGGGCAAGCCGGGCAAGAACTCGAAGTGAAAGTCATCGGAGATCCGAAGGGCGAGTGGTCGCAGAAGGTGCGTCTCGCTTCTCTGCCGACCGACGATCAACGCTTCGTTGCGGTTGATCCGAACGACAAATTGGCGGCGCCGTCGCCGAACGTGCTCCGCGTATCGTCGTTCCCGAACGTGCTTGAAGCCGAGCCGAATGATTCGTTGGAAGCTGCGGCGGCCAGTGGGACTGCGGCTCAACTGCCGATCGCGTTCAATGGCAACATCAGCAAGCCGGGCGATGTGGACTGCTTCCGCTTCTCGGCGAAGAAGGGCGAGCGATTCAAGATACATGCACTGGCGAATGAACTCGGAACGCCGCTCGATCCCGCCATTTGGATCAAGCCGATTGCGGCGAAGTCGCCCAATCCGATTGCTCGCGCGACAGACTCGCGTCCGAGTCAGATTGGGCTGCCGCAGACCTACGGGCAGACGCGCAATACGCGCGACCCGATCATCGACTTCACCGCTCCGTTCGACGGCGAATACGTCGTCGGTATTGAAGACGAGCAGGGCAATGGCGGCGCGAGTTATGTCTATCGCATCGAAGTGCAGCCCGAGACTGACGGCGTTTTTACTTACATCCCGATTGAGCCTGAGAACCGCTTCACTCCTCAGGCACGGCAAGCGGTCAATCTGCCTTCGGGCGGCAAGTACAATGCGACGGTCGCGATCGTGAATTCGAATAAGCCTTACGCGGGCGAGCTTGAGCTTGCGGCGATCGGCTTGCCGGACGGAGTGACGATGAAGGCTCCGAAGTTCACGGCAGGTGTGAATCAAGTGCCGGTCGTCTTTGAGGCGGCTGAGGGCGTGAAGCCTCAAGGTTCGCTGATTGATCTCGTCGTGCGACCGGTCGGAGAGAGCAAGCAACCGCTCGTCAGTGGCTTTAGACAAGTCGTCGCGATGAATGCCTATGGCAACAACGACTTCTACTTGCACTTCCATCTCTACAAGTTGGCCTTTGCCGTGACGCAGCCGGCTCCGTTCTCGATCGAAGTGGATGAGCCGAAATCGGCTCTCGTGCAGAACGGCGAGATGAAGGTGAAATTCAAAATACATCGTGCCGACGGCTATGACGGGCCGGTCAACGTCGCGATGGAATGGAAGCCGAACGGAGTCACCGCGAACATCCCGGCGTCGATCAAAGCCGGGCAGAACGAGGGCGAGTACTTGATTGGCGCTGCTCGCAACGCGACTGCAGGGACCTATCAAGTGACCCTCACGACGGTCAGCGGTGCCGATCGACCGGGCTACAACGACGGCGCGAGTCGCACCTATGTCGCCTCTGCACCCTTCAAGCTGACGATCGCTGAACCGCACATCGACGCGAAGATTCCGCGAGCCTCAGTTGAACGCGGCAAGACATCGAACGTGACCGTGAAACTCAATCACTTGAAGCAGTTCGAAGGCAAAGCCAAGGCAACGCTCGTTCGATTGCCGCGCGGCGTTGAGCTTGTCGAACCGATGCGCGAGATCGGCCCGGAAGACAAAGAGGTCACCTTCGAATTGCGAGCAACCGACGAGTGTCTCGTCGGGACTTATCAAGGTGTGACGCTTGAAGTGACGGTGACCGATGAAGGTCAATCCGTCCGGCAACTCACCGGCTCCGGCACGCTCCGCATCGACGTTGAACGCGGAGTAAAAGCAGCAATGAAGTAGAGACTCCCTTTTGGAGTGCGGTGATTCATCACCGCTTTAGTCCTCGGCGGAGCCGTCTTC
>CAZNMS010000528.1:0-5971 GCA_964573505.1 uncultured Planctomycetaceae bacterium | reverse complement strand
CTTCGGACAAGTAGCTTGGGATTCCATCCCGAGCCTCAGCGGGATGAGGTTCTCAAACAAGGTACGAGAACGCCGTCACGTTTCGGCGCGGAGAATGCGTCAAAGGCGGATCGACGCAGAGAGAAATTCGCTGTCTTTCACGCCGAAAAGCAATGATTCGGCCGCGAGCTTGAGCCCCAACGGGGCGGAATTCGATAGCCCAGTCCGATAGGACTGGGGACACGAACCGCATTATGTCGAGAGCCCCAACGGGGCGAGATTCGAAGCCCGCTCATCATTCAGCAGACGTTGTACTCGTACTGGAGTCGAACCTTCCTGCTGGCAATCGAATCGCGCCCCGTTGGGGCTTGCCCGATTGGCTTGCTGATGCCCCAGTCCTATCGGACTGGGCTATCGAACTTCGCCCCTTTGGGGCTCTTTGCCTGCCACTTCAAGCTGCGTCCCAATTCACACAGCAATGCGATGCCGAGTCGGGCAATTCATAGGGCTCGGATCTCAATGGTTCGCAACCTCTTGTCCCGCCAATTCGGATGTGTGCACGACCTTCGGAATTCCTCAAATCAAGCCTTGAATCGCATCCCCGCTTTCCACTTCTCAGGAGCATCCGGTAAAGAGAGTTCCCCGTTGTGCCGAAGATCGTGCCGTGAGTCGGGCAGACGCTTCGGGGCGTATTCGACGAGTGCTTCTCGCTGGCTGCCGTGATGTAAGTTGAATTGCAACCGCAGTTGATTTGTAGGCCGTTTGTATTGAACTCAATTTGGGAGCCGAACCAATGACCGCTGCTCAACCGAAAGTCTCGCGTCGTGTGTTGCTGAAGGGGCTCGGTGCCTCGGTGGCGCTTCCGTGGCTTGAGTCGATGTCGGCCTTCGGACGTGAATCGGGACTCGCGACGACAAAGGCGAAGGCTCCGCAGCGGTTCGCGTGCATGTTTATCGGAGACGGGATCTCTCCCCCGCATTGGTGGGCGAAGGGCAGCGGCGCCGAAATGGAATTGGGTTCGTCACTCGCATCGCTCATGCCGTATCGCGAGAAGCTCAACGTCATCAACGGCCTCTTCAATCGTGAAGGCGATGGCGGTCATGCTCGCTGCACCGGCAACATTCTCTCGGGCGCGAATCTGCATCGCGGGAGCATCATCAAGGGCGGAGTGAGTATGGATCAGAAGCTCGCTTCGCATTTCGAAGACGAGACGCTCGTGCCCAGTCTCGTGCTCGGCTGCGAGCAACCGGTCAGCGGCTTTCATGAGAGCCAATACTCGATGGTCTATGCGTCTCACATTTCATGGCGCACCGCCGATTCGCCGATCCCGATCGAGCTTTATCCGTCGCTCGCGTTTGATTCGCTCTTCGGTAGTCAGACCGGAAAGTTGCAAGGCAGTATCCTCGATCAAGTGCTCGAAGAAGCGAACGACCTGCGCCGCGCCGTCAGTGGTTCCGATCAAGTGAAGATCGACGAGTATCTGACCTCTGTCCGCGAGACCGAGCAGCGGTTGCAGAAGCTGAATCGGCAACAAGCAGAGGACAACAAAGCGGATGCAAAGGTCGCTGCGTCTCAGCGGCCTCCAGTCGGTCAGCCGAAGGACTTCAAAGAGTACGCGCGGCTGATGGCGGACATCATCGCGCTGGCGTTTCAGACCGACCGTTCGCGCATCGCAACGTTGCTCTTATCCCGCGACTTGTCGGGGCAAGTTTATCCCTTCCTCAATATTCGCGATGACCATCACAGCTACTCGCACTCGAACGAAGGCCGCGAGTATCAGGCGATCGTGCAGTTTCATGTCGAGCAGTATGCGTATCTCGTCGGGAGACTCGCGGCGATACAAGAAGGCGACAGCACGGTGCTCGACAACTCGTGCTTGATGTTCGTGTCCGAGCACTGGAACGCTCACAACGGCAATCAAGTGCCGCTCGTGTTGGCCGGAGGCTTAGGCGGCGCGCTCAAGACGGGACGTTCGCTCGACTATCTCAAAGACGGCAACGACAAGCGGAAGTTGTGCAGCTTGTACTTATCGCTGATGGATCGCATGGGCCTCGAACTGCCGAGCTTCGGGGATTCAAAGGAACGATTGGTCGGCATCTGAGTGCGAGTGCTGAGACGTTGCTGGCGAGAGTTGCTTAGCCTGCGGCGAAGCTGCAATTGATAGTCGCCTTTCGCTCTGCGAAAGGGAGTGTCGGCTTTTGCTCCGCAAGAGCTTCCTTTCGCGGAGCGAAAGGCGACGATCGCGCAAGCCGACTTGCCCTCTTAATCTTAATCGTACTCTTAATCTTAATCCGTCTTCCGCAGGCTCATCGGTCAGAGACAGTTCCCTATGTTTGAAGGACGTTGGGGGATGAAAACGAGACTGCGAGATCTCTCGTGACGACGAATTCAACGTGTGACTGTGAGAGTCGTCCTGCTGCGGCTCGGGATGGAATCCCAAGCTACTTTTCGAGGCAGAGCCTCACTCGAAACTGAGATTTCGCAGTACGACGACTTCGGCCAATCGTCGGAAGCGTGAGTGCCACTTTGCGGCTGTTAGCCCACTTTAATTGAGAAGGATTTCGTGATGTCCGAGTTACTTGATCGTCGTGACTTGCTGCGAGGTTTGTCGGTCACTGCCGCTGCTGTGCTCTTCGGCAAGAACGCTTTTGCTTTCCCCGATCAGAAGGACGGCGAAGAACTCGTGCCGTTTCTCGATACGCCGCGACCGGGACCGAATCGGCTCGATTGGGAAACGCTGACCGAGTGGCTGACTCCGCAGGATCAAGTCTTCAACGTGCAGCACTACAACACTCCGACCATTAAGCCCGAAGAGTTCCGATTGGAGATCGCGGGACTCGTCGAGAAGCCTCAGACACTGACGCTCGACGACATCAAGAAGATGCCGCGTAAGGATCAGTTGATGACGCTCGAATGCTCGGGCAACGGGGCGTCAAAGGGCTTCAGCAACGCGGTCTACAACAGCAAATGGACCGGCACGCCACTCAAGCCGCTGCTCGAAGCGGCGGGCATCAAGCCGGGAGCCGTCGAGGTCGCGTTCGTAGGCTCTGACCATCAAGTCGAAGAGCTTCGCAAAGGCACGCCGCGCGAAGTGAAGTTCGATGTGCCGTTCGGTCGTAGCCTCTCGCTGAGTGATGCTCTCAGTCTCGATGCGCTGCTGGCTTACGAACGCAATGGGCAACCGCTTGAAGGTCGTAACGGCGCGCCGCTCAGGCTGATCGTTCCCGGTTGGTACGGCATCGCGAACGTGAAGTGGCTGCGTCGCATTGAGGTTCGAGATCGTCGCTATATGGGGCGCTACATGGCGCGCGACTATGTGACGATTCGCGGCGAGCGGCGCGGTGAGCAGATTGAGTTCGTCGAGACCTCAGTCGGTCGCATGAATCTGAAGTCGGTCGTCGCTCGCATCATGAAGCAAACGAAGGGCGATGCTGCTGACACTTACTCCGCGTATGGCGCGGTTTGGGGCGACGGCACTCCGATCAAGGCCGTCGAAGTCAGCGTTGATGGCGGCGAGTGGAAGGCTGCGAAGATCGACGCCGAACCGTTCGACAAGTTTTCGTGGCGATTCTTCTCCTGCGAGATCGGCAAGCTCGCACCGGGCAAACATAAGGTCGTCTCGCGCGCGATCAGTGAGAGCGGCAAGATTCAGCCGACCGCTGACGATGACGAGATCGCGCTCAAGAAGACGTATTGGGAGGCCTATCAGCAGTGGCCTCGCGAGATCGAGATCGCCGCAACGTAACAGCGCGCATGTAGCTGAAATCGTGAGATTTCAGGGACTTCGACGGTCCGAAATCTGACGATTTCGGTTACGCAGACAGATTGTTGCGCTGTCGAACTCAGTCAGCAGATTGACGCGCCATGAGCCGCCAAAAGGAATGCACTCGTGTCCGAAGAAAGTTTCATTCGCACTCTCGAAGAGAATCACAAATTCCCCGAGTTGGTGCAGATCAAAGTCATCGGAGCGAATCGGCCCGAGTTCGTGACCGAAGTGCTGCTCGTGATTCGCGAGACGCTCAACGTGCATTTCGAACCGCGCCACTCGATCAAAGAGACGAGCAATCAAAAGCACGCTTCGATCACGATCGAAGTCATCGCCGGCAGCGCAGAATTGCTTGCGGGTGCTTATCGCCGGCTGAGCCAAATTCAGGGCGTCGTAATGGTGCTGTAACAGTTGTTGCCGCTTAACGCGGCCACTCGCACTCGCTGTACTCGTTCCCAAGCTCCGCTTGGGGACGCAGCTTCGGCAAGATCTTGCTCTCCGTCCGGCTCGCCCGGACGGAAGCCGCGACTGGACAGCTACATGATCCGAGCGCAACGACTCCCCATTCTTGCATTTGTATTGGGTGTGACCGGCACTCCGGCGCTGAATGTGAGTCGTCTCCGTCCGGCTCGCCCGGACGGGACGAACGACTGGTCGGCTACTTGACTCCAAAACGAAGGCTTTTTCGCTCTCCGTCCGGGCGAGCCGGACGGAAAGCTAAACCGGGAAGTTGTTTCCCGACGATCTCTTGCACTTAGTGGTTGAACAGGAACTCGCGAGTGCTCAGCAAGCTCCAGAGGACGTCTTCGAGCACTTGCCGCTTTTGATCGGCATCGACTCCGGCGGCTTCGTCGAGCACTGCGATTAGTCGCTCTCGCTCAGCCGGCTTTGCGGGGCGCGAGAAGCACAGCAAGAACGCATCGTCGACCATTTCGGCTGTTGGCTTGTTGGCCGCAAGCCACTTCGAGATGAGCCCGTTCTTTGCCTTCAGCTTCTCGTTGACGGTCTCGCCGTTCGCGAGGTGTAAGACTTGCACCATGCTCGCTTCTTCCGAGCGTTCGCATTCGCAGGTGATCTCTCGCGCATTCCGGCCGAACGTCTTGAGGAAGTACGAGTCGACCGCGGAGTCTCTCAATTGAACGGCGCGCGTGCCTTTAGGGTACTCGTCCGTTTTCTGTTTGTCGCCGCCGGGAAAGGCGATGTTGTTGAAGTCGGTCGAAACTTCAGTGACCTGACTGAGCGCGTCGAGCAGCACTTCGGCCATCAGTCGCTTCGTGTAGTAGCGCGAATAGAAGCGCTTGTCGTCTTTGTTCTCGGGCAGCGGCAGACTCGAACGTTGATAGGTCTGCGATTGCAGGATCGTGCGCATCAGCGACTTCAAGTCGTACTTCTTGCCGATCAGATGCTGAGCCGCCGCCGTCAGCAATTCGTCGTTCGTCGCGGGATTCGAAACGCGCAGGTCGTCAATCGGCTCGACGAGACCGACGCCGAAGAAGTTCGCCCAAACGCGGTTTGTGATCGAGCGCGCGAAGTAGAGGTTTGATGTCGACGTCAGCCAGTTCGCGAGTGTGATGCGGCGGTCGTCGCTTGAGTCGAGCGGCACGGCTTCACCATCAAGTGGGCGAGGCGGCTGCGGCTTGCCCGTCATCGGCTGAATGAGATCACCCGTCGGCACGACATACAGAGTGCGAATGCCGTCACCGCTGCGGAAGTCGCCGCCCCATCCTTTCGCTCGCACGCGCGCGAACAAATTGGCGAAGCCGTAGTATTGGTCGTTGGTCCATTTTTCGAGCGGATGGTTGTGACACTTCGCGCATCCGATCGCTAATCCCAGAAACGCCTGACTTACATTCTCGGCCATTGCTTCGGGGTCTTGATGCAGAGCGAAGAAGTTCGTCGCACCGTTCTCGACCGAACTGCCGCTCGATGTGACGAGCTTCCGCACCAACTCGTCCCACGGTGTATTATTTGCTACCTCGTTGTGGACCCAGTTGTAATAAGACTTCACCGCCTGAGGTCGCAGCCGCTGCCCGTTGATGAGCAGCATGTCGCTCCACTTGTAGGTCCAGTAATCGACGAACTGCGGACGCGCCAGCAACGACTCAATCAGTCGCTCGCGCTTGTCGGCAGCGGAGTCGGCGAGAAACGCACGCGTCTCATCAAGCGTCGGCAGCGTGCCGATCGTGTCGAGATAAACGCGACGCAAGAACTCGGCGTCGGTCGTTG
>CAZNMS010000527.1:0-6020 GCA_964573505.1 uncultured Planctomycetaceae bacterium | reverse complement strand
GATAGTCGCCTTTCGCTCTGCGAAAGGGATTTTCTCTCGGGACTTTTGCTCCGCAAAAGCTTCCTTTCGCGGAGCGAAAGGCGACAATCTAAAACATCCTCGCGGTTAAACGTGATATCTTCGGACGCAATGGCTATTGCCCGCGCTGTCTTGCTTCGGGATGACGCAATTCCCAAAGAGCGGCGATTAATACTCCCTGCCGCTCAATACGGATGATGGGTTCGAAGCCGGCGGTTCTCAGGTCTGATTCTGTCGGCCCGTCGGCTCGTCGCTCGAAGCGCAGCACGTGCTTGATACTCGTGTCGCGACGGAGATCGAAGCCAATCACGGGTGCACGTCGCTCTCTCAGGTAAGTATGCTGCTGCCGTAATTCGCCGACGTAGTACGGATGCAAACTCGGTGCGCTACCGAGTGCGGGGTGCTCGTTCGTGTGAGCGAATTCCTTTTCGAAATGACGACGCAGATCTCGAATGAGTGCGCGGGACACGCCTTGCCCCCAATAGTCGACTTCGAAGCCCAATCGAGCCGCACCGCGAAGGCCGCCGACAATTCCGCTGTAGTAGCTGAGCCAATACGGACCGACCGAGAATAGTCCGCCGAGTGACATGACCAATACTGCTGCAAGGCCGAGGTTCGGTCGCTGCACATGCTGCTTGAGCCAGTCTAATAAGCGTGCTCCGCCGATCCCCGCGAAGACGGCCCAACTGATGAAGCTCGGAAGAAACAGCCGCTCGCCGTCATACGCGGCGACCTTCGTGCTAAAGAGCAGCGGCAGGCCCAGCATTGTCAGGGCAAGTAATGACAACTTCGGATCGGCAATGAATTGCTTGCGATTGGCGGCAATGCCGAGTCCTCCCAAAAGTAGAATTCCGATTGGCAACGTGACGGCAAACATGACCCACGGATAATGCCACGGAACGTCAACATCCCAGTAAGTTGTGCCGAAGTAGTAGCATTTCAAGCTGACTCGAAAGCTGCTGGTGCCGAGAAATTTCATGAGATTCCCCGGCACATTGAGCCACAGCCACGGCCAACCACACCAAAAGACGAGTGCCCCCGTCGCTCCCCAAATTGCGAGCGGCTTCACCGCTTTCAGACGCCAATGCCACAGACTCCAAACAATGATTAGGGGCGGAAGTACGACAAATTGAATCTTCGTCAGCGCGACCAGTCCGAGTAGTACTCCGCAGAGAAATGCCGATTTTGAACTCGGCGGCGCCGCTCGATCTCCCCATGCATGTGCGAGGCCGAGTACTGCTGCGGACCATGCGAGATTGAGCACAGTTTCTAGCGACGCGAAATGCGCATGCCCAAAAACTCGCGGCATCGCAACAAGAGCAACGGAAGCGACGAGTCCCGCGCAACGGCCGTAATGCTTACTGGTAAATAATCCGACGATGAATACCGTCAATGCAAATGCGACGGCCGATCCCGTTCTCGCTGCCAGTGTGACGAATTTTCCCGCTGCCTTCAGTTCGGGCAAGCAGGCTAGTGTCAGCTCATGAAAAACTCCGAGCCACAATCGTCCGAGTGGCGGATGATCCGGGTTGTATCCCTCGGTTGCGAATATCTCCTGAGCGGACAGTGGTTCGAGTATTAAGAGGGTGTGATAACTATTAATTGCCTTTACGAGATACACACCGACTTGCACATTGAACGACTCGTCGAGCGTAATTCCCGGCCCTTCCAACGTATGCGGCCAGTTTTCGCCGGGGTCGAGCGTCAGCAGCACCGCCAGCAACGCAATGAAGGCGACGCATGCCGGCGCGGCCCAGTTTCGCTGACAGAGGTTCTTGATAATCGCCATGCAGCGAGCCTTGCTCTTGATGTGTGCTAATTGTTTGTTTGCGGTTCGCGGTTAGAACGTCTCATTAAGCGCGAGTGAGGAATAAGAACCATTGCGCTCGGTTGCCGACAGCAACGGCGTCTAAGTCACGGAACGACTGGAGCTACGTAGGTGAGTCGCTCCGCGACTCGCTGTATGGCGCGATCTGAAGCGAGACGCTTCGATCCTCGGTTCGCCCCTCAACGCTCCTTCCAAAATGCCGCCCGGATCTTGCGAGGAGCCCCTTCAAACCTACAGATCGCGAACGGTTCTTCGCCATGCTGGCAGCGGTCTGCTCCGCCAAAGTCGTCTCTGCCACGCTGGCAGGCAGTTTCTGGCGGAGTCTCGGCGGGAACCGGAAATGGCAGAGTGACGCCCACAAAGGGATGCCACAAATCGTTATGGCACAGATAGTTCTGAGTTCTGCTAATTGGCGGCACGATGTTCGCAGACGGGGCGACTCGTGAATTCTGGGGTCGCAGAGTCGACCTCGAACAGCAATCCAGCCGGTCTGTGGAGTTCGTTACCGACAGTGTCGGGACCAGACCGCAATCGCGAACTGACAGTGATTCGACCGAGGAGTACAGAATGGCGAAGAGCAAGGGCACGAAGTTGATTCCCCTAGGTGACCGAGTCGTAGTCCAACGGGATGAAGCAGAGACCACAACGGCGGGCGGCATCGTCCTGCCCGATTCAGCCAAGAATAAGCCGCAACGCGGCAAGGTGATCGCAGTGGGCGAAGGTCATGTCCGTCGCGACGGCAAGAAGATCGCCCTGACCGTCAAAGAAGGCGACAGCGTGCTCTTCACGTCCTACGCCGGCGAAGAGATCAAGGTCGGCGACGGCGAGTATCTGTTGCTCCGTGAGAGTGACATCCTCGCGACGTTCTAACGATCGCTACTCGCGCCTCAGTGTCGCGGAGGTCTTCGGACTTCCGACTCAGGTGCCTGCGATGGGAACTCTGACGAGTTCCGCTGTGAGCCCGCCTTGCAGTGCAGTCGCCCAACTTCCCAGCACATATCCATTCGGAGATTTCATTCATGGCAAAGATCATTGCCTTTGATCAAGAAGCCCAAGAGGCGATGCGCCGCGGCGTGCAAAAGCTCGCTAAGGCTGTGAAGACGACGCTCGGACCTCGCGGTCGCAACGTCATCCTCGCGAAGAGTTTTGGTTCCCCGACCGTCACGAAGGACGGTGTGACTGTCGCTCGCGAGATTGAACTCGCCGACAAGTTTGAGGACATGGGTGCTCGACTGGTCCGCGAAGTCGCCAGCAAGACGAGCGACAACGCAGGCGACGGCACGACGACCGCGACTGTCATGGCCGAAGCGATCTTCATCGAAGGTCTCAAGGGCGTTGTCGCCGGCGTGAACCCGATCGAGATGAAGCGCGGCATGGACAAGGCCGTCGATCAGATCGTGGCGAAGCTCAAAGAGATGTCGACCGATTGCCGCTCGAAGAAGTCGATCGCTCAGGTCGGCACCGTCGCCGCGAATGGCGATGAAGAGATTGGCAACATTCTCGCCGACGCGATGGAGCAAGTCGGTAAGGATGGCGTCATCACCGTCGAAGACGGCAAGAGCCTGAAGACGGAACTCGAGAAGAAGGAAGGCATGCAGTTCGACCGCGGCTATCTGTCGCCGTACTTCGTGACCGACCCGCAGACGATGGAGTGCGTCTTCGAGGACTGCTACGTCCTGATCTACGAAAAGAAGATCAGCAACATCAAGGAACTTGTCCCGGTGTTGGAGAAGGTCGTGCAGAGCGGCAAGCCTCTGCTGATCATCGCCGAAGACATCGACGGCGAAGCGCTCGCAACGCTCGTCATCAACAAGCTGCGCGGCACGTTTAAGTGCGTCGCAGTGAAGGCTCCGGGATACGGCGATCGTCGTAAGGCTTTGCTGCAAGACATCGCGATCATGTGCGGCGGCCAAGCGGTCTTCGAAGACCTCGGCATCAAGTTGGACAGCATCCAACTGACTGACCTCGGTCGTGCGAAGAAGGTCATCGTCGATAAGGACAACACGACGATCATCGAAGGCAGCGGCAAGGGCAGCGACATCAAGGCGCGCATCGAGCAGATTCGTCGCGAAGTCGAGATCTCGACCAGCGATTACGACAAAGAGAAGCTCAACGAGCGAGTCGCGAAGCTCTCTGGCGGTGTTGCTCAGGTCAACGTCGGCGGTGCAACCGAGTCCGAGATGAAAGAGAAGAAGGCCCGTGTTGAAGACGCTCTGCATGCGACTCGCGCTGCAGTTGCTGAAGGCATTCTTCCGGGCGGCGGCGTCGCGTTGCTGCGAGCTTCGTCTGGCTTGAAGGTCAAAGGTTTGTCGCACGACGAAGAAGTCGGCTTCAACATCATCGTCCGAGCTTGCCGTGCTCCGATCACTCAGATCGCGAACAACGCCGGTGTCGATGGCGCTGTGATCTGCGAGAAGGTTTTGGAGCAAGAAGGTAATAAGGGTTACAACGCCGCGACGGGCAAGTTTGAAGACCTCGTCAAGACGGGCATCATCGACCCGACGAAGGTCACGCGAACCGCTCTGCAGAACGCTTCGAGCGTTGCGACGTTGCTGCTCACCAGCGACGCCCTCATCGCCGAGAAGCCGAAGGACGACCATAAGGGGCACGGTCACGACGAAGACGTCTACTAAGACCTCGGTCGGAGCAGTTCGGGATCTTGTCCTGGGCTGAGTCCATAAATGAGTTGATCAAGAGATACGCCCCGATGCTTGCACGAGCATCGGGGCGTTTTCGTTTTGAACGGGAGAGGTTTGAGCCACTGATGAAACACAGATCGAACACGGATGCCGCGGCAGCGCCGCAACCAAATGTGTGACGGACTTGTAGTCCGTCGCGGACGCAGATCGACGGACTACAAGTCCGTCGTACAAGGGCCGCCAGCATCTTCTCGTTCCAACAAGTCTTTCATCGTTTGCAGAACAGATGGCGCGGCGGCGATGTAACAATTATTGACCGCGCGGCGGTAAGCCTCGTGCTCGCACCAGCCCCGGCGTTACGTCGAGATCGAGGTCCGCGATGCGTCCTCGTTCAAGGTGCTCCCATGCGATCGCGGCCATGGCGGCGTTGTCCGTGCAGAGCGACATCGGAGCGACATGCAGTTCGATTCCGAGTTTCTTCGTCATGCGTGCGAGTTGTTCGCGGAGCGGACCGTTCGCCGCGACTCCGCCGCCGACACAGAGGGCTTTGCGGTTGCGCTGCTCCAGTGCCAACTTGCACTTCGAGACGAGCACATCGACGACCGCTGCTTGAAAGCTCGCGGCGAGATCCGCGACGCGCTGCTCGGTCAGTGGCTCGACCGGCTGCTTCTGACCGGGAGCACCTTGAGCCGCGTAGAGCACCGCTGTCTTCAAGCCGCTGAAGCTGAACTCAAGCTTGTCCGAGTTCTTAAACGTTCTCGGGAAATGCACGGCCTTCGGATTGCCGCGCTCGGCGAGCTTCTGAATCGCGGGGCCTCCGGGAAAGCCGACTCCCAAAATCTGCGCGACCTTATCGAAGGCTTCACCGGCAGCGTCGTCGATCGTCGAGCCGATGAGTTCGAAATCAACGGGGCTCTGACAGTCATAAAGATTCGAATGCCCGCCACTCACAACGAATCCAATCGCTGGAAAGACATCGCGACCGGCAGCCATGCGGCAGGCATAGATATGAGCCTCGATGTGATTCACGGCAACGAGTGGCACATCGAGCACCATCGCAAGCGTCTTTGCTGCTGTGAGCGAGACAAGCAGCGAGCCGACCAATCCCGGCTGAGTCGCAACCGCAACTGCGTCGATGTCGGCGAGCCGAAGTTGTGCTTGCTGCACGGCTTCTTGAATGACCGGCAGAATGCGTCGGACGTGAGCCCGCGAAGCAATCTCGGGCACGACGCCGCCGAAGTCGCGATGCAGTTCGTACTGAGTCGCGACAACGCTCGACAAGACGTTGCGATCGCGATCAATGACAGCAGCAGCGGTCTCGTCACACGACGATTCGAGAGTCAGTAGATAGCGGATTTGAGTGGGATCGAGTGCCATAGCGCGCGGACCATCGCGACTCGTCCGATGCCTCGCAATGCTGCCACTCGTACTACGAGTTCGCGATTTGTTGTCGGCTTGCTCGCAGTGTAGGACGCGTTACATAGTCGCCTTTCGCTCCGCGAAAGGGATTGTCGGCTTTTGCTCCGCAAAAGCTT
>CAZNMS010000526.1:0-6023 GCA_964573505.1 uncultured Planctomycetaceae bacterium | reverse complement strand
GCTTCGGCGGCGGGAGCTTCCGCGGCCGGCGGAGCGGCGGGGGCGGGATCGTCGCTCGAACGAGTGAGCTCGACGGCAAAGAGCACTGATCCCGGATCGTGGCGCAGTTCGGGCTATCCCGCGCTCGCGACCGGAGCGGTCGGAGATAAGCGACCGACTCCCGGTCGGAAGAATTACAGCGTGACGGAAAACTTACCGCCGACGATTTCGCGAGTGGCTCATCAACCGTCGCAGCCGAAGTCGAAGGATCCCGTTGTCGTGACGGCGCACGTTGCGGATGCGGACGGTGTCGGAAAAGTGACACTGCATCTGCAAGTCGTCGAGCCCGGCAAGTACATCCGCAAGACGGATCCAAACTACGAGACCGAGTGGAAGACTTTTGACATGCACGATGATGGCCGCGACGGCGATACGCAGGCGTCTGACGGCATCTTCAGCGCGCGAGTGCTGCCGGAGTTTCAGAAGCATCGGCGACTCGTGCGCTATCGCGTCTCAGTAACAGACAATGGACAGCGAACCAATCGGGCTCCGTTCCTCGATGACCCGTGCCCGAATTTTGCGTGGTTCTGCTACGACGGAGCCCCCGCATGGACCGGAGCCAGTCAGCCGGGCAAGACGCCGCCGATTACTTTTCCGGCGTCCTTCTTCGAGACGTTGCAGACCTATCGACTGATCGCGCGGCAGGAAGATGTGGCGCGAAGTCAGTGGGACGGCGGGGCTCATCGGCAGCCCTTCAGCGGCGCCTTCGTCTATGACGGCGCGGTCTACGATCACATCACGTTTCACAATCGCGGGCAGGGCAGTGCTCACATTGCGGGCAAGAATAAGTGGGGGCTCAAGTTCAATCGGACGCACGACGTGCCGGTACGCGCCGACAACGGACGCCTCTATGCCGACAAGTGGGATAGCCTCAATCTGAACCCCGGCACTTATACCCCTTACATCCCCGTGCTTCGTGGTATCGCGGGCCTCGATGAGGCGCTCAGCTTCAAGAGCTATTGGCTCGCTGGTGTGCCGAGTCCCGCGACTCACTGGGTGCAGTGGCACGTCATTGATGACGCTGCCGAAGCCGTGCCGAGCAATCAGTACGAAGGCGATCTGTGGGGTCTTTATCTGGCGATCGCTGACCTCGACGGCGCGTTTTTAAAGGAGCAAGCGCTCGATGATGGCGTGCTCGTCAGCATTCAGTCCGGCATGAAGCATCGCCCGCGCGGGACCGACAATCCTCAGCAGTTGTGGGAAAAATTCCATAGCGGCATGCTCTCGGGGCCGAACGAAAAGTGGTGGCGCGAGAATCTCGATCTGCCGGCCTACTTCAGCTTTCACGCGTTGAATCGTTTGCTGGGCAACGTCGATATCCGACCGGACGGCAATCACGGCTACTACCGACGGCCTGACGGACATTGGGCGCCGATTCCGTGGGACAACGACATGATGTTCGTGCCGCGACATCATCAGCCGGGACACATCGCAGCCATCGGTTGTCTCAATCACGCAGCGATCAAGTTGGAATATCAGGCTCGAGCGCGCGAGATCCTCGATCTCTTTGCGTCCGATGCGTCGCCGACGGGCGGGCAGATTGGGCAACTCGTTGCGGATCTCGGTCGCGTGTTGACGCCGAGTGATCAACGTGGGGGAGTTGCTCCGCAACTCCCCGCCGAGTTGCGGAGCAACTCGATTACAACGACGCCGACATGGCCGCGACTCGATGAATGCGTCTGGAATTTTCACCCGCGCATGAATCAGAAGGGCGAGTACTACCGCAACCCTTCGAGCGCCGGTCACTTTGGTGGCGAGTGGAAACGCACGCTCTCAACGCCTGATTTCGCGGGCTATCAGGACTACCTCATCAAGTTCTGCACGGACTCGCGCCCGACGAAGAACTACGCCCCGAACGACGGCAATCACATCGGCTACGGATGGGGCTACGTCGCGTTCGAAGCCCGTGACGAGCAGATCCCGTCGCGTCCAACTCTGACCGAAGTCGCGTCCTCACAACCGAGGATGCGTGCCTTCAAAGCTTCAAAGTTCGAGTCACCTGCAAAGCACACTGCCGCCGGTGCCGAGTACCGAGTCGGTCACATTCACGGTCCCAGTTTGCCGGGATGGAAGAAAAACGACATCGAGCGTTATGAGATCGAGGACGTCTGGCGGACGCCATCCTCGGAACGAGCGACCGCGTTGTCAGCCGGGCAAGCTCTCATCCCGAAGACTGCCTTTAGCGAGCCCGGTCTCTATCGAGTTCGCGTTCGGTATCTCGACCAAACCGGGCGCTGGAGCCACTGGAGTCTGCCGGTCGAGATAAAGTAACTCGGCGCTGACAGCGACTGGCTCGCAGTGGCGTCGTGCGATCGGCGGCATAGATCCTGACGTCGCAACTTCAGCGCGCCATGCACGCAACTTTTGATGACGACCGTTGTCGCCTTTCGCTCCCAGGCTGCGATGAAATCGCCCCCGACCTTGCGTCGGGGGTTCAACGGCCTTTGCGCTACTTCGAATACAGGGAAAATCGAGTAGTGCAGAAGCCGCTAAACCACTGGGACAAGCCCATGTGGCGTTTTAATTACAAGCTCTCCGAGTCAGAGCTACGAACTTCACTATCACTGATTTCAAAGGCTTTAACGAGCATGAATCCTGTTACCAATCGTCGTCGTTTTTTGGCATCTGTTGCTGCGGCTTCGAGTGCTGCTTCGGCTTCGTTGGGGATCGCTGCTGATGTCGGTGAGGGCGGCGGGTTTGAGGAAGTGGCTCGGCGGCTGCCGCTTAACTCGAATGCGGATGTCATCGTCTGCGGAGCCGGTCCGGCAGGGGTGACGGCGGCGATTACGGCGGCTCGAGCCGGGGCGAAGGTGCGGCTGTTTGAAGCTCAAGGATCGCTTGGCGGAGTTTGGACGTCGTCGCTGCTCGGATATCTTCTCGACTTCGATAAGCCGGGATTCAATGTCGAACTCGTGCGTCGATTGCGCGAGCGAGATGCCATCAACGGCGACGGCATGAATGGCATCAGCTATCAGCCGGAAGAGATGAAGCTGCTGCTCGAAGAGTTGTGCTCGCAAGCCGGCGTGACCGTGCAGCTTCATACGCGAGTCACTGCCGCGTATCGCGAAGGACGTTCGCTGCGGACCATCGTCACGGAATCGAAATCGGGACGGCAGGCATGGCGGGCTCCGGTGTTTGTTGACACCACTGGCGATGGGGATTTGGGGGCTCAAGCCGGGTGTGAATTCGAGATCGGCAAACAGCAAGCGTGTCCGTGTCAGCCGATGACGATGTACGCGCTGCTGATGGTGAAGAACGTGGCCGAGATCGCGGATCAGATTCATCTCACCGGAAACAACGGTCGGCATGTGGGACCGAAGACGTTTCAAGAGACGCTGCAGCGAGCCGGTGTGACTCCGAGCTACGGCAAGGCGTGCTTGTTCCCGATTCAAGGCAACCTCGTGCTGCTGATGGCGAATCACGAGTACGGCATCAACGCGACGGATGCGGCTCAAGTCACGACCGCGACGTTGAGGGCTCGTGCAGAATTGCATGAGATCGTGCGCGGCTTGAAGAAGCTCGGCGGAGTTTGGGACGGAGTGCAGATCGTCGCGACTCCCGAGCAGATCGGCATTCGCGATGGCCGTCGCATTCGAGGCCGCTATGTGTTGACCAAAGACGATCTGGTCGACGGTCGCCAGCAAGCTGACTCTGTTGTGAAAGCAACCTTCCCCGTCGACATTCACGCGCTGACCGCTGAGGACAACAAGAAGTCCGCTTACAGCAATGCCGGAGTGAAGATGAAGCCTTACGACATTCCGTTGCGAGCCCTCATCGCGCGCGACGTCGACGGACTTGTGATGGCCGGTCGCTGCATCAGCGGAGACTTCATCGCGCATGCCAGCTACCGAGTGACGGGCAACGCCGTCGCGATGGGCGAAGCCGCCGGAGCCGTCGCTGCTCTCTCATCACAATCCAAACGTCCGCCGCACGACGTACCGTGGAACGAAGTCGCGCCCGTGATCGCGAAGACTCGGCGGCAGGTCTGAAGCGACTTTCTTTTCGAGGACAAGGACGCTGGCGACGGCACCTCATCGACATCAGCGCGATCGTGTGAAGCCGACGTTCCTGCGGAACACATCCGCTTTGGAGACTGCTGAAGAAGTGGTTGCGGGAATTAGGTAGCTTGCGGATGTGGGGTTCGAGTCCGGAGGGCTCGGGATGGGTTTAGGGCGTTTTGCCAGGATGGCTTGCTCATGTTGTTGCAGTATCGACCGCCGCGGTTTTCCGACATTGATCTCATCGTCTTTGACGCTCTCGTCCGGCGCGATCATCCCTTGAGGTTGGCGTTGCAGGTCATCGACTTCATCGCCCTGCGGCAGATCGTAGAGCCCTCTTACAAGAACACGCACTCCGGCAGGCCCGCTTACGAGCCTCTCGTCTTGATCAAGCTGGTGATGCTCTGCTTTCGAGATCGGCTCTCGGATCGGCAGGTCATCGAGCGTGCCTCCACAGACATCGCTTACCGCTTCTTCCTCCAACTGGGCCTCTCTGATGCGCTGCCGGATCCCAGCTTGCTCACCTACTTTCGAGCACGGTTGCAGGATGACGGTTTTCAGAAGCTCTTCGACAACATCGTCAAGCAGGCCAAGCAAGCGGGGTTGCTCAAGGAGCGGCTGAGGATTTTGGATTGCACCCACATTCTCGCCGACGCCAGCGTGCCGACCACGTTGCAATTGCTCGCACAGCTGCGCGATCGCGTGCTCGAGGCCGCGACCATCTTCGACCCCGAGCGCGTGGCCGGAGAACGCCTGAAGGTCATCGAGCTACGAACGGCGACAGACGGACTCGCCGCCTCGCAACGACTCTCGGCGCGGATCACGCATGCCTTCGAGTTGCGTGACTGGATGAATCAGCTCAGTCCGCCGGCAGACGCCGCTGACAACCCGCAATGGCAGCAGTTCCAAGAGCAATTAAAATTACTCTGCAAGGTGCTGCTGGAATGCGGAGACCCGAAGCTGGGAGATCGCACGCGTAGTGCCGTTGATCCCGATGCGCGGCGCGGTCGGCACGGCGACTTCTTCGACGGCTTTCAAGCGGCGACGATGATGGACGCCGACAGCGAGATCATCACCAGCGTCGATGTCCGGCCCGCGAACAACGACGAAGCAGCTTCCATTCCCGCATTGGTGCGTGCTGAAGAGAACGCTCAAGACACTGACATTGAGACGGTGTCGATCGACAAGGCGGGGTGTAATGGAAAGTTACTGCGCGAACTGCAAGACCCCGCCGGCTTGAACCTCAACGTGATCGTGCCTCCCAAAGACGAGCCGCAGTCCGCGCTGTTCAAGCCGCAGCAATTTGAGCAATCCGTCGATGGAAAAAGTGTGACCTGCCCTGCGGGTAAGACATCTTACACCCATCAGCACGCCCCCTCGAAACACGCGCAGATCTATCGCTTCGACGCCGCGACCTGCGCGAGCTGCCCGTTGTTGGCACAGTGCATGGCGAAGGCTCCGCGCACGATGGGTCGCACGGTGACGAAGACGGATTACGAAGCCGAACATCAAGGCGTGCGTGAGAAAGCTCAGACGGAAGAGTACGCCTCAGTGCGTCGCGAGCACCCGGCGATCGAACGCAAGCAAGCGGAGATGATCCGTCAACACGGTCTGCGTCGGGCTCGCTATCGAGGTCTCACGAAGGTCCGCTGCCAACTTCTGATGACCGCGACAGTGGTGAACATCAAGCGTCTTATCAAGCTTCTGGGGGGAAAGTGTGTCTTCAGCCGGGCTCGATAGGTCCAAGAGTCAGCAAAACGACTGCTGGAACAACAAACTAAGGAGACTGCCTAAATGAGGTAAGAAGGCCTGCAACCACAAGACCGTCAAGCGGCCCGATCCGCGTTCCAACAGCAACGGCGGCCCGTCACAAACCTGCGACCGCCGCCCCCCCCCTTCCGCAACCGACCGTTTTTCAGCAGTCTCCTTTGGGGTACGACGGACTTGCAGTCCGTCGCTTCTCACGACGTTCGACGGACTGCAAGT
>CAZNMS010000525.1:0-6031 GCA_964573505.1 uncultured Planctomycetaceae bacterium | reverse complement strand
CGTGACAAAGAGCGGCTCAAGCTCCTGCAAGAAGAGTTCGGCCATCAACTCCGCGCGGCGCTCAACGAGCTGAGCATGTTCAGTCGCAGTCATACGAACTCCGATCCGAGCGGTTTGAAATTGTGTGTCGCCCAAAAGCTCTGAACTTCGTGATGAAGACGCAGCAGGTTATGGCTCGTCAGTTCGTTCGTCAGTCGAATGTTGGAGACGCTTCGAATGGGATGACTGGCATCGACCGACTTTGCAAAGACTCGTTGGCTCGGCACATGAACGGCGAACAAGAACGTCGGTCCGGGCATTGATCGCAGTCGCGCAACTTCGTTCGCCGAACATTGAACCTTTACCTGCTGCTCCGCGAGATCGAGAGGAGCCTGCGTCGCGCGGATCTGCGCGACGAAATGCTCTTGACGATCAGTCGGTCGAGCCAATTCGACATAGATGTCGATCGTCGGCCACTTCGCGCCGAGAAAGGCCGTCCGAAAAAGTGGCTCGCCAAACGGGACGTAAGTCGTGAGTGCGAGTTCGGCGATCTTCTCACCGCGCTCGCCGACTATGTCGTTTAATGCCTTGCGCATGTGACTGGCCCTACTTCAACGACTCAGGAGCGCTGTAACCCTTATTCCATCGGCTGCTGCACGGGTTCGATGACGAATGGGAAGATCTTCACGGGGTCGCCAGCTTTAAGTTCCTCTTTGTAGGGAAGCTGAGCGGCTCGGTCGGCGGCGAATTGCAGGTGCGTCAAACGCAGGCCGCAGAAGATGTCTGTGCCCCATTCGGCAGAGATGTCGGCAAAGACTTCACCGGCTGAGGCTGCATGACGACGCACTCCGTGAATGCTGCGCTCACGCACTTTGACTCCGGCAGCGGCGAGCTTCACGAGTCCCTTCAGGAAGCGACTAACAAGCGACTCCGGCGGGCAGGCGCGCCACAGTCGTTCCCACTCTTCATGCGCTTCCCAGTAGTACCCGAAATTGAAGAGATCGAGAGCGATGAGGTAGTTGCGGTTCTCTTCCCAACGTTCGGGGACGAGCGGCAAAGGCTGCTTGCCCTTCTTGCCGTAGCTATGTCCTTCAGGATGACGAATCGGATGCGGAGTCGGCGTGCCGGGGATGTAGGTGTAAGCCGGCAAGGTCGCAGTCGGCAGCAATCGAATGGCAACTTCTTTTGTCTGGAGAACTTCGCTGATAGGAGCTTCTTTACGCGACATGCAACCGGCCTTTGGGGTTAAGTGCCCTGCTCCGCCAACACGAGATCCTCGCGGCGACGGGCATGAACGAACTGCTGAAACAAACGGGCGAAACAACATTGACGATCCGACAACAATCTCGGCGTCGAGAATGGTCGTAGCCGAATTCGTCAGAATTCGGATGCCTCTTGCATGAGCATCTGAAGTCTGACGACTTCAGCTACGGGGCAGTCGGACTCGTCATCTTTCGAATGACTGTTGCGAGCAGCGTCTCTGTCTCATGAGGACATGACGCCATTGAGATCGATCATCTCAACGCACAACGCATTCGATACTCGTCGCCATGAAATCCAGCAGAGCCTAAGTCGTCAAAAACATTCGCGTTCACCGAGCAAGAACTGCGGAGACAACGCGGGCTCGCAAGGAGCAGTCGCTAGAGCCGACACACTTTCGCGGCAGGCGAAAGGACATCCATTTCACACTGCGTTCGATCGCTCGCGAGCGAGAACGCATTGGCATCGGCATTGACGTTAGAACGAGGCGGGATTCAAAGGCGGGAGGCTGCACAGCACTAAAACCGGGCCGCGCGGCGGCGGGAAGATAGCCACAAAAAGTAAGTTGTTAAGACGAGTCTTCGCCCTCTTCCGAAATTTGTCAGACCCAATGCGCGCGAGCCGTTCAATGAGTGCGGAGCCGTCCTGCCTACTGTCGTCTGACCGGATGAGTGGCTAGCTTCCGCCGCCTTTTCGCCCACTTCGTTCTCTGTTTGAGCTTCGTCGCTATGACCGCTGCAACCTCTGCCGCTCCCGAATTCTCTCTGCACATCGACGAATGGGGGCGGCTCGTGCTGACCGACGCCAACGGGCAAATGCATGCGGGAGTCAGCCCGGTGCGTGCCTTTCCGCTGACTGATCCCGATCATTGGATGTCGATCGTTGATCAACGCGGCACCGAATTGGCCTGCATCCCCGATCCTCAGAAGCTGCCGCATGCAACGCGCGAGACGCTGTTCGCGGCACTCGCGAAGAATGAATTCATCCCGGTCATCGAACGCATTGCCGATGCAACGACCGGAGAGCCGGCTGAGTGGCGGGTCATCACCAATCGCGGCGAGCGGACCTTTGTCCTCAAGGGTGACGACGACATCCGCTCGCTGCCTGACGGGCGACTCATCGTCACGGACTCTGACGGAGTGCGCTATCTGATCCCCGAAGTCCGCAAGCTTGATGGGCATAGTCGGCGAGTGCTGGAGCGGTTTGTTTAACGCCGCAGCTTTTGTCGGTAGTCCCGGCTTCATCCGGCCTGCGGAGCGCCGCTTGAATGTGGAACGACAAATACACTGCGGCGGAGCGTACCTTGTTCGAGGACTCTGCCGAGACGTTGCAGTTCAAGAAATACTGAGCCCCACTTCATGAAGCAGTTCTTCGAATGGTATCTCGGCGTTGCTCCGGCCAAATCGGGGCAAGGGACGGATTGGTCTTTGACCTATCGCAGTCCGTGGCCGAGCTCTTTGCCGTTGTGGATTGTGCTGCTGCTGTTTGTGGCGGGCGTTGCTTACATCAGTTGGATCAACAACAAGGATGCGCACGCGGCTCCGGTTTCTCGACGAGTCATGTTGACTCTGCTGCGACTGTCGGCCATTGCTGTTGTGCTGTTCGCGATGACCGAAGCGAGTCTCGTTGTTGAACGCACGGGGCTGCCGTTGTTGGCCGTTGTGATTGATGACTCGGGCAGCATGGGGCTTGAAGATCGCTATTCCGAAGACGCAGATCGCAAGGCCGCGAGCCGTTATGCGAAGGCGATGCCGGGGCAAGGCAACTCTCGTTTGAGCATCGCGAAGGGGCTGTTGTCGGAGAACAACGGAGCGTTTCTCAGTCGGCTGCAACGCGGGCATCAGTTGCGACTCTATCGGTTCTCGGACAGCGCTTCGTCGATTGGTGCTGATGGCACTGAGGGCGATCGGTCTTTGAATGAACTGCTCGCGAACATTGCGGCGCTTAAGGCGGAAGGCACGGACTCGCGCCCCGGTGAGGCTTTGCGAAAGATCATCAATGAGAATCGCGGTTCGCCTCCGGCAGCGATTGTCGTCATCTCGGACGGTGTCACGACGACGAATGACGAAGACAAACTCAGCACCGCCGCGCAGTTCGCTTCGTCAAAGCTCGTGCCGATTTATACGGTCGGTGTCGGCACCGAAGAGTCGATGCTCGATCTCAATCTGTATGACGTTTCGGTCGATGATGTTGCGTTCGTGAATGACCCGCTGGCGTTCACGGCGAAGCTCAAGGCATCGGGTCTGAAGGGCAAGCCGGTCACGATCACGCTCAAGAACAAAGACGAGCGATCGCCGCTGTTCACGAAGCAAGTCAACGCTCCGGAAGACGGACGCGTGCTGCCGATTGAATTCACTTGGACGCCGAAGCAACCGGGTGATTATCAGCTTGTATTAGAAGTTACTCCGCTGCCGTCGGAAGTCGACAAGAGCAACAACTCAGAGCAGCGGCAGGTCAGCGTGCGCGAAGGTCGCATTCGCGTGCTGCTCGTTGATTCGATCCCGCGTTGGGAGTACCGCGAGCTCAAGTTCATGCTCGAACGCGAGAAGACCGTCGAACTGCATACGGTCTTGCAAGACGCCGATCTTGAATTCGCCGATCAAGACGTCAGTGCTCAGCCTTTGCGCGGGCGCTTTCCGGTCAGTCGCGAGCAGCTCAATTCGTATGACGTTGTGATCTTCGGCGATGTCGAGCCGAAGCAATTGCAACAATCGGGGCTCGACAACTTGCGCGACTTCGTGAAGGACTCGGGCGGCGGATTGATAATCGTCGCCGGGCCGCAGTTCACTCCGCAGGCTTATCGAGACACTCCGCTTGAGACATTGCTGCCGGTTGAACTCAGTGGCCTGCAAGTGCCGCCCGAGCAGACTCCGATCACAACGGCCTTTCAACCGCAACTCACGATTGAAGGCATGAAGAGCACGCCGCTGTTCCGCTTTGATGAGAACGAAGCCGATAGCCTCATCGCATGGAAGCGGCTGCCCGGTTTGTATTGGTTCGTCGAAACTCCGAAGCTCAAACCGGGAGCAATGGTGTTTGTCGAGCATCCGCAGAAGCAGGCGGAAGGACGTCGCTTGCCGATCATTTCGATTCAGCGATTTGGCGGCGGCAAGGTGCTGTTTCATGCGACCGACGAAACATGGCAATGGCGGCGTCGAGTCGGGGATCTCTACTACGGTCGCTACTGGATTCAGGCGATTCGATATCTGTCGCGCTCGCACTTGATCGGACAAGCGAAGCAAGCCGAACTGCGAGCCGACCGCGCGATCTATCAACGGAACGAGAACGTCAACTTGCGAGTCCGCTTCTTCAACGAAGCCGATTCACCGGCGACCGACGACGGAGTGAAAGTCCGCGTCGAGCATCGCACGGGTTCGAATCAAGAAGTGGCATTGAAGCGAGTGGCACTCACTCCGCATGTGTTTGAAGGGCAAGTCCCGCGATTGGCGGATGGTTCGTATCATGCTTGGGTCGTGACCCCGAGCTTCCCCGGAGCACCGCCGTCCGCCGACTTCCGCGTCGAGTCTCCCGATCGCGAACTGCGCGTGCGCGGCATCGACCGCAAAGAGCTTTCGTCTGCGGCGTCGATCTCGCACGGCCGCGCTTACAGCCTCTCGACGGTCGACAAACTGCCCGACGAGATCCCGCCGGGGAAGCCGCTGACGCTCCGCGCCGACGAGCCGATTCGACTTTGGAATCGTTGGGAGGTGCTGCTGTTGTTCGTCTCGCTGCTGACGGCAGAGTGGCTCTTGCGCAAGCGATTGAAGCTGCTGTAACGCGCGGTCGTACTTGAGGTGCGAAGACGATCGACAGTGCGGTTTTGAGGCGAGCGTCGGTTGAAACAATGGGACGCATGAGACCAATGGGACGTATGACAAATCGCCATTTTCATCCGTCCCATTCGTCGCATTGGTCCCATGATCGCGAACCGGCGACTGCTTCCGAACCCGCTGTCGCAAAGCGCCAACACGGAACAACAGCATGACTGACGACGCGTCAGCGGAATTCAACCGGCGACTGCGAGCGGGGGATGAACTCGTTCTCGAAGACATCTTGCGCGCTCATGGTCCGCCGATTCGCGCGGTTCTTAAACGGCGCACCGGCGGTGCGTTGTCGGACTCGGATTGCGAAGACGTCTTTGCGATCTCGCTGTTTCGTTTGTGGCAGGCGCGAGATCGGTTTGATCCGCTCAAGGCATCGCTGCGCGTGTGGCTGTTTCGCATTGCCGAAAACGCGGCGAAGGACTTGAGACGCTACGGATGGCAAAAGGCCCGACTGCTCGAACGCACGTTCGAACCCGTCGCCTTAGCCGAAGTCGCAACGACGTTTTCCGACGACGACGCAGACGATGAATTCGAAGCCGCGCCGCGCAATGGCAGCTCGGTTTCGAGTGAGTCGCTGGCGGAGTTCTCGGTCTCGTCGGAGATCCTGCGCGAAGTGTTACTTTTATTACCTGAGACGCAGCGACGGATCGTCTTAGCGGACGCGCAGTCGCGGGAAGGGCTTGCTCCGAGCGACGAGTTGTCAAAGGAACTCGGCATCCCCGTCGGCACGGTCAGGGTCTATCGCAAACGCGCGCTCGATCGTTTGAGGCGCGAGATCAATGCGCGAGCGCATTAATCCTGGAGTGCTCCGGCTTGACGGAGCCCTCCGACTGAGCGGCGCGGATGCCTCAAGCGTCGCCTGATGAGGTCGTCAGAAGAAGACGTCCTGCAAAGCCGCTTTTGGCGACGTTGCCGTTGTGTGATAGCGAGCAAAGTGCCGCTGAGATGGAGGGCTCCGTCGAGCCGGA
>CAZNMS010000524.1:0-6031 GCA_964573505.1 uncultured Planctomycetaceae bacterium | reverse complement strand
GTCGCTCGTCCGATTGCAGGCCGTCGCGACTCCGCGCGGCAGCATCACCTGGCGCGACTTTCTCGGCGGGTTGAACTTTCTCGGACAGCAGCAAGTCGTGCTGTCGGCAATCTTGCTCGACATGTTCGCGGTGCTGTTAGGCGGAGCGACCGCGCTGCTGCCGGCGTTTGCGAAAGAGGTGCTCGAAGTCGGACCGGTGCAACTCGGATGGATGCGCGCGGCACCGGCGATTGGTGCGTTGATCATGGGCCTCGCCTTGGCGCACATGCCGCCCATCGAACGAGCGGGCCGATCTCTATTGTGGTCGGTCGTCGGCTTCGGGGTGACGACGATCGTCTTCGGAATGACGCGCTCGTTCTCGGTCGCGCTCGTCATGCTGCTGCTCGGCGGAGCCTTCGACAACATCAGCGTTGTCATCCGTCACACACTGGTGCAGCGACTGACTCCCGATGAATTGAGAGGCCGAGTTTCCGCCGTCAACGGTCTCTTCATCGGCGCGTCGAACGAACTCGGCAGCTTCGAATCGGGCTTAGTGGCGCACTACGTCGGCACGGTCGGATCAATCGTCAGCGGCGGTTACGGAACGCTGCTCGTTGTCGGCCTGACGGCGTTGCTCGCTCCCAAATTGCGCAAGTTCGGACGGCTGTAATGCGAGTTGCATCGCGATCTTCATTCACGGTCTGAATTGAGAGCCTCTCGTACTCGTTCACGATCTCTTGTTGAGTTGCGCGTAGGATGGCCGCCCTCGGCCGTCGCTTTTCGGGCATGCAGTTCAAAACTGCGTAGCAACAAAAGTGAGGGGCACGGCGCTTGCCGCGGGTAGCCCCAGAAGAACCGGCGGCTAGCGCCTTGCCGCTCACTTCCTTCTCGAAGTTGCTACCTAATGACACCTCGTTTTGAACCCTGCCGTTTTTCGCCAGGGAAATACAGACGGCCGAGGGCGGCCATCCTACGACGCAGAGCGGAGAGCAATGCCGAACTGCGGATGTGCCCATGTAGGTCGAATGACATGTAAGAAGGGTGGCAAGAACGGCTCGCTCGGTCTTTCCTCTGCGGGCTCCTGTTCTATTTCTTACATCGCTGTTGCGATCGAATCTCGCGTGACTTTGATGCCGACAGACGTAAGACAATCAAGACTTTGAACAGGAGATCGCAGAGCACGCAGAGGAAGAAAGGCAGAGAAGACAACGCGGCCGATTCGGGGCGTTTTGGGACTGCCGACTGCCTTTGCCTTGCGAGCCGAACGCCGACGCCTTCGGCTTGCCGTTAAACGACTCAGTGCGGCGTGCGCGACGGATCGCTCTCTCAGAACACCGACAGCAGCAAGATTTGAGCGGTGTGAATCAGCGTCTTGCGTTCGGCGACGGACACTTTGCCCGATGTGATGATCTGCCGCGTCTTCTGCTCTGCTTGCTGCACGATGAATTTCTGCAGGTCGGTCAGCGGGTTCTTGTCGCTCGCTACCATCAGCAATTTGCAGATGTCATTGAGTGCGATGACTTCTTCCATTCGCGGCGTTGTGTCATCGACCCATTGAGGAGCCTCGGCGGAGTTCGCGGCCTCATGCGTCACGCGCAGTACGAGACTCGATACGGCGGCAACTTGCTCGTAGTCGATGCGCTCCGGGACATCGTTCGGAGTGTGATAGTCGGGATGCTCGCCGGTGCTGAAAAAGAGGAACGGCACTTTGTGATCGCGGAAGGGACCGTAGTCGCTGCGCGTGCCGATTAAGTCGATCCCCAATCGGGCGATGTGAAAGCCTTGAGGCTCGCCGACTTCATCGAGCAAACGGGGCATGCCTTTGCCGTGCTCGCTGCCCATGACGAAGCATGTCTTGAGCGGCAAGTTGCCGAGCGATCGTCCAATCATGTCCGCAGTGGTGAAGAGCTTGACTTGTTCGAGCGGCCACGGAGCGTGCGCGACAAACCAGCGCGAGCCCCACAACATCTGCTCTTCGAGATCAAAGCCAATAAACACAAGACTGCGCTTCGGACGTTGCTTCATGACGGCGAACTGTCGAGCAACCTCAAGCAGCATCGACGTGCCGCTCGCGTTGTCGTCGGCTCCGCGAAAGATCCGACCGCCGTTTGTGCCGAGATGGTCATAGTGAGCGCTGACGATGACATACTCGTCGCGCAAGGTTTCGTCGCTGCCCGGCAGAAACGCTCCGACATTGCGACCGTAGATCGTCGGTTCGCCGGCCTCGGTTTTGGGACCGGGGATGTTTTGAAAGTAGCTGCCTTCAAAGAGCGGCTTGAGTCCGAACTTCTGAAAACGCTGCTTGAGATACTCGCTCGCAGCAAGCGCATCGGGACCGCTGCGTCCCTTGAGAGCATCGCTCGCGAGGAACTCGATATGAGGTTTCACATCCCCCGACTTGATGACCGGATCAAACTGCTTGAGCGGAACACGCTCGCTCGTCGCCGCGTTGCGATCGGGGGTGTCATCAGCTCGAACTGAGGAAGCGAGCAGTCCAAAACACAAAGCAAACCGCGCAATGCCGATGAGCGAAAACTGCATGATTCGATCCGAGAGCGAGGAATGACAGCGGATGAAGCGACTTCGGCAGGCTCTCGAAAACGGCGTTAGCTGTCGACATCAAGTCGGCGACACCGCCCTCATGAGTGAGAGCGGGTTTGCAGTTCGCTGCCTCTCACGTATTGCAGGGCTTAGCTCTCCACTGACCTCGCGTCAGTGGAAGCACGACTGGTCGGCTAGCAACGCTGATCGACGCTGTGCTTCTTGCTCTCCACCGACCCCGGGTCGGTGGAAGCCGCGATTGGTCGGCTAATCGTTCGAGTAGCCCCGGCGTCAGTGAGCAGCGATCTTCGATCGCTTCGCAAGAAATCTGATTTCGAGAGCGTTAGCAAATTTGTCGTTGCTCCCACCGACGCGGGGTCAGTGGAGAGCGTGCCCTCTGCATGTCGAGCGCAGCAGGAGTGACGAACGGCGGTCGTTTCGGCATGAGCACCTCCGACTGCATCGAATCGAAGGCACGACTCTGAGTGGTGAAACTCCCGTCTTTTTGTGGGTTCGAGCTGAGGCAAAGGAGGTCGCTCTACTGCAGTTTCTCTTCCCGAAATGTGAGTGCCTTCATCCGTGAAAAGAATGGTTTGGCGGCAGCGTGATGGCGCGATTCTGGCCGCGAGCAGTACCGACTCAGCCGCAATGAGTACCGCCTGAATGGTCGGTGATGACGGTTGTGTCATTTTTTCTGAATTGACTCATCTTTCCTATTTTAACATGCTGTCCAGCGAGTTGATCAGTTCGCTGTCGAGCGGCTCGCAGGCTCTGCTTTGCTCTGAACTCGGCGTCTCTTGATGCCAACGAGTTCGGCAGGGGAGCCGCTCGTTTCTTCGACCGAGGTCAACTCGGCTACGGCATGCGTGAGTGGGAGACTTACTCGAGCGGCGGACTTTCAGTTCGTCGAACGTCGTTGCGACTGACATGAAGTTCGTCGCGGCGAAGCTTGCGGGGAGATCTCCACTAGCGCTTACTTTTCGACAGTCAGATCGTCGGGCCGTTCGTACCGACCATTCAGGGAGAGACGTCATGAAGAAGCTAGCTCTGTTCGCTCTATTGGGAGTCGCGTTCACCGGCGGTCGGCTGTCTGCCGAGACGATCGAAGAACGCGAGAAGTTCATCAAAGGCCAGAATTCAAAGCCGCTCAAGCCCACTCCGGACGCGCAGGCGACGGAGACAAACGAGGCGAAGACTCAAGATGCCTGCGCTTCGAAAGTAGCGGCGGCAGCAGATGATTCGTGTGCTGGAGTCTCTGCACTCAGCACTTCCTCGCGCGGTCCAATAACTCAGCGCTTCGTGCCGCTCGGTGCTCCTCAAGCCTTTAGTGTCGCACCAGCAGGAGTCGGGTTATCGAGCGTCGCTCCGTTCTCGGTCGGAGTCGCTTCCGCGCCCGTCATTGCGTCCGGGCCGGTTGTGCTCAGTCAGCCTTTTGTCGCGACAACGACGGCTCCGGTGATTCTCAATAGCTTCGTGCCGAACGCCGGGCGCGGCTATCCCTACGGATACGGAGCAGCGGCCGTTCGACAACCGACAGTCGCTGCGGCAGCGAGTGGCTATGTACTTTATCCGACAGTCAAAGCCATTCCGCACGACACACATTCGGCATCCGGAGCCGACTACACCGTCTACTACCGAGGAGTCGGCTCGGTCGTGATTCAAAGTCCTCGGCAATTCCCGGTCGGCGACGGCCAGACGATGGCGCCGGTCTATGTGCCGACCCCCGTTGCCTATCCGGCTAACCCGAGTCGCTAAGCAGCTCATCCGCTCGTCGTAGCATGGACTTCCAGTCCGTGCTTCAAAACCGCCATTGGAATGATCGCGCTTATGCTCCAGTGCATGAGCGCGGTGCTGCTTCGAAATGGCTTAGCGGAAGTCGCTTGACTCTCCGAAGCTGTGATTTGGTCGCCCCTGGGCTTGTCCCAGGGGTTTAGCGGCCTTTGCGCTACTCGAATTTGCCCTAACTCGTAGTAGCGCAAAAGCCGTTGAACCCCCGACGCAAGGTCGGGGGCGATTGAATCACAAGCTCTCCGAGTCGAGCTTCCGCTCCTCCCGCAGCCTCCGAACGAGTCGCGACTCCGAAACTCAAAACAGCTCCGGCATCACCTTGCCGCCTTCGACGAGCTTCAGCGGTTGATTGAGGTCCGTGACGTATTCCTCGTGCGGATCCATGCCGAGCACTTTGCAGAACGACGCGTACAAGTCGGGCACGCGCACCGGACGGTCGGTAACTTTTACTCCATCCTTGTCCGTCGATCCGATGACTTGCCCCATCTTCACGCCGCCGCCTGAGACGCACACGTTCCATCCTTCGGCGTAGTGGTCGCGGCCGCCGTTAGGTTTCAGCTTCGGAGTACGACCGAACTCGCCCATCCACACAACGAGCGTCTTCTCCAACAAGCCTCGATCGGACAGCTCCATCAACAGCCGCGCGTAACCGGCATCGGTCTCCTGCGCGAGGACTTTGTTCTCTTTCAAGCCGTTGTTGTGAGTGTCCCAACCTTGATCGTTCTGAGTGCCCGCGCTGAAGACCTCGATAAACGGCACTCCCACTTCGACCAGTCGCCGAGCGAGCAAACATCCCTGACCGAACGAGCTGCTGCCATAAGCCTCGCGCACGGCGGCGGGCTCTCGATCGAGCTTGAAGACCTCTAAGAGCGGACTCAGTACGAAGCGACTCGTGCGGTCGTAGATGTCGGACTTCTCTTTCACCGCGCGCTTGCCGCCCGCTGCTGCGAACTCTTGATCGAGTTCTGACGACAGCGCCAATCGCCGCTTCAAGACATCGGACGGCACCGTCGTGATGACGTCCTTCGGGAGCTCGCCGGGCACGTCGATCTTGAACGACTCGTACTTCGCTCCGAGCACTCCCGAGTTCACATCGCGCGGCTTGATGCGCGGCTTGCCGACTCGCACAAAGGCCGGCAAATCGAACTCAGGATCCCAACGATCGCGCGCGACTACTGAGCCCCATGTTGGATACGGAATCGCCGGGTTAATGGGATAGCCGGTGCGGACCAACTTGATCGCTCGGAAGTGATCGGACTCGCCGGACGACATCGACCGGATCAACGCGATCTTGTCCATCACCCGAGCGGTCTGCGGCCAGTCTTCGCCGATCTGCACTCCGGTCAAATTCGTGTCGATCGCTGCTGTCGGTCCTTGATTCTCGGAGCCAATTTTTGGCGAGAACGCCTCGAACTGAGACGGTCCTCCGTCCATCCACAACAGCACCATCGAGCGCCCGGACTTCTTCAATTCAGCCGCTTGCGCGACGAGCATGTCGCGCCAACGCAGGCTTGCGACGAGCCCGCTGCCGACCGCCAATTGCTTCACAAAGCCGCGTCGATTCACAACGTGCCCAGAACCAGAAATCTCCGCAGACGCAGTGGTAATTAGCATGATCGGTTATCCTTCAGAACAATCGTGGAACAACTTCCCGGCTAGGTGATCGCTCTCAGGGCTAGCGCGCACTTTGGGATAACCTGGAAGGCTGGGTAATTAGCGCGAT
>CAZNMS010000523.1:0-6055 GCA_964573505.1 uncultured Planctomycetaceae bacterium | reverse complement strand
TCAAGACTCGTCGGCTGATACCACTTACCCCCACTGTTTCGCGATGAGCCTGAAAAATGTCTGTTTCAACGTTGGCCTTGCGTCCGTGATTCGCATTCAACTGAAAGTCTAAACGCCGATCGTCCTGCAGTATGACGCCAATATTGACGGGTTCCATCCGCATTGGGTCCGCGATGTAGCGAATGAGTGAGTAGAGATAGCTCTTCATCATCTGTACGCAAAAATTTAGAAATGGAAGGCGATTGCGATCCGGAATTTGGGGCTGAAAGCGCCTTTAATGGTCGGGGCGAATTTGCCCGTCGGAATGCCCGACTCAAGAGACGACCACAACTTCAAGGGGAGTGCTTCGATGAACTTTGCCGTTGATTCACAAACATTGCAGGTCGCAATTCTTGCGGTTTGTGCAACGTTATTGGTCGTTAAAGGTGGGAGTGTCGTTCTTAAGTCTTCAGGAATTCAAGTCTTGGTAAAAAGGAATCAAAGCCATGTCGAAGATGAAATCCGGAAACGAAACATCAGATCAGATGTTGATTCGAGAGGGTAGGATTAAGCCCAAGCTGAGTGCTCTCTATTGCGATATGTATGAGCATCGCTCTAAGGGAGATGAAGAGTCATTTACAAAGGTTGGAAACCTTGCAAGGGAACTGCTTTCAGTATTCAGGGAGACCGAGAGTAAGACGCTGCGAAATCCTGAGTGGAATAACAATGTAATGACCGCAGGGTATCACTGTGCTAAAGGGGACTATTTAATGGCCCTTGAAGCAGAGCTGAAAGGCTGGGATCATGCCCTGACAATAGAGCAAAAGTGGATATCGGCTCTTAACATATCGGATGAATCGCGTCGTTCAGGGGCTGCTGGCGAAGCACTAAAATGGGCTCGGACCGCCTTTGAATTGAATAGCAACTCGCCGTTCTCATACCTTCTTCTCGGTCAGGCTTTTTATGCGGCAGGATTGCATGACGAAGCAAATGAGATTCTTACGCAAGTAGTTGAATTGGCAGACTTTCATAACCAGAAGGATGCTCTGGCATCACGGTTGATGTTTGAACGTGAGTTCGATGAAATGAATATTCCTGCTGCAGAATTACTTCGAAGTAAGTTGAGCGCTTAGAACGGACCGAGATCACCATTAAGGAGAAGAGAATGACATTACTTAGCTATGACGATTTCCTCAAAGCCAACATGCGTGAAATTGAACGGACCTCAAACCATGCGGCATCTAAGAAAAGGTTAGAGCGGAATCTTTGGAATGATGTTTGTAGTGAAGTATGTTTAGGGATCTGGGAGCGAATCCGTCGCCGCCTAGCGGCAAAGATTATTCGCGACTCAGACTTAACGCCCCAGCCTGTATGGAAGAATTTACTTGGGTGCGCACTTCTCTCAATCGCGAGAACTGCTGCCAAGAAAGTCTTTCGCGAGAACCGTATCGGATCGGAAGTTACGTCTGATATTGAGACTGATATCGCTCATACAGCTACCGCGAAGAGGATGAATGGTGCGACAATGATTCCATCAGATCCGCGGAAGCTCTCTGATCTAAGGGAAAGTGTGTATAAAGTGTTTCGCGCCATGCAAGACGCGACAAGCCCAGCCGAGTACAACAGCCTCATCCTTGATAAGGCTGGTAAAGCAGGGCTCTCCGACGAGCAGCTATGCGAAATGGAAGAAATTACGGGCGTGTGTTCAGAGGGGCGAGCGGAACTCTTACCATCGACCGTAGAACGCCAAGCACGCCGTGCAACTGCAAAGATCAATGACCACGGCAAAATCCGTTCGTTGATGCGTCTTCTTTCCCTCTTGGTTGTCGTCCCCGTTGCAATGGTTAGCACTGCCAATGCGCATTTTTGCAAACCATGGCACGATACAGTGAAAGCGCCGCAGATTGTTCATCGTGTGCAGTTTGTTTTGCCAGTGTCAGAAGAGCGTCTTGTCGCGCACTTCTGTCGGAAATAGTTTTGTCGATGTCGTCATGAGGCGGCTCTGTAACTGCAAAAGGGATTTGTCAGTCAATTGTTTTCTTTGCCTCTGCGACATAACACCTTCAATGTCTCCAAGTGAAATGGCCACTTTTCCTCGGAGTGTCATTACGTGTCTTCATCACCCACCGGTGTCACGACACGAAAAGGGCGTCAATGCTGTCTGCCTCACTTCATCGCGATGCCGGTTAGATCGTGAGCCTTTTGTTTGATGCCTCGTAGGTCGAGTTTGCCGGTGCCGAGCAGGGGGATTTGATCGACTTCGAAGAAGGAGTCGGCGCCGGGGATCCAGAGGTTCGGTAGACCGGCGGCGCTGAGATCTTTTTGGATGGCGTCGATCGCCTTCGTCATTGCTTTGTGCAGGACGATGATGCGCTCGCCTTTGCTTTCGTCGGGGACGGCGGTCACGGCGACTCGGATTTCAGGCTCGTCCGTAGCTACTTCGCCGATGCTGCGGAGTAGCTCTTCTTCAATGCGGATGTGCGGGACCATTTCTCCGCCGATCTTGCTGAAGCGGCTCAGTCGACCGGTGATCGTGATGAAGCCGTCGTCGTCGATCACGGCGATGTCACCGGTGTTGTACCAGCCATCTTTAATGACCTCGGAAGTCTTCTCGGGACGGTTGAGGTAACCCAGCATCACGTTCGGGCCTTTGAACATCAGCAAGCCGGGTTTGTTCGTGCCGAGATCAACGCCGGTGTCAGGATCGACAACTCGAGCAGCGACGTTCGGTACCGGGCGACCGACGGTGCCGAGCTTCGTGCCCGTCTGCCCCGTGCCGGCTGCGTTGTTGCGATGATCGGGCACGTTCGCAGCAGCGAGCGGTGAGAGTTCGGTCGTTCCAAAACCCTCTGTGGGGAAGATCCCGAAGGCTTTGTGAAAGTCCTCAGCCAATGTCATCGGCAGCTTCTCGGCACCGACAATCGCGAGGTCCATGTGAGCCATTTGCTCTTTGGTGCAACGCTTGAGGTACGACTTCAGGAACGTCGGAGTCGCGGCGATGATCGTGACTTTGTGCTGCTCGCAGAGTGAGCCGACCGTTCGCGCATCGAGCGGGTTGAAGTGATAGACGCCCTTTGGCGGAAGCGTCAGCGGCAGCCACATCATCAGCGAGTAACCGAAGCTATGGAAGAACGGTAACACCCCCATCAGCACGTCCTTCTCGGCGATCTGAAAGAGCTGATCTGCCGAGTGAATGTTCGAGCCGACGTTGCGATGAGACAGCATCACTCCCTTCGGTTCGCCCGTTGAGCCGCTCGTAAAGATGATCGTCATTGGGTCGTTCGCATTGATGCGATGCAAACCGAGGCGACGTTCGAGCAGCGCTATCGGTTCCACAAAGGCCGAGAAGCCCGCCAGCAACTTATCTGTCGGAGTGACGCCTTCTTTGATGTCTTCGACGAAGACCAATTCAGCGTCGATCTTCATCGGCTTCTTCTCAAGGAATTTTTTACTGGTGATGACGTGCGTGATGCGTGCTTCTCGAATGCAGAAATTCACAACGTCGTCACTGAGTGTGTAATTCAAATTCACCGACGTCTTGCCGAGCAGCGAGACCGCCGTATTGGCGAGCACTCCGCCGACCGATGGCGGCAAGAGGATGCCGACATTGCGTTCGTCTCGACGCAGGTTTTCTCGGGCGAGCACGCGAGCGAACGACAGCGACGCCGCGAGCAACTTTCCGCCGGTGAGTTCGAGCCCTGCGGAGTCAGCGACTTTCGCGCGTTTGCGCCCGTCGCGGCACGCACGCAAGAACTGTCGAACGGGGATGAGGTCGTTCGTTCGATGAGACACAGCTTGCACTCCTAATTGCTCAACGGCTTGACGGACTTCGACGACGCTATCGGGATCGGCGAGCGGATGACCGAACAAGATGCCGATCGGGAACGGCCAATGCTTCGGCCACTTCCAAAAAAATTTGCCCCCGTGATAGCTGAAGACGCTGCCCCAAAGTTGATCGAGATAGCACGGAATCACGGGGGCTCCCGTGCCTGCAACGATTCTCATGAGACCGCGATTGAACTGCTGCAACTGACCGGTTCGAGTGAGAGCACCCTCCGCAAAGATGCAGACAAGCTCGCCATTCTTAATGGCTTCCTTCGCGGTATTGAGCGACTGAATCAGCGCCTTCGGACCGTTCTCGCTCTTGATGGGGATCGTGCCGAATGTCCGCGCGAGCCAGCCTGCGGGGCCGGGCACATCGACGTAGTCGGCATAGGCGATCATGCGAATGGGTCGGTCCGAAACCATGATCAGCAAGATGCCGTCGAGCCATGACACATGATTGGCGACGACTAACGCTCCGCCGTGCTCGGGGATGTGCTCGCGCCCGATGACTCGAATGCGGTAGAAGAACAAGCTCATCACCCAAACGACAAAGCGGATCGTCGACTGCGGCAAGATGCGGAACGACTGCGCGATGACCGGAGCTGTTGCGATGCCGGCGATGAGGAAGATCTTGTCGGGACTTAGTCCGATCACTGACCTCAGCACATGAAAGACTGCCGCCGAACCGAGGATGAACGAGAACGTCAAGAAGTTCGTCGCAGCGAGAATCCTGCCGCGTTTGTCGACGTCAGCGCGATGCTGCAAGTTGGCTTCGAGCGGGATGTCGAAGAAGCCGGAACTCGCTCCGAGAAAGAACAACCAGAAGCAGCACCAGTAGAACGCAGATTCGAAGGGCGGGTACGGCTCGTTCGTCTTCAGCTTCAACTCAGCGAGAGTGCGTTCTCCGACATCGCCCGGCACGACGTTGCCTTGCTCGTCGCGTTTCTCAAGCGCGGTCGGATCCTTTTGAAGTAACGACTTCGCTTCGAGGTACTCCTTCACGGCGACTTGCAGAGGCTTACGCGGTTCGGCATCGAGCTTCTGCGACGACACATACAACATGCAGCAACTGACTGTGATCCCGACAGCTCCGACGGTGACGATGCCTAATTCGACTCGGCCTCGTGAGACGATGCCGGCCACAACGCTGCCGACGCCGACGCCCACAACCAGTATCGCTCCGAGGATGCCGAGATCCTGCCGCGTGAGCCCGACTATGTATTCCCCGAACGGGTCGAGATTGAGATTCGCGAGTGAAGCGAGCATCCAGAAGAACGCGATGCCGAGTGCCGTGCGTCGAATCGGGATGTCGTTCCAAAGCGTCTTCATGTCGCGCACGGTCGCGGCGACAGGATTGCTTTCGAGCTTGCGTTGAGGATCCGCCGCCGGCAGCTTGCGAATCAGCAAGCTTGTAACGGTTCCTACAGCCGCTATCCCGACGAGCAACGCACCGGGAAACATGAGGCTGCTCAGAGTGGCTCCGTTTTTCATGCTGATCCCGGCAGCACCGAAGAGCCAATAGCCGGCGATCGTTCCGAGCGCCGAAGCGCCGACAGTCGCGAGTCCCATAAATCCATTCGCGGACGAGAGCTTGTCGGGCTGAACGAGTTCCGGGATCGCACCGTACTTTGAAGGTCCGAAGAGCGCTGCTTGTGCGCCGGTCAGTGCGACGACTCCCATCAGCAGCCATGCGTTGCCGGAAAGGATCGCTGCAACGCCGAGCGCCATGATGATGATCTCGGCCACTTTGCAGGCGACGATGACCGTTCGCTTGCTGAAGCGATCGGCCAGAAACCCGGCGGGCACGGCCAGAATCAAGTAAGGCACTGTGAACGCAGCCAGTCCGAGCGTGAGTGCGAGCGAGTCATCATCGCCGCGCGTCATGAGTGGCTTCGCGAGGCTGACGGCGAACCATCGAAACATGTTGTCATTGAGCGTGCCGAGCAGTTGAGTCAGCAGCAGTCCGATGAAGCTCGGTGAACCGACTCCACTGCGGAGATCGGGTTTCGAGGTCGCGTCGGTATCGGTCGTCATTGTGATCCTTTGCGGATGTCGCTGAATTTGGCCCTGAGTTGAGTGAGGCCGTAAGACGCAAGGCGGGCGGGAATGTAATGACAGCGCGCCGAATTTTCCGAAGGCGAGCAGTGCTGAGGTTTCGGGAACGGTTCGATCTCTTCGTGCGACGAGTTCGCGACTTCTTGTTTGGTGACGCGAATTCTTGAGCGCGATGGATAGTCGCCTTTCGCTCTGC
>CAZNMS010000522.1:0-6062 GCA_964573505.1 uncultured Planctomycetaceae bacterium | reverse complement strand
CTGCGTCCGAAGTCTCACGACTTCGGCTACCAAATGATGCGCGCATGGCGCGCTGACGCTACGAACGAAGGAGAAAACGTGCCGTTCCTCGTATTGGCTGAGACTCAAGAAAACCCGCGCGGGCGGTTTCTCACTGACTCGTTTGATGCTGCGACATCCGAGCTCGCGCGCTTCTTCCCACTGGGAGCGACAGTCATCGAGCGGCTGCGTAAGGGAGAAATGGTCGCGACTGACTCGTACCGACTCCGCGTCATTCCCTTTGAGGCATCGGCACCGAAACGACAGCAATCGCTCTTCGGCTGATGCACCGCACGCGCGGATCAGCAGCAATGCTCGATCGCTCGACTGTAATCCTTGTGACAGTTGTCAGCGGGAGCAGTTTGTCAGCAAGCCATTCGCAATTTGCATCGGCCGTCATAACTCGGCCCGTAAAAACGTCGACGCGCCAGCAAGCACGTCTCTTTCACAATGAAAGGGACGGACTCGCTGGCGCGTCGGTGATTTTAGGGGAGCGTGCTCGTCAGCCATTTGGCTGAGAGTTCCGGGACTAGCCCCAGAAACGCTCGCCGTGCCAATTGCAGGCCGCTTGAGTCTCGACTTCGATGTCGCCTTCGACGCTGCACTGGCAAGCCAAACGCAATTCTTTCTCGTGACCGAGGTACGCAAAGTAAGCCTCGGGATTCGCGCCGGTCTGCACTGTGAACTTCTCGATCATGCCCGGCTGACTCACGTTGTCTTGCCCCTTCTTCACATACACGCGGCACGAACCACAAAGGCCGAGTCCGGGGCAATGCAGAATCTTGTGGATGCCTTTGTAGACCTCGACACCGGCCTTCTGAGCTTCGCGGCGAAGGTTCGAACCAGCAGGCACTTCGACGGTTTTCTTCTCTTTGACGAACGTGATTTTCGGCATGGAAATAGACCTAAAAACGATGTCTGTCATGTGATGGGGCACAAACGGGGCGGGACTATAGGTAGGCCCCAAAATGGATGCCAGATACGCCTCGCCCCTGATTCAGCGGGAGATTCAGGACCCAGTTCAACGCCGCGCCAACCGGTCAATCTTGCTCTGAATCATGAGATAGACAGCCGGAGTGAGAGGCTCGGTCGTTGAGCAGATCAGGGGTTACGTTCAAACTCCGCCAAAGTCCGATGTCGCATCGTTTGGAGGGCCAATCGCATGAACCGTTTCGACTTTCAGAAGCTCGCCTCGATCCGAATCGAGGAAGCAGAAGGACTCCTGAAGTTGGGGCTATCGAACGGAGCCTACTACCTCGCAGGCTATGCCATCGAATGCGCGTTGAAGGCATGCATCGCGAAGAACATCAGAGCGCACGAATTTCCGCCGCCGCAAAAGACTGTTGCCGAGAGCTACTACACTCACGACCTCAGCAAGCTGCTCGTCACAGCGAAGTTGTCGAGTGCACTCAAGGAAGACGGCGCGACGAACAGCGGTTTGGGAAAGAAGTGGCAGACGGTGCAAGACTGGTCTGAGCAAGCCCGTTACGAAGAGCACACTCAGCAAGAAGCAGCAGAACTGATCGAGGCGATTGTCAATCCGACAGAGGGAGTCCTGAGATGGGTCAAGAACTACTGGTAGAACGCCATTTGGATGACGGCGAGCAGTTGCTCATGCAACTCCAACAGGACGGTTATCCCTACTCGGCGGCAGCATGGTTTCATGAAGACAACAGCGAGCAATGGTACTTCTACATTGTGACCGAACTGGTTGACTCGGAAGGCAAGCAAGAGGCCTATTCGCGACTCAACGTCGAGCGCGCGAAGCTCCCGAATCTATCACTTGATCTTTTCGACTTCCGGGTCTTTTCACCGACTTCTCGCGTCGGATTGGGACTGAAGCCGTACGTCGCACATCTCGGCCTTGCGCCAGTCCTGACGCATTTTCGGCACATCGACTTCGACCGCGGATTGTCGGGCGAAGCATGGGTCTATCCGCGAGACCTTCAGCCGGCATTTGGTGAGTGGTCACAAGAAGTGAATGCGGGAAGAACGGACGCTTCGCCGCATCCCAATGCCGTTCCGATCTTTCAAGACTCGGCATAGAGCGGACGTCCGATCGGAACGTTTCTCAGATTCTACACTGCAACTCAGCAGGCATTCCGCCTGCTTCATGGAAGGAGACGCGGATGGCCGGCAAGTTTGCTCATCTGCATTGTCATACGACTTTCAGCATGCTCGATGGGGCTAATAAGCTCAAAGACCTCATCAAGAAGTGTAAGAACAATGACATGAGTGCCCTCGCGATTACCGATCACGGCAATCTCTGTGGGGCGTTCGAGTTCTATAACCTCTGCCGCGATGAAGGCATTAATCCCATCGTCGGCTTTGAAGCCTATATCGCTCCGGGAAGCCGCCATGATCGTACCGGCGCTTCGCGGCAGAAAGAGGCGGCTTATCACCTCACGCTGCTCGCTTCGAGCGCGACCGGCTACTTCAACCTCATCAAGCTGACGTCGAAAGCGTACCTCGAAGGCTTCTACTACAAGCCGCGCATCGACAAGCAACTGCTCGAAGAATGCAACGAAGGCATCATCTGTCTGTCCGGCTGCGCGGCCGGGGAACTGTCACAGTTATTACTCCAAGATCGGCATGAGGAAGCTGAGAAGCTGGTGGAGTGGTACTCGCGCGTCTTCGGCGATCGCTTCTATATGGAGATCCAAAACGCGGGTCTCGACATTCAGAAGCAGTGCATGGACATGACTGTTGATCTCGCGCGGAAGAAGGGTCTGCCGCTCGTCGCGACGAACGATGCGCACTACCTCAATCGCGAAGATGCTGAAGCGCATGACGTGCTGCTGTGTGTCAGCACGCTGTCTCAGAAGAACGACCCGAACCGCATGCGCATGTCGTCGGATCAGTTCTATGTCCGCACTCCCGACGAGATGTATGAAGCGTTCCCCGGCTTTGAAGAGGCCGTCGCGATGTCGCAGGTCATCGCCGAACGCTGCGACATTCAGCTTGAAAAGAAGCCGAAGCATTACCCCGTCTTCAAGCCGCCAGAAGGGCTCACCGACACGCAATATCTGCGCAAGCTCTGCGAAGATGCGCTGCCGACGCGCTATGACGTCATCACCGATGAGATCAAAGCGCGGCTCGATCTCGAACTGAAAGTTATCGAGAAGATGGGCTACTCGTCCTACTTCTTGATCGTTTGGGACTTCGTCCGGTTTGCGAATGCGAACGACATTCCGTGCGGTGCGAGAGGCTCGGCTTGCGGAGCGATCGTCGCGTTCCTCTTAGGCATGAGTAACGTCTGCCCGCTGAAGTACGACTTGCTCTTTGAACGCTTTCTCGACGAGAGCCGCACGGAGCCGCCTGACATCGATATCGACTTCTGCCGCGACGGACGGCAGCGAGTCATCGACTACACCAAAGAGAAATACGGGCACGACAGCGTTTGTCAGATCGGCACTTTCGGCACGCTCAAAGCAAAGGCTGCTGTGCGCGATGTCGGTCGTGCTCTCGGCTATACCCCGACCGAAATCAACGAGATCGCGAAGCTCGTCCCGGATGATCTCGGCATCAAGGTGAAGGAAGCGATCGCTCAGAACCCCGAGCTGCAAACGAAGTACGACAGCGATCCGAAGATCAAAGAGTTGTTCGACTTCGCGATGAAGCTCGAAGGTTTGTGTCGCTCAGCCGGTACGCATGCAGCCGGAGTGGTCGTCGGCGACGGGCCCGTCATCAGGTATTTGCCATTACAGACGATCTCGGGGAAGACCGACGTCATCACTCAATGGGACGGCCCGCACGTCGAGAAAGCCGGTCTCTTGAAGATGGACTTCTTGGGTCTGCGCAATCTCACGATCCTGCATAAAGCCGTGCAGAACGTTGAGAAGCATCGCAGCGTGAAGCTCGATGTTCTGAAATTCCCGCTCGATGACCCCGAGACCTTTGCATTGCTGCAACGCGGCGAAACGAAAGGCATCTTCCAGTTCGAAGGCGGCGGCATCCGCGACTTGCTGACAAAGATGAAGCCGGACGTCTTCGCCGACATCATCGCGACGAGTGCTCTGTACCGACCCGGTCCGCTCGAAGGCGGAATGGTCATGGAGTACGTCGACGTGAAGCACCGTCGGCGCGAACCGACGAAGGTGCATCCAATCGTCGATGGCGTTCTTGAAGAGACCTACGGGGTAATGGTGTATCAAGAACAGGTCATGCGCATACTAAATCGCGTCGGCGGCATTGAGCTCGCCAACGCATACAAGTGCATTAAGGCGATCTCGAAGAAGAAGCTCGAAACGATCGCCAAGTTCCGCGACGAATATGTGAAAGGCGCGCAAGAACGCGGCATCGATGTTGAAGTCGCGATCCGCTTGTTCGAGCTCATCGAGAAGTTCGCGGGGTATGGCTTCAACAAGTCGCACTCAACGGCATACGGACTCGTCTCGTATCAGACGGCGTATTTGAAAGCGCATTACAAAGTCGAGTTCATGGCCGCGCTGTTGTCGTGCGGTATGGAAGACTCGGATCGCATTACGGAACACACCGATGACTCGCGGCGGCTCGGGGTGCCGGTTGACCCGCCGGATGTCAATAAGTCCGACGTTGAGTTCACCGTCGAAGGCGATCGCGTGCGCTTCGGATTGGGAGCGATCAAAGGGCTCGGGCTTGAAGCGATGGGGGCGCTCGTTGAAGCGCGACGCAAGCACGGGCCGTTCAAGTCCATCTTTGATATCGCCGAGCGAGTCGACTCGAAGTGGATGTCGAAGACGATTCTCGAAACGCTGATCGCTGCGGGATGTCTTGATAGCCTCGGCCCGAATCGCGCTCAGCATCAGCAAGCGATTGATCGCGCGATGCAGTCCGCTTCCTCGAAGGCAAAGGACAAAGCGCGCGGTCAAAAGAGTTTGTTTGGAGGACTCGACGAGACCGACGCAACGACCGGTCAAAAGACCGAGCCCGAAGTGGCGCTGCCTCCGGCTGAAGATTGGTCGTACGCGCAGAAGCTCGCCGCCGAGAAAGAAGTCTTCGGCTTTTATTTGACGTCGCATCCGCTGACTCAAGTGGGCGATCGGCTTGAGCGGCTCGTCAACACGAAGAACAAAGAGCTCGGCACGATGGACGACGGCACTGACGTCATCATCGGCGGCATGATCTCGTCGATTAAACCGGCCTCGACAAAGAAGCCGAGCCGCAATGGGCATACGAAGTACGCGAACTTCGACTTTGAAGATTCAACGGGCATCGTGCGCTGCATCATTTGGCCCGAGGACTACGCGCGTGACGGCGAGAAAGTGAAGAAGGACACGATCGCCATCATCAAAGGCCGAGTCGACCGTCGCGGCCGCGAGCCCAATGTGATCGTCAATCAGTTGCTCACACTGGAAGACGCCGAGAAGCAATTCACGCGACATCTCGCGATCAAGTTCCGTCGCGGAGTGCATTCCGATCACGACGTCGCTCGGACTCGCGAGATCTTGGGAAAATACCCCGGCAAGACGAGCGTTGTTGTCTTTGTTGAGAGCCTCGATTCCGAGAACCCGAATGGCAAGCTGCTCTACACGATGATGCCGCCGTCTGAGTTGAAGGTGACCTGCAACAACGAATTGACGGACGCGCTGACCGCGGTGCTCGGTCGGGACAACTTCAAGTTTCAAGCCGAGGTGCAGAAGAAGAAGCCGGCAGGAGCATCGAACTCGATTGGCCGCTGACGATCGCTGCTCGCTTTGAGACGACGATGCGCCATCCGACATTCGCACTGACTTGCCGGATGGCGCTGTCATTTTTCTGACAGGATGAGTCTGCCGGTCATGCCATTTGGCGCGGCGATTCGAGCTGTAGCGACGACCTAAGAATCGCGTCGTAGCGGCTGTGAGAATTGCTTCGAACTGACAGTTCTCCGTGTTTGTTCGGGCTCGGAACCCCTGCTTGACTTGCTCATTTCGAGGCGGAGAATCACTTCGCGTCCTGCGGCGGTCGAGTGATTTCAATCGTCCTGCGCGTAGTTAGAGACGCCCGATTGATGGCTCCTGAGGCACATATCCGTTTTTGGGTACGACGGACTTGCAGTCCGTCGCTTCTCACGACGTTCGACG
>CAZNMS010000521.1:0-6087 GCA_964573505.1 uncultured Planctomycetaceae bacterium | reverse complement strand
GAGATCTCTCGTGACGGCGAATTCAACGAGTGAATGTGATCGTCGTCCCGCTGCGACTCGGGATGGAATCTCAAGCGACTTTTTCGGGGCGGAGCCTCGTTAGTAGTAGATGCCGCCGCGCAGGTAGCCGGTCGTTGAGGGGTCGTAGTCGCCGACGTGCGATTCGTACTCAAGCTCGCGTCCGAGCGACGCGCCGAGTTCGAGATACCACACAGCGCGAGTCTGCAAATGCGACTCGATACCGAGACCGACGCGCCAGTCCGAGTACGTCACGTTCTCGGTGACGCCCGAACTGCGAGCGATGTTCCATGTGCGGCCAAAGAACGACCCTGCGACGTAGATCCAGCGGTCGTAGTCGCGGCCCGGATCGATGCGCCGCGCGATGCGTCCTTCGGGGAACATTAATTCCATGCGCAAATCGTCGTCCGGGTGAAAGACGACACCCGCGATCGGCAAGACGCGACGATTCTCGAGATTGATGACGGCTGCTCCGAGCACCAATTGCAGGGCGTCGCTGACCTCATAGGTGCCGAGCGCCATTCCCGAGACGCGCACGCCGTCCGTCAGTCCGCTTTGATCAAAGTCGGTGTAGAGACCGGCGGTCCCGGCGACTCGAATGTAAGCGCGGTCGGTCACTCGTTGACGCCATGCGCCCTCGACCATCACGTCAAAGACTTGCCCCGGCATATCCGTGCGCGACGGTCCCGAGAGTTGATGCCAACCAAACTGCGGTCGCACCGTGAGACCATCAACCAATTGCGGGAAGCTCAATGTGAACGAGGCTTGCACGTTCGTCATGCCGAGCGAGTTGCGGCGTCCGGCGAGTGCTGTTGCGTGCCATCCCCAATGCTCAAGCACGACATAGCCCTTGCGCGAGATGCAGAGGTCCTCCATCGAGCGGTCGTAGGGTTCGCCCTTCATACCTTCGAGCAAGTTCGTTGTGAGATCGCCGAAGTCCTGCAACTCGGGCAGCAACGAATCTCGTGAAGCCACTTGATCCGGCAGCGGGACACTCGTCGGTAAGCCGCCTGCATTGACGACTTCGCCCGGAGCTAATGGCTCGATGTTGCCTGCAAACAAGATCGGTCCCGTATGTCCGACCTGCACGACTCCGCTTTGCCCGATCGGCTGCTGTTGAGTCGGAAAGCCCGCCCACTCTTGCCGCGGTTGCATGCCGGGCGCCGGGCCATTCCAACTCGATCGAGTCGGTTGCGGCACCGATGCCGACTGCCCGATGCCACTTGAGAAGAGTCCCGCCGGCAGCAGTCCCGAATTGAAGTCGGCCGCGCCCATGTTCGGTGCAGCGTTCAGTCCCGAGTTAATTCCGCCGCTCGGTCCCGGTCCGAGGGTCGTCATGTGCAACGGCAGCCCGGTCAACGGATCGATCTGCGAACGGTCATAGCGACCTGAACCGAGCGAGTTCGAACTCAGCGGTCCTGAAAGGCTCATCGGCTGATTCGTGCCGAGCGACTGATTTGCGCTGAGCGACGCGTTCTGTCCGAGCGGCATTGAGGGCACGAATGGTCGTTGTCCCGGATTGAATCGGGGCGACTGCTGATAGGGACTCGCGGTCGGAATGCCGGGAATCGAGCCATTCGAATTCAGCGGCGGCAACGAACCCGGCCGCGCTGCCGGTCCAATTCCCGGAGCAGCAGGCACGGGAGCATTGAGCGGTTCGAAGTCGGAAGCCTTTGCGTTGATCTGCCCTTCGAGTCCGGTGCCTTTGAAATACTCATCGAGCGACAACTGCTCTTGAGCAGTCGCGTTCAGCGGCAGCGTCATGCAGCACGACGCGATGAGCGCAAAGGATCCGCGTTTCACGGCATATCCGGGGAGAAGAGGAAGTCGGTCGAGAAGACCAATGGCGAGAGTCGCAAGAAGCGCGACGGGAGAGGTGCTAATTTCGGGAAGGGGCGGTTCGATATCCTCATGTTGCGCGCGGGGTCAATACGACCTTCATCGGCGCGCAGCGGACCGCGTTCCATCAAGCGGTTTTACGGAGAGGTTGCAGAGCCGCGCCCGTCAGGAAGCGGAATCCGTTACGGAATAGCCGCAAGACCGCTTCCTAACGGGCGCGGCTCTGCGACCCAGATATGACTTTGCCCATCAAGCCCTTCTTTGAGGTCCATCATGCGTTTGTCTTTGCTCGCTTGTTTGTTGCTCGTCGTCACCGTCATCAACTCAGCGGTTGCCGACGAACCGTTTCCCGCTCACAAAGTCGTCGGCAATACCTATTACATAGGCTCAAAGGCACTAGCGAGTTACCTCATCAAGACATCTGAAGGGCACATCGTCATCAACAGTGGCTTTGACGAGACCGTGCCGATGATCCGCGCGTCGATCGAGTCGCTCGGACTGAAGATGACCGACGTCAAGATTCTGCTCGCGAGTCATGCCCATTCGGATCACGTTGAAGGGCATGCTCTGCTCAAGGAGTTGACGGGGGCAAAGGTCTGCGTGATGCAGGGCGATGATGAGGTCATCAAGTCCGGCGGCGTCGGGCAGTATCTCTACAGCGACAGTCGCTGGCACCCGTGCGGAGTTGATCGCGTCTTGAAGGACGGTGATGAAGTCAAACTCGGCGGCGCAACGCTCATCGCGCGAGCAACTCCCGGTCATACGCGCGGCTGCACGACATGGACTTGGCGCGAGACCGAAAACGGCAAGGACTTCAACGTCGTCGTGATCGGCAGCCCGAATGTGAATCCCGGCTATCGTCTGGTCGACAACGCCGACTACCCGGCGATCGCCGCTGACTACAGCAAGACGTTCGAAGTCCTGCTTCAGCAGCGCTGCGATGTCTTTCTGGGAGCGCACGGTGACTACTACGGGATGCTCGCGAAGTACGAGCAATTGAAGGTGGGTAACAACAAATACCCGTTCGTCGATCCCGAAGGCTATCGCGCCTACGTCGAACTGAAGCAGAAAGCGTTTCGCAAGACGCTCGCCGATCAGCAGGCCGAGAAGGGCAAGTAGTCGGCGCTGTTTGACTGCCGGAGCGAGTACGTCGCTCTTCGTCGCTACTCCAATTCGGAAATGACTTCGTTGCCCGCACGAGTCCCCATTGCTGAGTAGACTGCGAAGTCGATGTTCTCGTTGACCGGTCTGACGCGACCGTCTCCGAAGACGAAGTTCGCGTAGCCGATATGCGGCGCTGAGACGTCTCGATCGTCACTGGTTGGAGCGTTCGGAGTATTGCCCGTCTGAAACAAGACCATATGGCCGTGATCGTCAGTGGGATCAGACAACTCGCGCACCGCCGACATCCATGTTGTCTCGTAGTCGAAGTGGTTGCCGTGCGACGCGCCATAGCGGAACGGTCCATTAACGCGTTCTCCCAACATCAACGTGTTCGAGAGCCCGTCAGTGACATCTGCGGTTCGCGTTGAACTGTTGCGTGAAAACATCCCGTCGCGCTGCTCTTGATTGTCGTCGAGATCCGGCGGTCCGAAGCTCGCGGCATAGCTCGCTTTCGCATAACGCTCGCTGCCCATCTCGACAAAGCCACTGGATGAGTTCGAATCCGACGGGCAAAGGAAATGCGGGACTCGGGTCTCGCGTGCTGTGAGATTGACGTTGTCCCAAATGGGCCGATCGAAGTCGAATTGGTTGTAGAGCGATCCGCCATCAACAAGCGGCAAAATCATCAGCCCCCAACTGAACCCCATTTCGTTTCCGCTCGGTCCCGGCTTGTAGAGATAGCCCGGCGGAAAGAGGCGATGCGTCTCTTCGTAGTTGATGAGCCCGACCGCCAGTTGCTTCAGGTTGTTGCGACAACTCGCTTGCCGCGCAGCCTCACGAGCCTGCTGCACCGCAGGCAGAATCAACGCAATGAGGACGGCGATAATCGCGATGACGACCAGTAGTTCGATGAGGGTGAAGCCGCGACGACGCATTGGATCTCTCGACGTAATGAAGATTGGGAAGTTGAGTCAGACTGACTCTTCAATTCGGGATCAGAACGCTGCGGTGCGATGACCACAACCGACGCAATTGACTTATCCGTGACACGAGAATCATGACGTCCGCGCTCCGAGTGATCTCGGCACTGCGATCTCGATTCGAAGTTGCTCGCACGTCGCGGCTAGTTGATGCAGTTGATCAACTTGAGCCTGCAAGCTGCCGAGTTCTGCTTCGAAACGCGGGAACTGTCCGCCTTCCATTCGCTCGTCGGCGAGTTGTTGCGCGAGCGATTTGATTTCGGCATCGAGTCCCCGTCGCAGGCGGTTCGAAAAGCTGATCATCAAAAGTGCCGACCACAACGCGAAGAAGATCAGCGCTGATAAGTAGAAGTCCGAAGTGGGCAAGCTTTGAACGTTGATGAGTGAGTCGACGAAGAACGCCTTTCCCGCTCGCCATAAGACGTAGCCGAGATAGCTCGCGAAGAGCACTTCGTACCCACAACGCGCGAAGAAGCCCGAGTTTCGCTTCGCGATCCGCGCGATGATCGCATCAACGCGATCTCGCGCGCGGCTGAGAAAGTCCGCTTCGATCCGCGCGGCATCTGCTCTCGGCTGAGCACTCGATGTCGCGAGCAATTGAGGATCGAGCCTTGCGTCATACAGATAGCCGCCGAGGATCAGCCGCGCTTCGCGCTGCAGTGACTCATCGACGCCGAGCGTCGCCAATTCCTCAAAGCGGTTCTCGGCAGTGCGGTCCTTTGAACGATCGGCGAGCCACTTCGATCCGTGCATCGCGCCGAGCAAGACAAGCTGCGCGGTCGATCTCGCTCGCGCCAAACTGGCCGACGCGATCAACGCTCCGCAACCGCCATAAACTCGCAGCATCGTCGCGAACGGACTGACGCCCCAGCGCGCGGTAACCGCCGACAAAAGTCGCTGCTCCCACAAATGCCGACTTGCAGATAGCTGTTCGCGCAGCGCGTCGCTCATCGCGTGAGTCAGTTTGCTTTGATGCTCAGCCAGTCCGTGCTTCAAACGATCGAGTGCCGGAGTTCGTTCTGCGGCTAGCTCGGTGCAGCGTTTCAATGCTGAGTCGATCAGATCGAGCAAGTTGGCCCGACGAATCTGCACGCGATCAGCCGCAGCCATTCGCGACGACAAGAAGTCTTGCAGTCGAGCGAACTCGCCGGTCGGTCGCTGCCCCGCTTGCTGTTCTTGCAGGGCTCGAACTGAATCGACGAAGAACATCTCGGGTACTTCAAAGTGACCGGCAAGCTGCGTGCGCCAATCGGCGCGGATATCGACATCGTGCTCTGCATGCGTCTGCACGAAGAGCAAACGGCAACCGGTCGAAGCGACATGAAACTCATCGAGCACTCGGGCCGAGCGATATTTCTGCTGCGTCGAGGTGTAGAGCAGCACGTCGCAATGCGGCAGCAGGCTTCGCAGGATCGCGAGATTGGTACCGGCTCCGGCGTCAGCGTCATTCGTGTCGGGGTCGGGACAGTCAACGATCACAATGTCGCGCAGCACGTCCGATGAAACGGCGACGACATCAAACTCGCTCAGCGGCAGATCGAGTGCGGCGAGTTCGGTTTGAGGATGCTTGAGCAAGACCGGGCGGCGCGTCGTCGGACGCTCGCGCCCCGACTTCGTGCATTCCTGTCCGACGAGCGCATTCACGAGCGAACTCTTTCCCGTCCCCGTCCCGCCGAACGTCGCAACAACGAGCGGCGCTTCGAGCCGTATTCGCAGCGTGTCCAGTCGCGGCAGCAGTCGTCGCAGCAAAGCGCGAGCATGTAAGAACGGTTCCCAATGGGAGTCGGTGTCGGTCCATTGCCGCAGTCGCCGCAGCAGTTCATCGACTTGAGCAAAGAGTTCGAGTTGTTGCAGTTCAGCGTTCGTCATGCGGTTGCTTCGAGAGAATACGATCAATGCGAACTCGTCATCTTGAACGAGCGGCAGTGTTTGAGCGGGCCGAAGGATTGTCGGATTACTTTCGAACTGCCATTGGTCACGTAGCGGCAATGGGCTCTTCGGTTCTTCCCGTCCCTTCGGTTGTGCGGCTCGGCTTTGCGATCGTGTGTGAGATGGGAACACCGATTGAAGTGGCAGGTAAAGAGCCCCAAAGGGCAACGCCGTTAAGGATTCGTGTAGCAATGATGACATGAAATCGACCGCGAAG
>CAZNMS010000520.1:0-6095 GCA_964573505.1 uncultured Planctomycetaceae bacterium | reverse complement strand
CCGTTGACCTCATCATTCAGGTGCTGCGTCTGCAAGGCGGACCGCGAAAGGTCACTCACATCACCGAAGTGGTCGGTATGGAAGGCGAGACCGTCGTCATGCAGGACATCTTCGTGTTCGTGCAAGAAGGGATCGACGAGAAGGGCCGCGCGTACGGCTACTTCCAATCGACCGGCGTGCGTCCGACGTTCATGTCGAAACTGGAAGGCGCAGGCATTCGCTTGCCGGCGAACTTGTTCGCGAATCGCCGACTCGGCGGTTGAGGCGACATCGGAGATCGGCCTCAAAGGACCGATGCGACGAATAGGACCAATAGGACGCATACGAATCGAGCACGGAGATGCTCGGTCATTTTTACTACACTGCGAAAGGCAGGCTGACCGATGGAAGGCCCCCTCTTACTCGGCGTCGTCTTTGTTGCTGTGACAGCACTCGCCGCGGCGCTTCTGTTTCTCTTCAAAGACGGCGGGGATAGCTCAACCGAAGATCGGCTCGAGATCCTGACGGGCAAGAAGAACGCGAAGTCCGAGTCTCAAGGGATCATGAAAGAGAATGTGCTTGAGTCTGAGCAGGGGCTCGGGCACATGATCGGCAGCATGTTTCGAGGCGGAGGGAACATCACTTCGTTCTTCGAGCAAGCTGACTCACCGATTCGCCCCGATCACTTCGTGCTCATTTCAGGCGGAGCGATCTTTGTGGGAGTGATTCTCGGATGGGCCTCGCGATCTCCCGCACCGTTGCTGCCAGCGTTTGGCCTGCTGACGGGGTTGCTGCCGCTCACATGGCTTTGGCTGCGACGGCGCGGTCGCTTCAAGAGATTTGCGACGCAGCTTCCTGAAGCAATGGCGCTCATCGCTCGCGCCTTACGAGCGGGGCACTCGCTGAACTCGGGCATTCATCTCGTTGTGGAAGAGATGCCCGCGCCGATCGCGACTGAGTTCATGCTTGCTTACGAAGAGCAGAATCTCGGCATCCCGATTGATAAGGCTCTGAAGAACATGCTCAATCGCATGCCGAACATGGACTTGAAGTTCTTCGTGACGGCAGTTGCGGTGCAGAAGCAAGCGGGCGGTGACCTCTCAGAAGTGCTCGACAAGATCGCGTACTTGATCCGCGAACGCTTCAAGATCCTCGGTCAGGTGAAGGCACTGACTGCCGAAGGCCGATTGAGCGGCATCGTGCTGCAAGCGTTGCCGATCGGGCTTTTCATCACCGTCTACTACATCAACCCCGAGTACGTCTCGCTGTTGTTCAAAGAAGAACTCGGCAAGCAAATGCTGATCTACGCGATCGCTCTGCAGATCTTGGGAGCGTTCGTCATCAAGAAGATCGTGAACATCAAGGTGTAGCAATTGCGACATGCGTCCGCTGAGCCGCTCTCCTCGAATGGCGGCGGCTCATGCGACGGGCTTCGAAGTTCGTTCCGAATCACTGCAATCCGTCACGGCGAAATGAAGCCGTGACGCCTGCTGTCTCTCTTCACAAAGAATCCCAACATGGATCTCTCGACCGCCGTTCCATGGATCGTGTTTGTTGTCAGTACCGTCGCGTTGTGGGCGGTCTTCAACTTCTTCTCCGGCGAGAAGTCCCGAGCGACCGAGCGGCTTGATGAGCTGCGCGATCCGTCGCTGCGTAATGGGGCGGCGACTGGAAAGGGGCCTGCCGACAAGAACGGTATGAGCATGCTGGAGAAGGCGGCTCCGACGTTGTCGAAGGCACTCGAACCGAAGACGGAACTCGAACAGAACAATCTCAAAGTGAGACTCGCGAATGCGGGCTTCAATGCGCCGCGCGCGCCCCAGATGTTCTTGGCCGCGAAGATGATCGGTCTGTCGGTCTGCCTCGTGATTGGCGGCACGATCGGCTTCTTCAATTGGGGCTTCACGAACCAGTGCTTGATGGCCGTTGCGATCTCGTCGGGCATCGGGCTCTACGGTCCCGAAATTTGGCTGATGATGGTCCGCAGCGGACGCATGGAACGCATCTTCCTCGGACTGCCGGATGCGCTCGACTTGCTCGTTGTCTGCGTTGAGGCCGGGCTCGGACTCGATGCCGGCATGCGAAAGGTCTGCGAAGAACTGGCCGATTCGCACCCCGATGTCTGCTACGAATTCAGCATGTGCAACATGCAGCTTCAGATGGGGCGCGTGCGCCGTGAAGTTCTGCACGATATGGGACTGCGAGCCGGCGTTGATGACATGAAGGCGTTGTCGGCGACTCTGATTCATGCCGACAAACTCGGCTCGCCACTCGCGACCGCATTGCGCCAACAGTCCGACATGATGCGCATCAAGCGACGTCAGATGGCAGAAGAGAAGGCTCAGCAGACCTCGGTGAAGATGATCTTCCCGATGGTGCTCTTCATCTTCCCCGGAGTGTTCGTCGTACTCGTCGGCCCCGCCGCGATCATGATGATTCAGAACTTGCTGAAGTAAGCCGTGCGGCAGAGGCGCATGTGGCACGCTGGCGAGTGAAACGGTCGTCGTTCATTGGCCGCGCAGTTCGCACCAACAAAGTCATACTCCGGTGCGACCGTAATCGCCGTAGCCGAGATCGTCAGATCTCGGGGCCGCAGTGACTGCGTCCGAAGTCTCACGACTTCGGCTACAAGGACGCGCACGGCGCAGAAGTTGCGCAGGAAGAATCTGAAGCAGCCTTGTGATAGCGGCGCAACGAGACCGATAATCGCCGAGCCATTTTCGATGCGTCGACGATTCCGTCCGACTCTTAATGCCTATGTCTCGGACAAGCGGCAGGGACTCGGCACTCGTAGTCGCGCGATGTAATGGCACTTACATTGGTCGTTATACCTCTCGCGGTTCAGACGGAGTTGTTTAACGGCAAGCCAAAGGCGTCGGCGTTTGCATGGATCGCAAGCCGTTATACTCCGTCGCCTTCGGCTTGCCGTTAAACGAACTGGCCTCAATTCAGACCGCAAGCCGTATAACTCCCACTCTGCGAGGGACGAAAAGTGACTCAGCATGGCCGGCAGGAATCGTCGTTGATCGGTCAGATGTCTCGACGAGACGTTCTGAAAGTTGGCTCGATCACGTTGTCATCGAGCCTCTTTGCGGCTGCCGGAATTGATGCGGCAACGTCACTCAGCAAAGAGCATCCGGGACGTGCGAAGTCCGTTGTCTACCTCTGGATGGGCGGAGGAGTAACGCATATCGACTCGCTGGATCCAAAGCCCGAAGCGCCCGAGGAGATACGCGGAACACTCTCGGCGATCGACACGGCGTTGCCCGGAGTGTTCTTCTCTCAGACGTGCCCGAACCTCGCGCGGATTGCTGACGATCTCGCCGTCGTGCGGTCGTTCTCGCATGACAGCAACGACCACTTGCTGAGTCAGGTCTATACGTTGTCCGGTCGCAAAGTGAATGCGACGCAACTCTTCTCAGAGCCGAACATCGGCTCGATCGTCTCGCATCTCTACGGACCTCGACGCGGACTGCCGGGCTACATCGCGGTGCCGGGGGGAACTCGACCGGGACCGCCGCCGCATAACTTGTTTGTCGGAGGTTGGCTCGGTGCTCAGTACGCACCGTTCGCCGTCGGAGGACAACCCGAGCAACCCGATTTCACGGTCGGCACAAAGCTGCTCAATCCGCCGCCGACTGCGAATGAGGATCTCGCGCCAAAAGCGCTCGCGCTGCCCGATGGCGTCAGTGTGAATCGAGTCGGATCGCGCTCGGGATTGCTGACTCAGCTTGATCATGCGGTGAGCCGCGCAGAGAGAGACGGGGCGTTGCAGGCGATGGAAGGGCACTACTCGAACGCCGTTGAATTGCTGACGTCGCCGGGCATTCGACGCGCCTTCGACATCAATGAGGAGTCGCAGTCGATTCGTGAGAGCTACGGTCGGACGAAGATCGGAGGCCGCTGCTTGCTGGCTCGTCGATTGGTCGAAGCCGGTGCTCGCTTTGTGATGGTCGACTACGGCTATGACCCGGACTACGGCAACTTGTGGGACATTCACAACGCGCCCGGGCAAAACTTCCCACATGTCTCTGAGATGGTGCAGCGCGGCTACAACGTTGCGGGCATCGACAAAGCGTTCGCGGCTTTGATCACGGATCTCAAATCGCGCGGCTTGCTTGATTCGACGCTCGTTGTGTTTCTGACGGAGTTCGGTCGGACTCCGAAGATCAACACGAACGGCGGTCGCGATCACTGGGGAGCGTGCGGTTCAGTGTTCTTCACCGGCGGCGGAGTCGCTCGCGGACAAATCATCGGACAGTCCGACAAGCACGCTGCTTATCCCGTGACTCGCGGCTATGGCCCGGCAGATATCGCGGCCTCGATCTATCAGGCGATCGGCGTCGACTTCGACGATCGCATCTTCGATCAGCAACGACGCCCAGTTCCAATTCTCGATCACGGTCAGCCGATCGACGGCTTGTTCGCATAGAGCCGGGCTGCAAAAGGTAGGTTTGGATTCCATCCCGACCCGCAGCGGGATGGAGCGTGATCAACTCATCGCTTTGCCGTTACGAACGAGTCTCGCAGTGCTCTCGCAAGACGCGGCGACTGCTCTGATCAAGACGCCGCACGTGCAGACGGCACGGGATGGAATCCCATGCTGCTTACGCGGGGTGCAATAAAAACGACAGAAGCCCGAGTCAGCCAGTTCCCCGAGCGGAGACTGGTGATTCAGGCTTCTGGCGCCTCTCAACTTGCTGCGGCGCATGTCCCTATGGCCGCGTGAACTTACTCTGCGGATTGAGCGCGAATCGCGCGTGCCGACTTGCGAAGTCTTTCTGGAGCACGACTCAAGATTCGCAGCCAAACATTGTGGCCTTCATAAACTCCGATGACGGAGAAGTGCGGTCCGAGTTCGTCGCTGCCATCAATGTTGGCGGTTTGCCAATGGCATGATTCGACTTCCTCAAAGACCGCAGCGACGTGCAAGACGCTGACATTGAGCGGGGCGTCAAACGCGACCGACTTCAGTCGACCGCCAAATGTTTGTGGCTCGCCGAAGAGCGTGACTTCCCATTCATCAAGTTCTCCGTCGCAGTTGCGGAAGACGTGACACTGCAACGGAACATCGCCGTCCCATGAAGAAACATGTGGGGCAACATCATCAACAAACTTTGTCAGCCAAACGTTCGGCATGCGGTCCATCTCCTTATTTCTTTGTTATGGCAATCAGCTCCGCGTTCGAAGACGCGCCTCATTGGCTGATTGATCGGCCCACGACACAACAACGTGCATGCGCTGCCGGCACGTCGGGACGACGGCGGCGCCAAGTGACTGAGGGACCTAAGGCGAAGGGTGTGCCAATCGCGACTCGGGTCTTTGCGTGAGGAATCCATGCGGTGCTGCGAAGTGCCGCAGCGCTGCCGCAGTTCACTGCATTTGATGAAATTTGCGTTTGGTTCTGCGTCGTTGCGACATCCCGCAGCACCTGACAATCCCCCCTTGCGGTTACTCGTTGCTTAAGTCTCTTAGCGCTTTGAGAGGCTCGACTTGGCGCTCTGTCAAAGCGATTGAGCAATCGCGTCTGGGCACGCAATGACGACTCTTTCAAGAAAGCATGTCGAATTTCTGACCGTCTCAAAAAGTGCGTGCATCGTTCTGCAACATCGCTGGCTGAAGAATTCTCGGCGCAGTGATTTCGAGGGTGATGCGGCAGCGATGAGTTCTCATGAGCAGCCGACAGATGCGCGAAGCGTCGCGTTGCTTGAAAGGCGGAAGACGGCGTTTCTACGATCCCGCCCGCGAAAGAAAGGCTCTTGGCTCAGTGCGAGCGGGCCTGCCGTGTTTATCTAGTTAGAAGAAGGAGAAGCCCATGCGGCTCACCACTGGTTTCGCAAAGTTGATGGTCTTGGTTGCGGCGATTGGTTTCGTTGGCATCTCGGGTTGTGCAAAGGAAGAGAAGGCGGTTTCAAAGCCAGCTTCAGCAAACGCTGGCAACGCCGGTTCGGGCAGTGCAGTCGGCGGCGGCGTCGAGACTCCGATGAAGACTGATGAACCGGCTCCGACATCAGAGCCAACAACGGCTGAACCCGCGAAGGAAGAGCCGAAGGCCGAGCCAGCTAAGGAAGAAGAGAAGAAGGAAGAGCCGAAGGCCGAGCCAGCTAAGGAAGAAC
>CAZNMS010000519.1:0-6100 GCA_964573505.1 uncultured Planctomycetaceae bacterium | reverse complement strand
AAAAGCTTCCTTTCGCGGAGCGAAAGGCGACTATCGGTTGCGGCTTCGCCGCGTCACTTAACCGCCTGCCGGACACCGACGCCAGTTGGTCCGATCGCGTGCAACCCGTGCCTTGCACTGCCCTAAGCAGCGCGGTTCAACGATCAAAGTCTCAGTCAGTCGAGCACGACTCATAAAGTCAGATCCTTGCCCCAATCGCCGCACGGATTGCAAGACGATCGAAGCAAGGATCAGATGTAATACGCATTACTATCATGCAACAGAAACTACAGCGACGGCACGCTTACTTCGCCGCGCTGTTGAACTCGTCCAACATGGCCTGAATGCGAGCCTTGTTGAAGTTCTCAGGAATTGGCTCGTCGTGATTCTCTAAGAGATCATCGACCGTGACTTTGCCTGCGTTGACGCCGTCAGCCGGGACATCAACGCCACTCGTCCAAACGATGGCGTTGAGGATCAAGCGGCGGAATTGGTCGTTGCCCCAGTTCCAATGCACGTGCCCGCCGGTGCAACCGAAGCCGCGTCCGCCGTCAGGTCGCTGACGCGCCCATGCCATGTGCTGAGCTTCTTTGCCTTCCAGCACGGCCTTACGCACGTCGGGGTTACCGCTGTGAGGACCGTCGCCTCGGCTCAGTGTCTCTTTCGGAGGCAGGTCAGTGAGGATCGCCGTCACGCCGTCCATCTTCTCGCGAAAGCGCATGTGGTAGTACCACTCATCGTTCGTCTTGAACGGCTTCACGCCGCGAGTGACCTGATGCTCGGGGAACTTCGTGTAGTTCGCGACCCAGTGCGGATTCACGGACCAGTTCGTCTCAAAGTACCCGCCGGTCCAATCGAGGAACGCTTCACCCGACGCACCCTTCGGCACTTCAACGCCGTAGTGAATGCAGACGATGCCGGTGCCCTTCTTCGTCAGTTCAGCCAACTCAGCGACATGAGCATTAAAAGGATGCCCGCCGCCGCCATCGGAATAGATCACGACGGTATTGGCTTCGGCGAGCTGTTCCGGCTTCGGCCAGCCGCTGTTCTTCAGCGAGTGGACTTTGGCCTCGACCGGCAGCCCGCTGCTGTTGATGAGCTTCGCCAGCAGCGAGCAACCGGAGAGATGATCATGAGCCCCGAAGCCATGACTCGGATTACCGGCCAGCATCAGGACTTTTTTTTTAACGACGTCGTTCACGCTCGCCTGACCGGCGTTCGCTTTGAGGTGCTTAATCTTGATGTTGCGGAACTGCACCTTCATCGGAGGACCAGCATGCAACTGCAGAGCAAGCACGCCCTTCGCACGCTTGGCATCGTCCTCATCAACGCAGTCGATCGTCGGCGTGTCGTTGATAAAGTGCTGGAAATGGAAGCCGCTCGCGACGATGCGATAACTATTCCAGTCTTCCTTCTTGATCTTCGACTGGATCTCTTTCGAGTCGCCGACCGAGCCAACAACTTCGACCTTGAACTTGCCGTCGACCTTCTTCAGCACCGTCTTCTGGCCGCGATTGGCGAGGATGCCGCGGTAACGCTCGCCATAGAGAATGCCCGAGTAAGTCTCCCCGGCTTCGAAGTCGCCTTGATAGCCGCCGATGACCCACTTGTTGTTCTCGACTTCAAAGCTGCGGTACTGAATGCCCGAGTTGCCGCCGACGATCTTGTAGTCGAGGGTCAGTTCGAAATCGCCAACTTCGCCGCCGCGCCAAATGATGAAGGTGTTGCCCTTCGTCGGATTCTCTTTGGTGGTTTGGCCGGTGATGGTGCCATCTTCGACCTTCCAGAACTCGGGATTGCCGTCCCACTTATCGAGCGTCTTGCCATCGAAGATCGAGACCCAGCCATCGTCTTGAGCGAACGCTGTGAGCGACGCACTCAGCGTCACGAGCGTCATCAGCGCTGCTTTGAGCCACTTGGTTCGGACCATGAAGCACTCCTCTGAAGTTGTGATTGCCCGCGATCAACCCGACCGCGCCTAGCTCGGGCACCCCGCCCAAACCGCGCGGCATCTTAGGGCGGGAGGAGTGAGGCTCAACGGAGTGCGAAGCTGGCTTCAAAGTCGTCTGCGATAAGCCGATGAACTTCGATTCTTCATATCCAACTTCCTTCCAATCATCTGCAACATGGTGCTGGCACATGACAATGAGAACAAGATTTGAGTCTAGGCTTTGGGTATAGAAAACACTGAGAATTAGGCAGATTGAAGCTGAGCGACGAAGTATCGGACTTGATCTACGAATGCCGGATCGGCGTGCCCCAATCTTCTAATCGCCTCACATTCTCAAGATTGCAGTCCATCCGACTAATCGCACTGTAAACCGCACCCTACTTGCTGAATTGATTGTTGAAGCTTTGGAGTCATGCTCTGCGGTCGGTATTGGGAATTACATAGAGCCAGTTCATGGCTGAGGGTTGTGTTGTTTCCGAACTCGCACATGGCTCGCGTTTCTGCCTGCTTGTAATTGGGAATACATGAGAGTCGTGCGGGGCGGCGAAGGGCCGAGCGAGTCGGCGCATGGAAAAGCCAATTGCAGGGTGGGATGCAATCAGACTGGGTTCATTTCAAGGTCGATCAACGATGAAACTTCGCGACATTCTGAATCACAAGGTGAGTACCTTTGACGGAGTTTGCTGGCGATTCGGCCTTCTCGACTATGCATGGAAGGACGACTTCGCAAACGGCGTTGGAAGCCTCCTGCGTGGCGGGCGATACAATTTCAAGGGAGCGTTCCGGTGCCTCTATCTGGCACTCGATGAAGAGACCGCGCTGGCGGAACTCAAGCACGGATGGCGCGCTGCGGGGATCGATGACTACACGCTGCGGTGTCACGTATTTGTGGGAATCGGAGTCCGGCTTAGTCGCGTGCTCGATCTCACAAATGATGCGACTTTGAATGCACTGGGTCTCAAAAACGCCGACCTGATGGCTGATTGGCGGGCTGATCAACGAGCGGGGCGAGAATCGCTCACACAGGCGCTCGGCAGAGAAGCCCGCGACGCAGGCTTCGAGGCGTTGCTTGTTCCGTCTGCTCGCCTCGCGGGCGGACGCAATCTTGTGCTCTTCGTCGATCGTTTGGCTGAAGGCTGCATCGAACTGCCGCCGCTGCTCGACGAGTACCTCGATCGATCCGGCTAAGCAGGAGTTCCGAGAGCCAGCGACCAAATCATCTCCCAAATCTCGTCGGACTGCCCCGCCGCGATCAGATCCAGCGGGCGATGATTCTCGAACCACTCGACTTCTTTTTTCAGCCAATTTGGAACCGACTCTTCCCGCATCAAGCGACAGAGCCCCTCAAACAGCCGATGCAACTCCGTCAGTTGCTTCTTCGCTCCGGGGCTAAGTTCACCGCCGTTTTCCCAACTGGCGATTGAACGCACGGAGTAGCCGATGAGGCTCGCGAGTTCTTCTCGCGTCAGGCCCAGTTCGGTGCGGACCTTTAAGGCGTAGAGCGGACGGCCGCCGCGAGTGGCTACTCGCTTTAAGAGCCGGCTCGGTCGCTTCTTGGGTTTCTCGATGACGGCGGGCATGTTGGCGTTCCTCTTGCGGGACTCGGTGTCTTGACGCGATAGCTTATCTCATATCGGGTCGCCGAGTCGCAAGAGTCTCATGCAAAATTGCATGAAGCTTCTCCGGATATGCGGAATGGCCTTCGCAGGTCGCATTTGAGCGCCGAGCGGCTGACAGCACGGACGCTCGATGAGATGCAATCCAGGTTACACCTTTTGTTCGGCGTCAAGTTCCAAAATCACTTTCAGCAGCTCTGCCAAGCGGTCGACGCCGACTAAAGGAATGGTGTGAGGGCCTTGAAACGGCACGAATTCGAGATCGAGCTTCGCTTCCTCGAAAAGCTCCTTCAGCCAACTGGCAGCGACGAACGGCAAGATCGGATCGGCATAGCCGTGCGTTTGTAGAACTCGCAGCGCACCGCGTTTTGCGGCGAGTTCTCGCCATTGCTTCGCGTTCGTCAGCATGCCCGAGAACACAACGAGTCCTCCCGGTGCTTGAGGACTCCGCAGCGCGAAGTCGGTTGTGAGCATCGCTCCTTGCGAGAACCCGCCGACCACAATTCGCGAGATCGGAATGCCGTCATGTCCTTCGATGTAATTGATAATACCCTCGAAGCTGTCGCGAGCTTCCTTCAGTCCCTGCGGCTCTTCTTCGCGGAGTAAGTCAAAGTTCCGAGTCTGAGTGGCTCGTTGCAGAGCCTCGAAGTCGATCATCCACCATGCGCGGCCGCCGGGGATGCCGTTGCGCGTGAGATCAATGGGGGCTGCCGGAAAGTAGAAGCGGGTGCTCGCCGCGATGTCGGGATACTTCTTCAACATCGTCGAGCCGATCGAGACGAGATCCGTTCCCGGTGCTCCGAATCCGTGACAGATCACAACCGCCAATCGAGGCCGCTCAGCGCCTTGCAGGTCGTCGATGATGGTGCAGTCCAGTTCGCCGATTCTCTCGACTTCGTACATCTTGAGTTTCTCTCAGTCTCGTTTCGGTGAAGAAGCATTGATCCGCCGCAGGCAATGGCCATTGCGCACGTAGCGAGGCTTCGTTGCTCAGCATTCCAGCTCAAAGGGCGGCGGGTTCTATTCCCCCACTTAACGAAGTTGAATCAACCGCGACTGACTGGCAGGCACGTTCGCATCCGCCAAACTCCGGCCTCACTTTGGCCCTTTGTTTTGCAGGGAGAACGATATGAGTTTGAGCGGATTCAAGTGGCTCGGAGCGGTCGCCGTTGTGTGTGCGACGCAGGCTTTCGCAAAGGACGACTGGACTTCATGGCGCGGTCCGACAGCGAATGGTGTTGCTGCTCCCGATCAGCAGCCGCCAACAGAATGGTCCGAGTCGAAGAACATTGTTTGGAAGACAGCGATTCCCGGTCGCGGGCATTCATCGCCGACGGTGCTTGAAGATCGCATCGTGCTGACGAGTGCTGACCTCGCGACTCAGTCGCAAGCAGTGATGTCCTTCGATCGCAAGACGGGCAAGCAACAGTGGCTGACTCGCATCAGTCAGGGCGGGTTTCCTCAAGAGATTCATCGCAACAACACGCACGCCACTCCGACCGTCGCGTATGACGGCGAACGGCTCTACGCCTCGTTCTATCACCATGAAATGGTGCAACTGGTCGCACTGACTCCCGAAGGCAAACTTGTTTGGGACATCAAAGCCGGAGCCTATGCGCCGAAGTCCTACAAGTACGGCTACGCCCCTTCGCCGCTGCTCTATAAGGGCACCGTGATTGTCGTCTCGGAGTTTGATGGCCCGAGCTACATCAAGGCGTTCGAAGCAAAGTCCGGCAAAGAATTATGGAGCACGCCGCGTCCGAGTAATATTAGTTACTCATCGCCGATCGTTGCGAAACTGGCCGGTCGAGACCAATTGCTGATCAGCGGCGCCGATGCGGTGATGAGCTTCGATCCGTCGAATGGCAAGAAGTTATGGGAAGCACGCGGCATCGCTGCAGCGACCTGCGGCACTGCTGTTTGGCACGAAGACACGGTGTTCGCGAGCGGCGGCTATCCGAAGTCCGAGACAGTCGCAGTGAAAGCCGACGGCTCGGGCCGCGTCGTCTGGCGCAACGGGCAGAAGTGTTACGAGCAGTCGATGCTCGCCTATCAAGGGCACGTCTACGCGGTGACGGACACTGGCATCGCCCATTGCTGGGATGCAGAGACAGGTGAAGAGAAATGGAAGACGCGACTCTGCACGAAGTGCAGTTCGTCGCCGATCTTGGCCGGCGGCAACATCTACATCACGACCGAAAAGGGAGTGACGAACGTCTTCAAAGCGAACCCTCAGAAGTTTGAACTCGTCGCGACCAATCAACTCGGCGACGAAATGTTCGCGACCCCGGCTTACTGCGGTCAGCAGATCTTCGCGCGAGTCGCGTCGGCTCAAGGCGGCTCGCGGCAAGAGTTCCTGTATTGCATCGGGAAGAAGTAAGCCTCGCGCTTGTTGTACGACGGACTTGAAGTCCGTCGAGCCTTCACGCTGAGGCGACGGACTAAGCCAATTGAAAACAGAGTTCGTGAACTCTGTTTTCAGTTTCGCGCGAGCAGTTGTCGGAGCCCATTGGCCTGCAATTCGACTTACATAGGCACATCCGCAGTTCGGCTT
>CAZNMS010000518.1:0-6101 GCA_964573505.1 uncultured Planctomycetaceae bacterium | reverse complement strand
AACTCTTTGAAGTCCGGCATCGCAGCACGCAGCAGTCGATCCAACTCTATGTACGCCGCCGGTGCAAGAGTCACTACACCCGACAGCCATTCTGCGAAGTTCGCGACATTCATTGTCGGAAAGAGTGTGTCTCGGACTGCGTCTCCGCCTAGCAAACTCGGCACGGGAGCAAGCAGTAGCATCTTGCTGAGCCAATTCCGCAAGAGGTTTGCCGGTTCTTGCCCATACAGAATGGGCAAGGCGACCGCGTGCCAATCGAATTGAAACACTGAAACTCCGGTACCGAGCGTCACCTTCGCTAATTCGCGAGTAAAGACCGGCACTCCATCAACAAGCAGTGCCTCTTCACGAACGCGGAGTTCCTTGAACCCCTCGGGGAACTCGAGGTCGAGTTGATAGGAATAATTCTTACCCGCAAGTTCGACATCGATTTGAAAGCTCATAGGGACTTCACGGCGTCCCATCGAGAAGTCTTGCGGCGAGACCAGTTCTTTCACACGACTGGTTCCTCGCGCGATCTGCTGCAGGAGTTCGAGCGCGAACCGAACGGTCGATTTGCCCGAGCCATTACCCCCAACCAACAACGTTGAACTGCGGTCCTTAAGGACGAGTTCGAAGTTTTCGAGGCAGCGAAAATTGTGGACGTAGAGGCGATTGATCATGCCGCGACACTCTTTGGGACTGAGGCCAGCATTTGTCGTTTGATAAGGCCAAATGCTTTGCGAAGTACGACTCACCTTGAATGTAGTCGGACTCCATCGAGCGGCGAACTCTCGGAATGCAGGCCGAAGAATGGCCCAATTAATGCAAAATGGCCGCCCTCGGCGGTCACGGTTCGCGACGGCCGGGAGCGGCCATTCTGTGAGTGATTGGCCAATGCGGTTTCTATGCCGAACGAGTTACGAACTCGGCGCAAGGCGGTTAGCCAGAGACCGTAAAGCGGCCGATTTCTTGTTGGAGGGACTGAGCGGACTCGCGCAGGTTTGTGGCGGCGGCGGTGAAGTCGCGGACGGTTGTTGTGACTTGCCGACAGCCGCTGATGAGCTGCTGCATCGCTTCGTCGATTTGTCGGGCTCCGAGTGATTGCTGGCGCATTGCCTCGTTCACCGAGTGGAATCGTTCTGACACCGTCTGCACTTGCTCGATGACTTGCGCCATCTGACCGCTGATCTCGACGACCTTCGAACCGCATTGACGGACTTCGTCGCTGAACTTGTCCATTTCCATCACGCCGGATGAGACCGCCGATTGCATGTGTCTCACCATTTGATCGATGTCGAGAGTGGCGACTGCGGTTTGATCGGCGAGTCGTCTGATTTCGCGAGCGACCACCAAGAAGCCGCGTCCTGCTTCGCCGGCTTTCTCCGCTTCGATAGCAGCATTGATCGAGAGCAGGTTCGTTTGATCGGCGACCTTTGTAATCGTCGTTACAACGACGTTGATGCCGCTCGCTTTGTCACGAATCGTCCCGAGCTTCTGAGAGATCGCGTTCGTGGCGTCTCCGAGTCGGTGCATGCTGTCTTCCATTCCGATTAAACCGACGCGGCCAGCATTAGCCATCTGAGCGGCACCGCTTGCATGCCCCTGCACTTCATCCATCGTGCGCACAAGCTCTTGACCGGTTGCTGTAATTTCTTTGACAGCCGCCGCGATCTGACTCGTCGACGCGTTGAAGCTCTGCATCGTGTTGTTCTGCTCGGACGCAGCAGCAGCGATCTCGGTCGATGTCGAATGCAGTTGAATGGTCGAGACTCGCACGCGAACGATGAGGTCATGAATCCTCTGAATGACCGCGTTGACGAGCTTGCCGAGCGTGCCGATCTCGTCGTCACTCTCGATCTGCACGCGCTTCGTGAGGTCTGCCGCTCCGTCAGCCATGTCGGTCACTCGATCAATCATGCGAGTGGTCGGAACGAGAATCCCTTGCCCGATGCGCCACGTAACGAGCATCACGATCGAGACCGTGATCAAGCCGGCGATCATCTCGGAGAGTTGCCAACTGGAGATCGTCGCGCGTCCGAGCGTCTCATCTTGTGTGATGCGAGCATTCGCGAACTTGACGGTTTCGTCGATCGCTTTGCGGTGCAGTTCGTAGCGACTCTGAATTTCATCACGCAGGATCTTCTTCAGGTCGGCATCCGGAGTATTCGCCTTCAATGCCGGAAGCAGGCTGCGATGAATGGCTTCGAAGAACGCCTTCGCCGGCACATACGCATCGGTGACGAGCGACTTCTTCAACGGGCCTTCTTCGAGTTCCTTGCTCCAGTAGTCATGTCGCGAATTGAAGTCGGCTTCTAATTGGCTCAAGCGCGAGACGAGTTCTTCGCGCTTCTGCGGCGACTCTTCGAGCGTGAGTTGATGCACGACGAGGTACGACTCAACGACGTACTCCGGCGGCGGCAAGATGTCGGCGACGATGTCTTTGCCCTGCACGATTCGCTGATAGAGCGGGCCGTTGACTTGCACTTCAGCGAGCATCCGGCGGTTCATCGCAAATTGGACGACGGACCCGAAAACGAAGACGGCCATCAGCAACCATAGGCGACTGCGGAAGCTCAGTTTCTTGAGTGTGTCAATCATTCGACGCGGCCTCTGTTGTGATTCGAAATGTGAGACTCGATGAACGTCGCTCGCTTCATCGAGATGTCGTCGGCGCTGCTCTCAGTTGCAGAGCGAGTGAGCTACTTAGGCGAATCGCTCCGCGACTCGCTGAATCCGAGATCATAGAGAACTCATCAGACAGTCGAGCCGACGACGCTTATTGAGTGGCATTGAAGCTCGCGTTGGAGCGAGGCAATAGGGATTACCTATCGTCGCGAGCCCATTCAATTCTCGGTCGTCGCGGTGACGACATTCGTGACGAGCGAACTGGCAGCAACGCGGCGCAAGCAGAGCGACCTGCCAAATCGCGAGGGCAACGCGAGGCGAGTTTGTCCCATCGCGCGGCATCGTTCGCTGAGTATGACCGCCTGCCGTCCATCAGCGGCGTTCGATGTCGCTCGCGAATCGCGGACGAGCGTTCTTAGAATCCCGCCCGCTTACGAAGCCGATGCTGCCGGGTCGCTGTAGCTCGGACGCCTACGTCCGAGAGCGACCCGCACGGACTTGCAACAAACCGGAAGCACGGACGTAGGCGTCCATGCTACGACTGCGGCGCAGCGGCTTCCTCACGACGCGTAGAACTTTGGTCGGGCACCGCATTCGTAAGACATCGAGTCGGCAACCGACCTGCGAGAGACGCGAACGTCGTGCTTGCAAACTCAAGTTCGACAATCAGCCTCGCTCATTTCCCTCATCCTTTTCGGAGTGTGTTCAACATGACTGACTTCACGACTCAGCCTGCGTCCGCGACTTCTCGCCGCGACTTTCTGAAGAGCAGCACGACGGCCGTTGCGGGCACTGCGACGCTTGCTGCGAGCCTTAGCACACTCGCCCCTGCCGTCTATGCGCAGGGGTCTGACTTGCTGAAAGTCGGATTGGTCGGTTGCGGCGGACGAGGCTCGGGCGCGGCGAGCAACGCTCTGCACGGCGATGCGAATTGCGAGCTTGTCGCAATGGCTGATGCGTTCCCTGACGCGATCGAAGGCAGCTTGCGGAACCTTAAGAACGATGCCTCGATCAATGGCCGCATCAAGGTCAAAGACGACATGAAGTTCACGGGGCTCGAGGCTTACAAGAAGGTCATCGACAGTTGCGATGTGGTGTTGCTCGCGTCGCCTCCGGGGTTTCGTCCGGTTCATTTGCGAGCTGCGGTTGAAGCCGGCAAGCACATCTTCACCGAGAAGCCAATGGCGACGGATCCTGATGGTGCGCGGCATGTCTTCGAGACCGTCGAGATGTCGAAGCAGAAGAAGATCGCGGTCGTCGCCGGGTTCTGTTGGCGCTACGACTATCCGCGTCGCGAACTCTTCAAGCGGATTCATGACGGCGAGATCGGCGATGTCCGAGCGGCCTATGGAACTTATCTGACAGGCCCCGTCAAACCGATGCCGCCGGCGAGCACCCGCCCGCAAGGCATGAAGGATTTAGAGTGGCAAGTTCGCAACTGGTACAACTTCGCATGGCTGTCGGGTGACGGACTCGTCGAGCAAGCCATTCATACTGTTGACTGGCTCGCATGGGTCTTCAAAGACGTGCCGCCACTGAGCTGCACGGCGGTCGGCGGACGACAAATCCCGTCTGAAGGCGGAGACATCTTCGATCACGTCGAAGTCAATTATCTCTATGCCAATGAAGCGCGAGCCTTTCTTGCTCAGCGTCAAATTCCCGGCTGTCACAATGAGAACAGTCTGTATGTGCTCGGCACAAAGGGCACCGGTCACATCGGGAGCCGAGGCGTCTACATCGCTGACCTCAAGGGCGAGCGCACATGGAAGTACGAAGGCAAGACCAACAACATGTATGTGACCGAGCATGAAGAGTTCTTTGCTTCGATCCGCTCGGGCAAGCTCATCAATGACGGCGACCGAATGGCGAAGAGCACGCTGATGGGCATCATGGGCCGCACTGCCGGCTACACCGGTCAGCAAGTTTCATGGGAGCAAATCATGACTTCGAAAACGAAGCTTGTTCCCGATCTCGCCAAAGGATGGGACTCGCCGGTTGAGTTCGCGCCGATCGCGCGACCCGGTGTGACGAAGACGGTTTAGGTCGGGACAGCAGATGAGTTTAAACCGGTACGACGGACTTGCAGTCCGTCGCAGGCGAGACCCGACGGACTGCAAGTCCGTCGTACAAGAATTCGCCAGTAGGTTTTCAACTGCCGCTCGCCTTAGGCCGGGACAGCTTGCCCCAGTTCAATGGGACGAATGGGACCGATGCGACGAATGATATTTCCCATTAACCAGTCGTCTCTTCGGTCTCGTAAGTCTCATCAACTTCATCAAAACAATCTTTGCCGCGCGGACCGCCTCCGCGCGGCTTCTCTTTTGAAAGGACTCTCATTGTGCTTGCAGGCTCATTTCCCGCTCCGTGCCGCATTGAATTGATTGACGTTCCCGAGCCGGCTCTGCCGCCGCGTTCGACGGAGCCGGGTGCTCCCGGTCAGATCATCTTTCAGCCCGAATGCACCTGCTTGTGCGGTTCCGACTTGCCGTACTTCAAAGGCACGGACGAGTTCCCGATTGGCGTCGGTCACTCGTTGCACGAGATGACGGGCACGGTCATCGACACAAACGGCACGCGCTTTAAGCCCGGCGAGCGAGTGCTCTGCGTGCCCTACATGCAGCAGGGACTCTTCGAACGCTACGTCATCGACGAGACCCGCGCGATTCCGATCGACACGCGCGTCTCGGAAGAAGAAGCAATGCTCGCGCAGCCGCTCGGCACAGCGATCTACGCGCTGAAGAAACTGCCGTCGCTCATCGACAAAGACGTCGTCGTTGTCGGACAAGGCCCGATGGGGCAGATCTTCAACGCGTGCCTGCGCAATCTTGGCTGCCGGCACATCATCGGCATTGATCTCATCGAATCGCGTCTTGCTCGCAGTCCTCAGTTCGGAGCGACTGAAACGATCTGCAACGCGAAGACAAACCCCGTTGAAGAGGTGAAGAAGATTCTCGGCGGCAACTTGCCGGAAGTCGTGATCGAGGCGGTCGGGCACTACGACCAGCAATTTGATCTTTGCCTCGATCTGTGTGCTCACAAAGGCGATCTCCTCTACTTCGGCGTTCCGCCAGAGAAGGTGCAGGTGCGTTGGCGCGACCTCTTCATTAAGAACTTGAAGGTTCATACGAGCGTGAATCCCGACTTCAATCGCGACTTCCCTCTTGCGATGCGCTGGATCGGTGAAGGCCGCATCGACATGAAGCCGCTGATCACTCACCGCTACCCGCTCGCGCAGATTCAAGAAGCGTTTGAAGTCTTCCTGTCGAAGCGCGACGGAGCGTTGAAGGTCATCGTCGAGTTCCCCAGTTGGAAAGAGCGCCGCTTGAAGTAAGCGTGAGAGGCACTCATTCCGGAAGTCGTTCTGCAACGTCACGTAGGTCGGACGCCTACGTCCGACATCAACGCAGCACGGACGTAGTACGAACTCGCGAAGTGATTCGGGTGTAACCGGCATTCCGGCGCGGTCTCCGGCGGGCTTGTCCCGTCGGGACCAA
>CAZNMS010000517.1:5070-6150 GCA_964573505.1 uncultured Planctomycetaceae bacterium | reverse complement strand
CGCCCAATTTCCAAATTTCGTAGACCCGACCCCTCGCTGTGTAACGCTTATTCCATCAATCGCTCCCGAACAACTTCAACGGGAGCGTTGAATTCAGGCTGCTCGGCAGAGCGTTCTTCCGACCGCCGAACAGTGTCTGACACAGCACTCAGGCTGATCCCGCCAAACTCAGCCGCGACTTCGGTCGCTGACATGCGAGCTTCTTCGCGACACAACCAAATGGCTGCATCACGAGCCCAGTTCTGATGTCGGCCAACTTTGCGGATCGACGCTTCTGTCACCGCGAATGCCTCTGCGACCGCAAGCACAATTGCATCGCAAGTAATGACCCTGCGGCGGTCAGCGGCTGCCGCTTCGGTCTCGTCGATCAGCCGCTGATGAGCGGCGACAAACTCGTAACTGCCATAGAGCACGCCTTCGTGCGCCTTTGCGATGGGATTCGCGAGCTTCGCGTTGATTCCTGCTTCAACGAACCGTCGATAGGCGATGCGAGCTGCGGCTTCGGTTCCACCGTGCTCGCACAGGACCGTTCGCCAATCCAACCAACTCGGAGCACCGTCTGGATTCAAGAAGAAGCGGTACGTCGACCAGTGATAGTTCTCGGGCGTTTGAGCGAGTCCCGCTCGGCACGGGTTGAGATGGATGTAGCGACTGAGTTCCCAGCAATGGCCTTCGGACTCGACGAGCACTGCGTGAAAGCGTCCTTGAAACAATGCCCCCGATCGAGAATGCCGCGCGTTGAATTGCGAGGCATAGCCACTCGTCACGTCGTGAAAGCCCGAGGACAGATTGGCGTCAGGGATCTTGAGGAAGACATGAAAGTGGTTCGTCATCAAGACGTGTGCGAAGACCTGCCAGCGATTGCGAATCGCGATTCGATGGAACAACCGAAACCACTCTTTGCGGTCATCGTCATCGCGAACGATCTCAGTCCGATCGACGCCTCGATTCGTGACGTGATAAACGCCGCCGGGGAACTCGATGCGAAGGCGTCGTGGCATGAATGGGTCTCGCAGCGAGGGGTCGGGGGGTTAAAAAATATTAAATTTTTGGGGGGGGTGAATAATAGAGCGGGAGGCA
>CAZNMS010000517.1:0-5060 GCA_964573505.1 uncultured Planctomycetaceae bacterium | reverse complement strand
ACTAATTTTCTAATTTGGGCGTTGTATTACTTGCTTCGCGAGGAGACCTTTCCTCCGCCCAATTTCCAAATTTCGTAGACCCGACCCCGGCGTTTATTCGGTGCTTATTGCGCAGAGGCGACGTCGGGGCGCAGCTTCTTCGCTTCGCGCAGGTAGACGTGACTGATCTCGGCTTGCTTCTTGTCGGTGTTCCAATGGATGAGCACGCGGATGCAGAGCGGCATTGCTCCGGGCTTTGCGATCTCAGAGGCGCATAAGAGCGGCACTTGATTCATGCCGATGTGACGAGCTGCCTCGGCGGGGAACGACGCGGTGAGGTCCGGTGAGGTCGTGAAGATGATCGACGCGATCTCTTCGAAGTCCGAGATGCCATTCGCCTTCAGCACTTCCTGCAACAACTCTTTCGTTGCTTCGAGAATCTCGGAGGAGGTGTCGGAGCTGACGGTCGTTGCTCCTCGTATTCCACGGACGACCATTTCACGGAATCCTTCGGTGATAAGTTCGGACTATCGGACCGGTACGAGACGTTGCGATGCGTACTGCTTGAGCGAATCGTTTAGCCACTGGCCGGGCTCAAGGGGGCGGGATCCTAAACACGTCTTGCCGCGTTTTGCAGCCTTGCCTTAGAACCGCAAGATCGTCGCTTGAGATCGCTTCATTGGGACGTGAAGCACTGCTGCGACTGCTCAACGCTGATCAAACACCCGAAGGAAACTCGCATGGAAGCGACTGTCGGTTTTCTGGCTGCACGCCTGCAAGGCGATCTGCTCGGTGACCCCAATCACGTCATCAGTGATGCTCAAGCTCTGCGAAAAGCCGAGAGCCACTGCATCAGTTTCTTGGGTGACGACACGCGCATTCGAGAGCTCGAACACACTCATGCGGGCGCGATCATCATCAGCAAAAAGAAGCTGGGTGAACTCTCTGAAGCACAACGCGCCAGCTTCAACTTTCTCATCGTGCCCGATGTCTTAGAGTCGTTCATCACGGTCCTGAAGCAGTTCCGCCCGGAGCGCACGCGACCGGCGATCGGGCTTTCGCATCGCGCGTTGATTGCTCCGACAGCGCAAATCGGCCCCAACACCAACGTCTATCCCGGAGCTTCGATTGGCGAGCGCGTCACCATCGGTTCCAACTGCGACATTCATCCGGGAGTCGTGCTCTGCGACGGCGTCGTGATCGGCGATGACGTCACGATCTATCCCAATGCGGTGCTCTATCCCGACGTTACGGTCGGGCATCGCGTCATCATTCATGCTGCTGCCGTTATTGGGGCAGATGGCTTCGGCTTCCGCTTTCGAGGCGGACGCTTCCACAAGATTCCTCAATTGGGCTCGGTCCGCATTGAAGACGATGTCGAGATCGGAGCTTGCTCAACGATTGATCGCGGCATGATTGGCCCGACGGTCATCGGTGAAGGCACGAAGATCGACAACCTCGTGCAAGTGGCACACAACTGCGAGATCGGCAAGCACAACGTCTGCGCGTCGCAAGTCGGCTTCTCGGGATCAGCGACGACCGGCGACTTTGTCCGCATCGCCGGGCAAGTCGGGATCGCCAATCAAGTGCATCTCGGCGAAGGCTGCACGCTCGGAGCGAAGTCAGGAGTGCATCGCGATATCCCTGCCGGCGAGACGCATGTCGGATACCCCGCACGTCCGCACGACGAAGCATTCAAGATCGTGATGGCCGAACAAAAGCTGCCTGAGATGCGCACCAAACTCCGCGAGTTGGAGAAGCAGGTCGCAAAGCTCACGGCGGCTCTCACTCAATCAACGAAGCAAGCTGAAGCCGCATAGTTCCGAGCGTTCCGACCGAACGCCAATCCGACGCCCGACATGACGGGCAGTACGTCACTCGATTCACTCCATTGATTACCGCGTCCTTCATTGAGGATGCATGCGACACGCTCGTCGCAGTTCACAAAACTCAGCAGTCAACTGGTCCTCAACACCGAGTCATGCAATTGCACCGCCCTAACGACGACACCACTCGCATCGAGCGAATTGGGTTACTGGCCGGAGCCGGTCGATTTCCCATTGCCTTCGCGGAAGCTGCGCGCAAGCAAGGCTTCTATGTGCATGGCGTCGGCGTTGTCGGAATGGCACCGACAGACGACTTGCGAGCGATCTGCAACTCTTATGAGGAAGTCGGACTCGCAAAGATTGGCAAAGCGATTCGTTCCTTTAAGCGGCACTCGGTCGGTCATGTTGTGATGGCCGGGAAGATCGAGAAGACCGTGCTCTTTCAGCCGCGACGATGGCTGCGTCTGCTGCCTGATTGGCGAGCCCTGCATCTGTTCTTTTCGTATGTCCGCGAGAACCGGAAGGACGACACTCTCTTGCTCGCTGTCATCCGCGAGTTTGAACGAGATCGCATCACGTTCGGTTCCGCATTGGATTATTGCCCGGAGCTTCTCGTGCAACACGGATTCATCACTCGGCGAAAGCCAACTGCGGCGCAGTGGAAAGACATCCGCTTCGGATGGGATACCGCAAAGGAGTTAGGTCGGCTCGACATCGGTCAGTCGATCGCTGTGAACGATCTCGCTGTCATTGCTGTTGAAGCCATTGAAGGCACTGACCGCTGCATTCGTCGCGCGGGCGAACTGTGCCGACGCGGCGGCTTCACGGTTGTCAAAGTGGCAAAGCCGCAACAAGACCGACGCTTCGATGTCCCGACGATCGGCATGCAAACGATTCAGACAATGCACGAAGCCGGCGGTCGTTGTCTCGCGATCGAAAGCGGCGAAACGATCATGCTCGACCAGCAAGATGTGATTGATCTCGCAGACAAGCTCGGCATCGCGATCGTGTCGCTGAATGCTGAAGAAGTGCAGATGAAGATGGCGTCGTAGTGCGACTCGAAATGCGACTGCGTTTCGCACGTAGGATGGCCGCCCTCGGCCGTCTGGCGACCAATCGGTGTCTGCCCATATCGAGTCGCAGGATGCATGCTCTCCACTGCCCCCGCGTCAGTGGAAGCAACGACTGGCAAGCTAACAACGCAGTTCACGAACGCGATGATCTCGCTCTCCACCGACCCTGTGTCGGTGGGAGCAACGACTGATTCGCTAGCGATCCGGAAATCAGAGTTTTGGGGAAAGGGCCGAAGACGGTCGTTCGCTGACGGTGGATTTGCTCGACCGATCCTTAGCTGCCCAGTCGCTACTTCCACCGACACGGGGTCGGTGGAGAGCGAAAGACACAGAGCAAATTGGGAGAGCTAGCTCACCAGTCGTGCTCCCACCGACGCGGGGTCGGTGGAGAGCTAACACCTGCAATCTCAACGTTTCAGAAACATCTCGGTGCATCCCCCGCGACAGACAACCTTCGGGATGAACCCGATGGGAACCGCAAGGCTCTCTTCGCTGCTGCAATTGGTCTGACGGGCGGACGCCCTTGATGTTGGCGGACTATGGACGAAGCCCGTTTCTTGCGATTGATCTCGCGGTCCGATCCCTCTCTTGATGAGCGAGCGATGCGCGGCGCGCTCTTCGTCGCGTCGAAGCTCTATGCGGTCTCTGTCGGCATCCGAAATAGCCTCTTCGATTGCGGATGGAAGAAGAGTTACTCCGTCGAGGCGTGCGTCATCAGCATCGGCAATCTGACGACTGGCGGTACGGGCAAGACGCCGCTCGTTGCGTATGTCGTCGAGCAACTCAAACAGCGAGGATTGCAACTCGGCATTGTCAGTCGCGGCTATCACGCGATCGGTGCCGTCAATGACGAAAAGCTCGTGCTTGATCGTCTCTGTCCCGCAGTCCCGCATGTGCAAGATCGAGATCGCGTCGCGGTTGCTCGCCGCTTGTTGAGAGAGCAACGAGTTGATGTGCTCGTTGCCGATGACGCCTTTCAGCATCGGCGATTGAAGCGAGATCTCGATGTCGTCTTGATCGACGCGTTGAACTCATGGGGCTACGGCGGTTTGCTGCCGCGCGGACTGATGCGCGAACCAAAGAAGTCGCTGCGTCGAGCGGATGTCGTTGTTCTTACACGCGTCAATCAAGTTGATGAGGCCACTCGGCAGTCCATTTGGAACGAGGTCAATCGCTATCGCCCCGGCACTGAGCCCATTGAAGTCGCGTTCGAGGCACGAGCACTGAGACGCGGGGCCGAGTGCATCTCATTGCGCGGTGGGCCGAACTCAGAGCCTTCGAAGGAACTGGCGGAACTCAAAGCGTTCTCCTTTTGTGGGATCGGCAACCCGTCAGCGTTTGAGGCGAGCTTGCGACAACTCGGGATCAACGTCGTCGGCTCGCGCGCGTTTCCCGATCATCATCATTACTCGGAACGCGACCTCGCCGACTTAGAGCGCGCGGCCGATCGAACCGGTGCGACGGCCTTTGTCGCGACGCTCAAAGACCTCGTGAAACTGCCGACCGAGTCGATTGGCGAACGGCCCGTTTGGTGCCTCGACATTGCGGCGCACGTCATGACTGGTCAGTCGCAGCTTGATGCTGCATTTGAAAAAGTCGTCGCGCGTTGTCGCCGAGCAACCGACGGCGTTTCTACGTCTCGCGGCGCAGAATGAGCCGCATGCCGTTTAACCGCGCCCCTCTGGGAAGCGCTTTTCATCCGCCCTCTATCATCGAAAAACGCTCCCCAGAGGGTCGCGGTTAAACGATGCGGCATTGCCACTGCGACTGCTCGCCACTGAGAACGCGGCCTCTCTACAGTGCGAGCGCCGAACGCTTGCTCGCAGCGGCTCGATCTCGCTCATCAATCATTGAAGGACACATCTATGAAGGGCATTCAAGGACTCATCATCGCGCTGGCATTGGCGATCGCCGGCGGAGTCTGCAATTGGATGTATCTGGCCAATCAAGCGGATCGGTATGAGCGAGTGGCTTTCATCAAGGTCGAAGTCGATGAGATCCGCATCGGCGACAAGTTCAAAGAAGAGCATTTCGCAAAGGTCGAGATCCCGCGCAATGCACTCGGCAATATCGAGACGACCGCGGTGAAATGGACCGACCTCAATACGGTCGTTGGCAAAGTGGCGATTCGCGATTACGCCCGCGATCAGATTCTTTTGCACGAAGACCTGCGCACGCCGCC
>CAZNMS010000516.1:0-6175 GCA_964573505.1 uncultured Planctomycetaceae bacterium | reverse complement strand
AAAGAGCTGACTCAAGTGATGCATCCGTGCGAGTTCTGTGTCGGCGAAGAATAATACACAGAACGCATGCGCACGCTGTGTCCGGCACAAAAAATCACAACCTCGGAGCGTCGTGCCACACTGCGCGCAAGCCGCCGAGAAATCGCGAACGAGTAGTATGATGCGGCGACTTCTTCACTCTTTGGGTCGGAGCGCGGTGCGAGGGATGCTCGCGAGTTGCGCAGAGCGCGGCCCGATGGGCACGCGGTTAAACGATGCGGAGAAGCTGCATCTATTGTGGCCCGACGCTCCGCGTCGGGAGTTGCGACGCGGAGCGTCGCACCACACTGCGTTATGCCTTCTGTAACCACTTTTGCAGGATGGCGGCGGCGGCGGCGGGGTCTTGCTGCACGAGATCTTGTAGCGCGTCGCGGCTTGTGAGCGGCTTCTCTACTTCGGGCTCCGGCATCGACATCATCATCGGTGCGACTGGCGGCGGAGTGAAAACGGGCTCGGGACGGAGGGCTTGCACCAGTGTGTCTAACGCCTTCGTCTCTGATGGTTGAATGACCGGCATGCTCTTCTTCAGCATCAGCATGGCCCATCCAGCAAACAGCAAGAGCCCGAACGTGCTGCCCCAATTGGTGAGCAGATCGCCGACTCGATCGGTGACCGGGACGCTCGCAACAGGTTGCTCGACAGGGACCGCTGTGAAGGATGAGACCGCCACTGACTCTGGTCCGGAACCGGGGGGTAATAAAGTTTGCACGTGCTGCTTGACCTTCGCGATTTCGCGCGTCCGAATGGCTTCGACGGCTTTGCGATAGTCGGCCTTTTCTTGATCCGTCTTCGGAGTCGGAACGCCTTCTCGTGCTGCGATCTTCTCGATGTAGTCCTCGGGGATAGAGACGGTTGCACGCACGGCTTTCGGAGCGACTCCGAGCAGTTCGGTTTCAGTGACCGTGACGGACGGAGCGGAGTACGTCGCTGTCTCTGAGTCTTTCTCGGTCGATTGCGACGGAGCGACATTGGCCGAAGTCAGATCGCGCGGTTGATTGGATGACGTGCCCGGAATGCCGCTCGGCTGATTCTGACTGCTCGTCGAACTGCGGGTCTTGTTGATCGTCGTGAGTTCGACCGTCTTCTGATCGATCTTCTGTGTGCGTTCCTTCGACGTGCGGATGTTGTCGAAGTCGACATTCACCGACACAACAACGTCGGGGATGTACGAGACGGCTTCGGCGATGCGCGATTGGTACTCGTAGATGACGCGCTGCTTGCGCTGATCGACCTTTGAGTCGAAGGGATCGCTGTCATCTGACGGCAGATAGCTGCGACCGGTGCGTGTATTAACAATGACAACCGCCTCGCGTTTGAGGTCCGGCACCATGTTGGCAACGGCATTGCGAATGTCTTCGACTTTGTCGGGAGTCAGCTCTTTGCCGAGCTTCGGAATGAGCTTCACGGTTGCGGTCACTGCCGGCGCATTCGGCCAACGCGACGACGACTTCGAGCGAGCCCAAAACACTTCTCCGTCTTGAATTCCGGAGATGTCGCGGAGCATGTTCCGCAGTTCCTTCTTGAGGATCACATCGCGGCGTGCTTCAAGCTGTTCGCGCGGCGTAAAGACGCTGAGCTTGTCGAACTCTTTCTCTTGATCGAGTGCTGAACGCGGACTGTTGATGCCCGCCGAATTGAGCGCGGCGTTGTATTGATCGAGTTTGCTCTTCGGTGCGAGCAGTCTCTGACCGACCGATTTGAAGTCCGAGTAGCCGCGTTCGATCAATGCTTGCTCGGCTTGAATGAGCACTTCGCGATCGTAGGCCGCTCCCCATTGAAGAGGCTCGTAGTCGTCCGCCGGCTTTGCCGTCATCAGATAGATGAAGGGCGCGAGCACCATCAGGCCGAGCACGACTAACGTCACCTTTTGGTGCGTCTTCATCGGGCCGAAGACTGCGGCGAACTGATCGCGAATCTGTTTGAGGGCGGCGAGCATGAGTGTGAGGGCTTAAGTCAGACGTTGCCTCGTTCGCCAGAACGATGCTTGAAGCGGGGGAATTCGACGGAGCGTTACGTTCTGGCGAACGTCGCGCCGGGTTGCGCTAGAACTGCATTTGTTTGATCTCGTTGTAGGCTTCGAGCAGCTTGTTTCGGACCTGCAACATCAGCCTCAACGCGATGTCGGCTTCTCTGAGTGCGACCGATGCTTCGATCATCGTCGCGTCTCCGCCTGCGACACTTTCGGTGATGAGACTCTGAGCCTTTGATTCTGCTCCCGCTGTTTTCCCGAGTGCTTGCAACAGCATGTCTTGAAACGACGGGCCGTCAGTGCGTGCGGCCGGCGCGCTCCAACTCGGCGTTTGCGGCAGTTGCGGAATGTCGATGCGGGTCGACGGGATCATGAATCGCTGCTTCCTTGCTCAATGATTTTTCTTCGGTGACTTCGCTTCGGTCTGAGTCACAACGTCGCTTGCCTTACTGCAAGAGCTTCATCGTTTGCTCAGCCATCTGCCGCGTGAACTGGGCGACCGTGAGATTGGCCTCGTAGGCTCGACTGGCGGCGATCGCGTCGACCATTTCGTTCGTCGCGTTGATGTTCGGGTAGCTCACAAAGCCGTCGACCGCATCGGGATGTCCGGGGTCATGCACTCTTCGCGGCGGTGACTTGCGATCAACATCAACCTTCACGCCAACTTCAGGCGTGCCGTCGTTCGGATCTCCCTTTGAGAAGAACTCGACGAATCGACGTTGAAAGGGAGCGACCTTCCCGGACTCATCACGAGTGGTGCTCACATTGGCGAGATTGCCCGCGATGACATCCATTCGCTGCCGCTGAGCGAGCAAGCCACTGGTCGTCGCGTCGAGTGATCCAAACATGTTGGCCTCCTGCCGAGTGCGTCGGGATTCCTTCCCGACCGAATTGCAAACTGAAGGGTTCTCGGCGAGTGCGACTCGCCCGGAGCGGTCGAATCTGCGGGGGCGTTTCTGACGATGAAGTTAACTCGTCGTTGATGAAAACGATGGTGCGAGGCTCGTTGCTGACGATCAATCACACTGCTGATGTAACGGAAATTCCGCTGAGGATCGGGATGGAATCCCAATCTACTACTTAGGGCCTCTCGCTGATGACGGCTTGCAGCGTGCCGAACTGCGCATTCATCAGTTGGAGCACGTAGCTCTGAAGCATCAAGTTCTTCGTCATTTCCATGACTTGCTGCTCGATGCTCCGATTGCCTGCGTCTTGAAACGTGAGGTTGTCGGACGGAGTGGGTTTGGCTTCGAAGAGATCGGGGGTGAAGAGTTCGTCGAGTGACGGAGAGGAAGGGGAAGGCTGAAGGGGGAGAGGAGAGGAGAGAGACTGCAAACTCGCGAGTTCAGTTGAGAAGGGGGAACTCGGACTTTGCGGCTGATCTTGCCGGTGAATGGCTTGAGAAAGGGCCTGCTGAAAGGCCTCTTGGGGCAGGTCGCGGGCCTTGTATCCCGGTGTGTCGATGTTGGCAATATTGCTTGCGAATGCCTCATGGCGGCGCTCGGTGAACTTCGCAATCTGCCTGAGTAAGGGCATCGAGCGCCCTTCGATCGACGGTTGAAACATGCTCCGATTCCTTTCGTGAGCGGACGCTGCAGCCGTTTTTTGATGTGCCTTAGATCTGCTGAGTGATTGACTCAAACACGCTTCCGTGTGTTGTGTAACGTCTATTACCTGCGGCGATCTTGTTGAGGTCGGAAGGAATAGAATGGGCGGCATGAATTCAGACGGTAGGCCGCGACCATTGTGGCCCGACGCTCCGCGTCGGGAGTCGCGACGCGGAGCGTCGCACCACACTGCGCGAGGTATAGATCGCGTGCTTTCATCCGCCCTAGAGCGCTTTTGGTATTCGAGCGACTGCGATCGCTGCGCCCTCTCTGGACGGGACCGGCGTGCGTTCGCTTACACTCGCCGCGACGTTCGACGCCTCTCGTTGAAGGAACTCTTCATGCGCATGCTCGTGCTGCTTGCTCTCTGCGGATTGAGCTTCGTCTCGCTTTCTCAACCGACTCAAGCGGCGAAGAGAGCAAAAGACCCGCGCGTTGTGGCGTCGGTCAATCGAGCACTCGACTTCTTGGCGCGCACTCAGACGCGGCAGGGATATTGGGAAGCCGAAGGCGGGCAATACAAAGTCGCGATGACCGCGCTTTCCGGGAACGCGCTGCTCTCTGAAGGTTCAACGACGACGAAAGGCAAGTACGCGCAGAACATTCGACGCGCGGTCGACTTCCTCGTTGAGAACGCGCAGCCGAGCGGACTCATCGGATACCGCGAGGACTACCACTACACCTACGGGCACGGCTTCGCGATGTTGTTCTTGTCGCAAGTCTTCGGTGAGGAAGAGGACTCCGATCGCCGCGCAGAACTCAAGAAGGTGCTGACGAAGGCCGTCGAGTTCAGTGCTCAAGCTCAGACGAATCGCGGCGGATGGGGCTATGTCTCCGCAAAGGATCAGCCGGACTTTGATGAAGGCTCGACCTGCGTGACTCAGGTGCAAGGCTTGCGAGCATGCCGCAATGCCGGGATCGCGGTGCCACTTGAGATCGTCGACAAAGCGAAGAAGTACATCAAAGACTGCACGACCCCCGACGGCGGAGTGATGTATTCGATTCGTACTCAAGGCGGCGGGCGGCCTCCGATCACGGCGGCAGCGGTCGCTTCGATGTTTAATGCCGGCGAGTACGACTCGGATCACGTGAAGAAGCTGATGGCTTACTGCGAACGCAACATCTCCGTGAATGAGAATCAGGCGCAGACCTTCGGGCATTGGCACTACACCCACTACTACATGGCGCAGGTGCGATACCGTCAGGGCGACGAAGTTTGGAACAAGTACATCGATCAAGTGCGCGACAAGTTGCTGCCTTCTCAGTCTGCTTCGGGAGCATGGAAAGAAGGGCACGTCGGCGAGGTCTATGTGACCGCTATCAACGCGACGATCTTGCAACTCGATAACGGGTACTTGCCGATCTATCAGAGGTAAGCGGCAGGATGTGAGAAGGTTTGCAGTAGCCGAAATCGTGCGATTTCGGACGCCGCTGCCGAGCCCCCGAAATCTGACGATTTCGGCTACGAAGTGCGCTGTTCGAGTCGATGCGAATGCGACATGCGCAAAGGCCGTTGAACCCCCGAGATGAACTCGGGGGCGAAGAGCAGATCGAGCCATCGAAAAGGCGCACTGCGGCTCGGAAAACTTTGCTTGATCCGCTCGACCGGACTGAGACCGCAGGACTTTTTGCAGTCACTTCAGCCTTGCTAGTTTCACTGTTTGAGCAGGGCTATAGTCCCGCCCCGCTTTGAGGGGTTTTTGATGGGGAACCGCTTTCATGCAGGCACTGCGGAGATACTCGCGACTGCATTGAGGCCCGTCTCTCTCACTAACTCAATGGATCGATGCTCCCCCAAACGCGAGATGAGTGATGCTGGCGACTGCCCCGCAAACTGAACCGGTCGAGCCCACTTCTGCACCGACCGTTCCTCGATATGAAGTGCCCGCGCATAAGATGGTCGATGAACTCAGCCACAAGTTGGACCACAACCCCGCTGAAAGCTACGTCGGTACGCGGACCCGGTCCCTATTGGGTGTGAAGATCATTGGTTGCGGCGCCTATGTGCCCGACAACGTCATCACGAATGACTGGCTGAAGAACGAACGCGGCTTTGATCCTCAATGGATTATTGAACGCACCGGCATTCAAGCTCGGCGCTACGCTCCGACCGGCAGTGCGACGAGCCATATGGCCGTCGAAGCTGCAAAGCGCGCGATCGCGTCGGCGAAGGTGAATCCGAAAGACATCGACTTGCTCGTCGTCGGAACGTTTACGCCGGACTTCATGTGCCCCTCGACGGCGTGCCTCGTGCAGCATGAACTCGGGCTCGACTGTCCGTCGCTCGATGTGCAAGCAGCCTGCTCCGGCTTCATGTACTCGCTCGTCACGGGTTCGCAGTTCGTCGCAACGGGCAATAGCCGAATGGCGCTCGTGATCGGAGCCGACTGCAATAGTCGCATCGTGAATCCGACTGACAAGAAGATCGCTCCGCTCTTCGGTGATGGAGCGGGTGCGGTGCTCGTGCAACGCGGTGACGGGACGCAGGGATTGGTGTGCTATCAACTCGGCTCGGACGGCGGCGGCGGACCGATGCTGCAAGCGACTGCCGGCGGCACGC
>CAZNMS010000515.1:0-6182 GCA_964573505.1 uncultured Planctomycetaceae bacterium | reverse complement strand
GCAGGATTCGAAAGCCCAGGGCGATAGCCCTGGGGGTGGAAAGCAACGGAAACGTAAGCCCCAAGGGGGCGCTATTCGGAGACCGCGCGACCATCGAATCTCGCCCCGTTGGGGCTATCTTGGTGCAGGCTGTTGTTCTTCCCAGGGCTCTCGCCCTGGGCTTTCGAATCACGACCCTTCGGGCCTAATGCGAAACAGATCCCGACCGATCGGTTTTGTTATTTGTCCTCGTTAAGGGCTAGTTTTCATCGGCCTACCGCATCAGTGTGTATTTCTTATTCCTATCCGTCCCATCGGTCCTATTCGTCCTATTGAATTCACGGCCGACGTAGAAGCCACACTGCCAAACTCGCCGCCGCAAACTCACCAGCAATAAAAAAACGCGGCTCTGGTGTGCCAGAGCCGCGTTCAGTTTCAGTCAGTTGAAGCCGCAAGGCTTCGCGTCAACTAGTCAAGCAGGCCGAAGAGGCCAGCCAACTTGTTGCGGCTGGTGCGAGGAGCAGCAGCACTCTTCTCGGCTGGAGGAGCCGGAGCAGGAGCCGGAGCTGCTTCTGTTCCCATCGGAGCCGCAGGAGCAGCACTCGGAACTGCACAAGCCGGAGCACAAGCCGGGCCGCAAGCGGCTGGGCCACACTTCGGACCGCAAGCGTCGCCGCAACGCGGTGCGCACTTGCTCTTGCAGCAATCCACAACCTTGTAACCGCAGAGTTCCAAAGCTTCCTTCGCTTCCGCTCGGACGCCTCGGTCGCAGTCAGCCAACGCAACGGTCAGAGCTTGCACGACTTTGTCGTTCATGCAGCAGCAACCGTTCTTACGAACTTGATCACCGATCTCATCAGCCGCCTCATGGCGAACGCGTTCGTCGCAGTCATTCAAGGCATAGACGAAGGCGCACATGATTTCGGGATTGCAAACACAGTTGTAACGATCGCCCAGCTTGTCGATCGCCTTAGCGCGATCTTTGGCGTAGCAAGCGGTCTGAGACTGATAAATCAGCTCAGCAATCTTGCAGGGATCGTCGCAGCATTGAGTCGTGCAGCAGCCAGCGGTGCGAGGACCGCAAGCACCAGCGTTGCACGGAGCGGCACAGCTCGCACCCTTCGGGCCGCAAGCAGGACCGCAGTTCGCCGCACAAGGAGCGGCGCAGTTCGCACCCTTCGGACCACAAGCTGGGCCACAGTTCGCGGCACAAGGAGCAGCACAATTCGCTCCCTTAGGACCGCAAGCAGGACCGCAGTTCGCGGCACAAGGAGCTGCACAGTTCGCAGCCTTCGGACCACAAGCAGGACCGCAGTTCGCAGCATGAGGAGCTGCACAAGCTGCCGCTTGAGGACCGCAAGCCGGACCGCAAGCTGCCGGAGCTGCACAAGCCGCAGCCTTAGGACCACAGGCCGGAGCACACGCAGCCGGAGCTGCACAGTTCGCACCATGAGGACCACAAGCCGGACCGCAGTTCGCCGCAGCCGGAGCTGCACAAGCTGCCGCCTTAGGACCGCAAGCTGGAGCACATGCAGCCGGAGCCGCACACGCCGCCGCTTGAGGACCGCAAGCTGCCTGCGGAGCCGCACAAGCTGCTGCTTGAGGACCGCAAGCTGGGCCGCAGTTCGCAGCATGAGGAGCTGCACAAGCTGCCGCCTGAGGACCACAAGCTGGTCCGCAGTTGGCTGCATGTGGAGCAGCACAAGCTGCCGCTTGAGGACCGCAAGCCGGTCCGCAAGCTGCCGGACCGCAGTGTTTCGCTGCTGGAGCACAGCAAGTCACGCTCGCAGGAGCGCAGCAAGCTGGCTTGCAGCATTGAGAGATCTGCCGTTGGTACGTGTAGCAGGGACTCTCACACGGTCGTTGAATTGTTGGTTTGCAACATCGCGGCTGGCATGTCGATGCACAGCCGCAGCTCTTCTCGGCGCCACAATGGCCGCCGAAGGAGAAGAGAGCAGCTTGAGCGCTGACACTCATTCCCACTGTCGCGACTACTGCACTAAGCGTTCGGATCCATTTCATACGCAGCGTCTCCTTGCCCTTGGACATGTGCCTTCTCCAAACATTCCCGGGGTCACAGGGATAAGCAAGTGGCGGCTCATTCACGGGCAACCAGGAATCGAGCGCCACTTCTGACGCGCGTCACTTTTCCCGGCTGGACCAAATGCTTGGGATAAAGGCGAAACTGTTTTCGTCGGAACACCCTTCAACATTAGGTGGCAGAGCCGCTGCCAATTAGTTGAAGGACAACCTGCAAGGACGACTGACGGAATCTCCTGAGGCGTATTGGGCCGTACAACCCGAAGACTCACGCGCCGTCCGTTTCAAGCCCACTCGTCTCACTTCCGTGTCACCGACCTGTTGGCGGGTCGGCCTAGACGAGTCTGAGGGAAGGTATCGGCGGCGCCGTTTCGGCCTCTTAAGCTCTTAAGTCCTTATTTCACTAGGACTTGGGCTCGTTTTTACGACTGGTTATGACGGTCATTCCGGCTATGGAAGATGCGCGGAACTTTGCGGGCGCCGAGCAGCCTCAATCAGCCCGAATCGCGTCAAGCTAGAGAAGCTGCGAGGAAGGCATGCGAATCAGTCCCATATTCGGACCTATGCCGGTCGAGCCGGTGAGGACTACCTGCGACGGTCCCGTCGGTCCCTCGTTCTCGCTCGCAGCAGGCTGCAATTCATCGCGAATCGCCGATGTTGCCGCTCAAGTCGAGTCGTTCGTCTCAGGGATCGTCGGAGAAGAGCGTCCCGAGTTATTAGCATGGACGCCTACGTCCGTGCTGCGTCGCTGTCGGACGGAGGCGTCCGACCTACGCGACTCAAACCGGGAAGTCGTTCCTCGACTGGTCCTCGGTTGAAGCGTCTTCGGACCGGTCAGGCTGAGGCTCGCGAGTAGATTCCCGGCGTCAGTCCCCGCTCTTATATGTCACGCGGCCTGAATCGAGACGTTTAACCGCGACCTTCTGGGGACTGCTGAAAAACCGCCCCCGGGCTTGCCCCGGGGGTTCAACGGCTTCTGCGCTACTCACTTCTGAACGAGTAGCGCAGAAGCCGCCAAGCCCCTGGGGCAAGCCCGAGGGGCGTGTTTTTCAGCGCTCGCGGTTAAACGGCCAAAGCCAGCATTTAATGACTCAGTCAATTCGCCATCTGACGAGACGCCTCACATGCAACGCACCTTCTTATTAATGCTGCTCGCGCTTCATCTGCTTCACGGAGCATGCTCGGCTCAGTCTCGCGCTGAGCAACGCGTGCAATACAACCGCGACGTGCGGCCGATCCTCTCGAACCATTGCTTTGCCTGTCACGGCTTCGACGACAAAGCTCGGCAAGCCAACTTGCGGCTTGATCAACGCGAGCGAGCACTCGCAACGCTCGACTCCGGCAAAGCGGCGATCGTGCCCGGCAAGCCCGAGCAGAGTGAGCTGCTCAAACGCATTGCGAGTCACGATCCCGATCTCGTGATGCCTCCGCCGGCCACCAATAAGAAGGTGACTGCTGCCGAGCAGGCGATTCTCAAACGCTGGATCGAGCAAGGTGCCGAGTATCAGCAGCATTGGGCCTTCGTGCTGCCGACGCGGCCCGAGCTGCCGGTCGTTCGTAACGGGCAGTGGTGCCGCAGCGACATTGACCGCTTCGTCTTGGCGCGCCTTGAAGCAGAAGGCTTGCAGCCGTCTGCTCAAGCAAGTGCCGAAACGCTCTTGCGCCGAGTGTCGCTCGATCTCACTGGACTGCCGCCGTCTCTCACTGAGATGCAGCAATTCTTACAGCAGGCAAAGCAAGGCTCGTTCGATGCGGCTTATGAAGCAGCGGTTGATCGGCTGCTGGCATCCGATGCCTATGCCGAGCGAATGGCGATGATGTGGCTCGATCTGGCGAGGTACGCCGACTCCAATGGCTACAACAACGACGAAGATCGCACGATGTGGCCGTGGCGCGATTGGGTGATCGATGCCTTTCGCGAGAACATGCCGTTTGATCGCTTCATCACCGAGCAGCTTGCCGGTGACCTCTTGCCGAATCCGACAACCGAGCAGCTCATTGCGACGGGCTTCAATCGCAATCACGTCATCACGACCGAAGGCGGCATCATCCCCGAGGAGTACCGCGTCGAGTACGTCGCCGATCGCGTTCACACAACAGCGAGCGTCTTCTTAGGTCTGTCTCTGCAATGTGCTCGCTGTCACGACCACAAATACGACCCGCTCACGCAGCGCGACTACTACCGCTTCTTCGCGTTCTTCAACAACGTGCCCGACAAAACGGTCGGCTACAACTCGGGAGCACCGGCTGAGCCCTACATGAAGGTCTTGCCGAAGCGAGTTCGTGAGCAGCTTGCCGCGCTCCGAACTGAGCGTGAGCAGCTCGCCTCTCGCATCAGCGCTCGCTCGAACGCGGTCTCTGCGGATGTCATCGCCGCATGGGAGAGCAGCCTCAAACCGGAAGACCTCGCTCAATTGCCGAACGGTCCGACGCTGCACGTTCCCTTCGAGCTGAAAGACGGCGGCATTGAGGTTCGCTCTGTAATGCGAATTGCAGTCCCGGCCAGTCCGACGGACGCAAAGGCAACGAGCAAGCCGAGCAGCCAATCCGAAGCCGCTGCCTCACCGAGCGAACTGCGAACCGTCGCCAAACTGCATGGCAAAGCTAATGTCGTGCAGTCGCCTCATGGTTCGGCTTTCGACTTCGACGGTAAGACGAACATCGAAGTCGGCAGCGTCGCGGCCTTTGATCGCAGCACGCCCTTCACGTTCGCGGCATGGATTCAGCCGGTCGGCAACGGAGCGATGTGCGTCTTTTCGAAGATGGACGATGCGGCTGCGTTTCGCGGTTACGACTGCAATGTCGAGAACGGCAAGCTCGCCGTGCATCTCGTGAATTCATGGCCGAGCAACGGACTGAAGGTGCAAACGAAAGACGCGATGAAGCCGCAGTTGTGGCATCACATCGCCGTGACGTTTGATGGTTCGAGCAAAGCCGCTGGCCTCAAGCTCTATGTCGACGGACTGCCGGTTGAGATCGAAGTCATGAACGACTCGCTCAAGGACAGCATTCAGACCGACAAACCGCTGCGGCTCGGACAGCGGCTTTCGTCGATCCCGTTTAAGGGGCAGATGGCCGACTTCCGCGTCTATGACTTCGCGCTGTCTGCTGCTGATGTGCTCGCTCTGCAGAGTGGCAAAGTCCCGACGAACGAACTGGCGGCAGCGCTCAAGACCCCGGTCAGCGATCGCACGCGCACTCAACAAGACGCGATCCGCCTTCACTATTTGGAGCACGTCGACGCCGAGTATCGCCGACTCAAGACGGATGACGGCAAGCTCGCGCAGCAGATCTCAACGCTCGACGGCCAGTCGATCACGACGATGGTGATGCAAGAACTGCCGCAACCGCGCGACACCTTTATGTTGCGTCGCGGGCAATACGACGCGCCGGGCGAGAAAGTCGCGGCCGGCGTGCCGAGCGTGCTGTCTGACTTCCCCGAACACGCACCGCAAAACCGTCTCGGTCTCGCGCGTTGGCTGACGGAGCAGCGTCATCCGCTGACGGCCCGAGTCACCGTCAATCGCTTCTGGCAGATGTTCTTCGGGACCGGACTGGTCGAAACCGTCGAGGACTTCGGCTCGCAGGGCACATGGCCGACGCATCCCGAACTATTGGATTGGCTTGCGACCGACTTCATTGACCGCAGTGCCGCGCCGACTGCGACTGACGCAGCCTCAGCGTCGAGCCAATCGCACAAAGCATGGAACGTCCGCCGGTTGCTCAAGCAGATCGTGCTGAGTGCGACTTATCGCCAGTCATCACACCTGACACCGAGCATGCTCGAACGCGATCCGAAGAACGTCTTACTGGCACGCGGCCCGCGCGTGCGTCTGTCTGCCGAGACGATTCGCGATCAAGCACTGTTCGTCAGCGGCTTGCTCAGTCGCAAAATCGGCGGCCCGAGTGTGATGCCGTATCAACCCGACGGACTTTGGCAGGACGTCTCGGTCGAGCGTCGCGCGGTCTATAAGCAAAGCGCGGGCGAGGATCTTTACCGCCGGGGTATGTACACATTTTGGAAACGGACATGTCCGCCGCCGACAATGACATCTTTCGACGCGCCGGATCGTGAAACCTGTGTCATGCGCCGAGCCCGCACGAATACCGGCTCATCGCGAAACAGTGGGGGTAAGTGGTATCAGCCGACGAGTCTTGATTTC
>CAZNMS010000514.1:0-6204 GCA_964573505.1 uncultured Planctomycetaceae bacterium | reverse complement strand
TTCGCGGAGCGAAAGGCGACCACACTCGCGCGGCAATGCCCAGCTGTAACAACTATGCTCCGCTCCGCGCCATCCACATTGAGGAGCCCAACATGCCGTCCCCGTTCCCGGGTATGGACCCATTCATCGAAAGCCAAGACTGGCGAAACTTTCACAACCGCATGATCGTCGCGATCGCTAACGAACTGCAGCCGCGACTGCGTTCGCGCTATGTCATCAAGGTCGAAGACACGGTCTATCTGGCGACGGAAGATGGCGACGAATTGCGTTCGTTCGGCCCTGACGTTGCCTTCTACGAGCAACCCGAACGCCCGCCGTTTTCCGATAGTAACGTCGCCGTACTTGAGCAGCCGACGTTGTTGACACTCTCCGAAGACGAGCCGATCAAAGAGCACTATCTCGTTCTTCGCCGATTGGACGACCGACGAACGGTCACCGTGATCGAGCTGCTTTCGCCGACGAACAAGTCTCTCGCCGACGGGCGAGCCGAGTACCTCGCGAAGCGTGCCGCATTGGCCAGCAGCCGGACTCATATCGTCGAAATCGACCTGCTTCGCGGCGGCAAGCGACTGAAAACCGACGAGCCACTTCCGCGCGCGGACTACTTCGCCTTCATCTCGAGAGCCGGCCGTCATCCTCAGGTCGAAGCATTTTCTTGGCTGCTCGAACAGCCGATGCGTTCCATTCCGATCCCTCTTTCCGAGGGAGATGCAGACATCACTCTCAATCTGCAAACCGTCTTCAATCAGGTCTACGAGCAAGCGGCGTACGACTTCGATCTCAACTACGAGCAGCCCGTCGTACCAAGATTGAGTCCCGCACAAGTCGTATGGGTACAGAGTTGTCTGAATCGACGAAGCTCGACGAAGCCGTAACACGATGAGTGCCGTTGCGACCACAAAGACGCAGGCGACTCTCTTTAATTCAACATCACCGATCATCGCAGCCCCCTTCAAACGGCGAAGCTCGGTTCGCGATGGCTTGAGCAACTTGTTGCTTGCTTGTAACCGATCTCGGTCGCGTGACGCAGATCGAGCGTTTCGGCGGGGGGTAATTCGACATACACATCGTCGCCTTCGATCCGCACCGGGTAGACGTCGATTGAGTATTCCTCGCTTTGCAGGGACTCGCCGGTCTTCAGCGAGAACGTCTTCTTATGCAGCGGGCAGGCGATCTTCGGTTCGCCGGCTGCGTCACCGATGATGCCGCGCGAGAGCACGAACGCTTTCTTGTGCGGGCACATGTTTTGGCTCGCGTACCACTCACCGCGCGATGAGAAGTTGTAGACCGCGATCTGAGTTTGACCGTGACGGATCGTTGCTCCGCCGTCTTTCGGGAAGTCCGACACTTTGCCGGCGTAGACCCATTCGGTCGAAGAGAACTCACTGCTGTCTGATTCAAGTCCGAGCGCAACCGCACTCGCTTCGCGGAATTGTTCGAGCGACACCGTGTCGTTGACCCAGAACTCGGGCCGAGGCTGACCGCGTTCGCTCACAATTTCGATGCACGATTCCGAGTCGTCCGTATTAACGAACTGCTGAAAGAATTTGCGTTTCTCGGGATCTCGCACGACCGTCGCCCATTCGCACTGATAGGTGTCGATCAGGCGTTGCATCATCGCTTCAAGTTCCGCACCGATGCCGAGCTTGTCCTGCACGACGACATCGCGCACGTGATCAATCCCGCCTTCGAGCTTGTCGAGCCACACCGACGTGCGCGTCAGTCGATCCGCCGTTTGGATGTAGTACATGAAGAAGCGGTCGATGAACTTGATCGCGGTCTCTTCATCGAGATCCGAAGCTAAGAGGTCCGCGTGCCGAGGCTTCGCGCCGCCGTTGCCGCAGACATAGAGGTTGTAGCCCTTCTCCGTCGCAACGAGTCCGACGTCTTTGCCTTGAGCTTCCGCGCATTCACGAATGCAACCCGAGACCGCCATCTTCACTTTGTGAGGAGCACGCACGCCCTTGTACCGGTGCTCGATGCGGATCGCGAAACCGACCGAGTCCTGCACACCGAACCGACACCATGTTGTGCCAACGCAACTCTTCACCGTTCGCAGTGACTTGCCATACGCGTGCCCGCTCTCGAAACCCGCATCAACAAGCCGCTCCCAAATGTCGGGCAAGTCCTGCACGCGAGCCCCGAACAAGTCGATGCGCTGCCCGCCGGTGATCTTTGTGTAGAGACTAAAATCCTTCGCGACTTCACCGAGCACGATCAGCTTCTCGGGAGTGATCTCACCGCCGGGCACGCGCGGGACGACGGAATACAGACCGCCGCGTTGCATGTTTGCGAGGAAGCGGTCGTTCGTGTCTTGCAGCGAGTTATGGTCTTCGTCGAGCACATGCTCGTTCCACAAACTCGCGAGGATCGACGCAACGGCCGGCTTGCAGATCTCGCAACCAAAACCTTTGCCGTGCTTCTTGAGCACCGTATCGAACGTCTTGAGACCGCCGACTTTGATGACCGCAAACAGTTCCGTGCGCGACATCGGAAAATGCTCGCACAAGTGATTCACGACGGTCTTACCGGCCTTCTTTTGCTCGGCATTGAAGAGGTCCGTCAGCAGCGGCACGCAACCGCCGCAACCGGTGCCGGCTCGGGTGCATTTTTTAATACCCGCGACTGAATCGCAGCCGCCTGCGATCGCGTCGCAGATCGCTTTCTTGCTGACGTTGTTGCACGAGCAGATCTGAGCGGACTCCGGCATTGCGTCGATGCCGCCGAGCGCCGACCCGCCGCTCTTGCCGACGAGCAGTTCATGCGGAGCGCACGGCAGCGGAGCGTCGCTCTTGGCGAAAGCGGAGTACGTTCCGTACTCACTCGTATCACCAACCAGAATGCCGCCGAGCAGTCGCTTGCCGTCGAGGCTGAAGACCAATTTCTTGTAGATGCCGTTGAAGGGATCTTCGAACGACAGCGGCGTCGCGGTATCGGGTTTGAATTCGTAAGTGCCGAAGCTCGCGACATCGACGCCCATCAGTTTGAGCTTCGTCGACAGATCCGTGCCTCTAAAGGTGCGCTCTCCGCCGGTCAGGTTCGAAGCAACGATCTCGGCCATCTCGTAACCCGGAGCAACGAGGCCATAGACCATTCCGCCATGTAATGCGCATTCCCCAATCGCGAAGATGTTCGGGTCGGACGTTCGCAGATGATCGTCGACCGAGATGCCGCCGCGCTCGCCGACGCTTAAGCCGGACGCTTTTGCAATGTCATCGCGCGGTCGAATACCCGCCGAGACAATGAGCATTTCAACGTCGAGCTTTGAGCCGTCTTGAAACTCGATGCCTTCGACATGCTGCTCACCGAGCACCGCTTTCGTGCCCTTATTGAGCAGCACTTGAACTCCGAGTGCTTCGATCTTCTTAATGAGCACGCGAGAGCCCGCATCGTCCACTTGTCGCGGCATCAACCGATTGCCGTACTCGATGACGGAAGCATGCAGGCCGAGATCAAACGCCGCCTTCGCCGCTTCGAGCCCGAGCAATCCGCCGCCGATGATCGCGCAAGACTTTGCTTTCTTGGAGTACTCGATGATGTGCTGCAGGTCTTCGATCGTGCGATAGACGAAGACGCCGCGATTGGTGATTCCCGGCACCGTCGGCACGAACGGGTACGAGCCGGTCGCGAGGATGCAGACGTCGTACTGAATCGTGACGCCCTTTTGAGACCTCACGGTTTTTGCATCGCGATCAATCTCGCAAGCGCGATCGCCGAGATGCAGTTCAACGCCGTGCTCGTGATACCAGTCTTGCCGCGCGAGCATGAGCTTCTCGGCATCGCGATGCGCGAAGAACGAGGTGAGGCCGACTCGGTCATAAGCGGCTCGCGGTTCTTCGCAGAACGTGACGATCCGCCATTCGCAGCGCGAATCAAATTCAACGAGCTTCTCGCAGAAGCGTTGTCCGACCATTCCGTTGCCGACAACGACAACCGTCTTGCGCTCATGAGCCGGAACCGGAGACAGCGGTGCGGGAGAGATCATGTTCAAAGCCGCTTTCGAAGAATGGGACCGATACGACGAATGGGACGAATGCGATCGGCAATCAAAACTACATGCGTCCCATCGGTCTCATCCGTCCCAGATGCCCGATAGGAGTCCGCACCGCCGCACCGCGACTACGCTGTCTCCAACACTGGCTTTGGCATCACCATTTGCGTGCCGCGAAACGCGGCTTCGGCTTCTTCTGAGAACCGCACTCCGAACGCGGCGAACGCAACAACAACAGTCACGGCTCCCATCACGAAGAACGCGACCGGCCATCCGAAGCCGACTAAGTCCGGCTTGAAGAGAAACATCAGCGTCACGGCCATTGCGTTGCCGCCTGCTCCGACGATGCCCGAAACAGCGCCCGTCGCTCGCTTGTTGATGAACGGCACGACGGCATACGTCGCTCCGCAAGCCATATGCACGAAGAGCCCCGTGACTCCGAGCAGCGCGATGATCGATCCCGTCGATGACATCTGACTGAAAGCCATCAGCAGCACGCCTTGCCCGAGCAGTGCGAGAAACATCCAAATAACTCGGCCTCGCAAGCCGCCGACTTTCCCGGCTCGATCCGCGATCCAACCGCCGAGCGGTCGAGCGAACATGCCCATTGCTCCGAACAATCCGCCGATGAGTCCCGCCATGCTGACGCTCATCTTGAAGTAGTCGCTGAGATAGAGAGCGATCTTCGAATCAATGACGAGTTCAATTCCGAAGCACGCGCCGTAGATGAGGAACAGCATCCATGCGCGGGGATCTCGAAAGGCTTCCCAGAAAGCACCGGCTGCATCCTTCTTCGGCGGCATCTGATTCTTCGCTCGCAGTTCCGCGAACGATCCGCCGGGTGCGTCTTGAGTGAGTAAGAAATATGCCACTCCCATCAAGAGCAGCAGCACTCCCGGCACAACCATTGCCGCGCGCCAACCGAGTGACTCGGACCCGAGCATCGTTGCGGCGGTCGTCATGAGGACCGGCATCAAGAAGTGAACGGCACCGGCTCCCGAGTTGCCCCAACCGGCGGTCAGAGCATTCGCAAACCCGACGCAGTTCGGAGCAAACATCTGCGACGTATGAAACTGAGTGATGACGAACGACGCCCCGAGCATTCCGATCGCAATGCGCATCAGCAAGAAGCTCGTGTAGTCCCCGACAAACCCGACGCACATCACCGGAATCGCTCCGATCACGAGCAGTGCCGAGTAAGTGAGTCTCGGCCCGACCGAGTCGCACAGCCATCCGATGATGAACCGCATCAGCACGCAGCTCGCAACGGCCCACATATTTGTTGTGACGATCTGATCGGTCGTCAGTCCGAGATCTTGTCGAATGACCGACAGCATCGGAGCCAATCCGAACCAACCGAAGAAGCAGAGGAAGAACGCCATCCATGTCACATGAAATACACGCATCTGCGGCGTCGAAACGGAAGCAAAGTTGATCTCAGTCGCCTTCGAAGCACTCACAATGAAGTCCCTTAAGCCATTCGCATCGGCGCGAGGCGCACCGGTAGCGCAGTCACGTGTTTGAAAGAGGAAGCCCCGAGCAGAGCGTCACTCGGGTGAGTGAGAGGTCATGAGCAGCAGCGACTGAACTCAGCAGGAGTCAGCACGCACCGACATCCGCCGCCATTGCCGAAGCCGAAATCGTCAGATTTCGGGGCTTGCAGTGAGTGCGTCCGAAGTCTCACGACTTCGGCTACATCGTTCGGCACGGCGTGTCGCAGTGAGGGCGGAAGCCGTTAACGCGCCCGTTGCCATTGCCAGCGCGCTGCCGCATGAGTTTGTTGAGCCTCCCAACGATCGGAATGAGCGCATCGATCGAGGGTTAAGTCAGTTGCAAGAGCGAAAAGCCGAGTCATGGTTTCCCTTCGCACGTCGGCTGAATTGAGGCATCGTCAGAGAGCGAATCCTTCGAGCATCAAACTCAGTCACACGGACAGCACAGTGCTAAGGCAATGAGCGTGCCAACTTGCGACTGGCTTGCGAACATCGTTGAGCGAGTCATCGAAACGCTACGAATTGTGGGTTTCCACAATGACTCACAGCGCAGCGTCAGCATGCGGCTGAAATTGAGGCTCTGCTCAAGCCACAAGCAGCACTGAGCAGCGAGCGATCATTTCGGAGTTCCCCCATTGGATGCTCGGTTCGCAGTGTGGCGCGACGCTCCGCGTCGCGACTCCCGCCGCGGGGCGTCGGGCCACAATGGTCGCAGCTTGG
>CAZNMS010000513.1:0-6218 GCA_964573505.1 uncultured Planctomycetaceae bacterium | reverse complement strand
GGCTTCACGCTGACTCAATCGGACGGCTCGACGTCAGTATCAGAGAACGGAGCAACGGACTCGCTCAGCGTCGTGCTGACTGTTGAGCCGACATCCGATGTCGTCATCACTCTCGCAAGCGGCGATGCCGATCAAGCGAAGCTCTCGACTGCGCGATTGGTCTTCACTGCGGCCAATTGGAACGTGCCGCAAGTCGTCACAATTTCGGCACCCGATAACGATTGGCTCGACGGCACCCAGTCGGTTGCCGTCACCGCCGCGATCTCAGCGAACGAATCGGACGATGCGTTTGATGGCGTTGCATCACAGTCGGTCTCAGTGAGTTCGCTCGATGACGATGTCGCGAACTTCTCGATCGTTGAAAGCAGCGGTAGCACGAGCGTGACTGAAGGCGGCGTTGCGGACACTCTGCGAGTGACGCTGACGGCGCAGCCAAAGTCCGATGTCGTGCTGACGATCAGCAACGGCAACGCCGCGCGACTGACGACATCGACGACGGCATTGCGCTTCACTCCGTTTGATTGGAACGTGCCGCAAACGGTCACGGTGCAAGCAGTCGATGACTTCCTCTCGCAACTGCCGACGTCGGTGACGCTCGATGTGACCGTTGATGCCGCCGAAAGCGATGCCGAGTTTGCTGCTGCAAAGCACTCGGTCACCGCAACGGTGCTCGATAACGACATTCCCGGAATCACGATCGTCCCGAATAGTGGGGCCGCGACGGCGAATGAAGGCGGAGTGAACGGCTCGTTCGGAGTGCGTCTTGATGTGCCGCCGAGTTCGAACGTCGTGCTGCACGTCACGAGCAGCAATAGCGCCGAAGTGACGGCTACTCCGACGACGTTGACGTTCACGCCGCAGAATTGGGACGTGCTGCAAACGGTTACGGTGAGTGCCGTTGATGATCTCGCCGCAGACGGAGCGACGACGACGAATGTTTCGATTGCCGTCGATGCTGCCGCGAGCGACGACGCGTATGACTCAGTCGCTGCAAAGACGGTGACAGTGACGAGTCTCGATAACGACGTCGCAGGATTCACGGTCGTTGAGACCGATGAGACGACGGACGTCGAAGAAGGCGGTGCCGCAGATTCGTTTGCAGTCGTGCTGACCGCGAAGCCGGTGAGCAACGTCGTCATCACCATTGGCGACAACGACGCGACGGAATTGGGACTCAGTGCAACGACGCTGACCTTTACTCCCGCCAATTGGAATGTGCCGCAAGTTGTCACGGTGACGGGACTCAATGATCAGCAAGTTGACGGCGATCAGACGGTCAATCTGCGCGTCGCCATTAACGCTCAAGCGAGTGACGAAGCCTTTGATGCGCTGCCCGCTCAGACGGTCGCGGCAACGGTTCGCAATGTGAACTTTGCGGGGCTCGTCATTACGGAGTCGGATGACAATTCAAGCGTCACTGAAGCGGGTTCGACCGATACCGTGACGGTTGCATTGTCGATCCCGCCGGCTTCCGGTTCGGTCGTGATTAACGTCACGAGCCGCGATGTCGGCGAAGTGACTGCTGCGCCGACGCGACTGACTTTCACTGCCGCCAATTGGAACGTTCCGCAGACAGTGACTTTCACTGGCCGCGATGATTCGATCGCCGACGGATTGCGTCGCACGAGCGTCTCGTTTGATGTCGATGCCGCAGCGAGCGACGACATCTTCGATCTCGTCACGCAGCGGAATGTGATCGTCACAACGATCGACGATGACCCCGTCGGTGAACTGCGACGGCAAGACATCGAAGCAAAGAACCGGCTCGTCTCAGTGACGAATGCGGTCGACGCAACGCGGACGATGTTCGGCTTGCACGGCATCTACGAGCAGACGGCATTGCGAGTTCGCGATCTCACTGATGAAGCCGACTACTACCGAGTCGCACGCGGCACGGCGGCAAACGGTCCCGCGATTGATGGGCTCGTAACAGCGATTGCTTACGGCGGCATCCGTAATGGAGTCGCGAATGCCGACGTTGCTTTTGTCGCGCGCGGCAGCAAGATCGCGGTACGCACGACGGCTTCGGGGCTGACCGACAATTTTTCAACTGCCGTCGAGCTACCGGGGGCGCGATCCATTACCGACATCGCGCTCGATCCGACTGATTGGTCGATTGCGTATGCACTCGATAGCGCAGCCGGTTTGATTTTCATGTCGACCGATGCCGGTGCGAATTGGGTCAACATCACTTCGAACTTGCCGACCGAGCGGCCGCAGAGCATTGATGTCGTCGAAGAAGCGGGACGCACGAAGCTCGTTGTGCGCGGCAGTTTGTTCCGCGCGTTCGATCCGCTGACTTATCCGTCGGCGACGTTCTCGTTCGACGGGGCGCGGAACGATTTGACGATCGCGGCTCGCAAACCGGGAACGACATTCGACGGCGTGCGCGTTGACTTCATCAACGCCCCGACGGCGGGAGTGAGCTATAGCGCGAGCGATCGCGTGCTGACGGTTCGCTTTGCACTCGGGACGACGGCGAATGATGTCGTCGCATTGCTTGAAGCCGATCGTCTTGCGAATGGCGCGGCCGGTTTGAACTTCGTCGCGTCGCTGCCCGAAGTCGACGGCGGGCAAGTCAATTCGGGCACGGGCGAAGTTGATGACGGACAGCAAGCACTCGCCGGCGGCGGAGCGAATACGGATCTCATTTGGACCGTCGATGACGGTCGCGATGCCGTGCTCCGCATTAACGGGACGGCCAATGCCGATCAGATTCGCATTGAACTCGATCCGAACGATCGCAGTTTGGTCAACGTCTTTGTCGGTACGTCGAAGCAACCGGTTCAAACTCGATCGCTGCAAGCGATCGAAGCGATTGAAGTCTCAACGGACGCGGGCGACGACGCGATCATTTTGGGTGCCGGAGTCATCGTTCCCGGCGGCATTCGCATTGATGCCGGTGCGGGCAGCGATTCATTGACCGTCAGCAAAGACAGTCGCTCGATCACGGTGCAGGATCGAGTGCTCTTCGGTGCCGGTACCGGACGCTTCACGCTCGGCTCAACTGTCGGCACGACGACCGTCAGCTTCAAGGGGCTTGACGTGCTCGACAATCAAGCGCCGGCACCGACTCAAGCCGCGCTGTCGACGATTGCTGTCGGGCTTGATGCGCTCTCGGAGTCTTCGGGCGAATGGCTGACGACGGACAATCTCGCGCTCTTCGGTTCGTCATTGCGATCGGCCTTTAATGCGCAGACGGGCGAGCTCTTGCGAACGGTCTTGCAGACCGGCACGCAGGGACTGCGAATCGAAGACATCGGCTCGACAGTCACGACGACCGAGCAACTGCGGCTGCGACTCGATGCGCTCGATGCCGTGCCGGGAAATGTGACCGTGCAGCTCGTCAATGGTTTGCCGCGCTTCAATGTGAACGTCGTGCGGACAATTGAGGGCACCGCGCAGCTCAATGTCGATGCCGCAGGCGGCGAGATCGTGCTCGGCGGTTCGGCATCGGTCAGCGCGACCGCAACGTTGCGGCTCGTCTTCGGCGTCGATGCGGGCGGGTTCTATGTTGATCCGAATGGGCCTCAAGACGCGGGCGGCGCGGCGCTGCCGGAGATGACGCTCAGCAACTTGCTCGTGCGTAATGCGGAAGGCGGCGGCCGCTTCGGTTCGCTCGAAGTGACATTCAATAACGCCGCGCTGTCGTTCGCGGATCGCGCGGCACTGACGGTCGATCTTGTCGATGCCGGTGCTGATCCGATCTCGGGCGCGAACGACGGGAAGCTGCGATTGGGCGAACTGCTCGCCGGTCGCGATCTTTCAACGTCGGCAACGATTGATGATCCGCGTGCGCGCGACGTTGTATTAACGATTGCACCGCAAGCGGCCCCGCTGACGAACGGCGGTACGAGACCATTCACTCTCAACAATCCCGAGATTGAGTTTTCATGGGCGAGCGTCGCTGCGCCCGCCGGCGTGCTGACAGCGCCGACGACTGCCGGAGACGGCGCGACGCTGATGCAGTTCTTGTCGTTCTCGGCCAATGATCTGCGGAGCGGATTGATCGACGCCGGAGCGACCTTTGATCGCATCAGTGGGCAAGACTCGCTGACCGAGAAGATCCCGTTGCTCAATAAGAGCGTCTCTGAGTTGCTCAGCGGCGCGGCTGACGTCGCGGTCTTCTCGGGGACTCGAGTTGTCGAAGCGATCGGCGAGACGGATATCGGCTACTTCGACATGACGCTGCGTTCGAGCGTTGCGATTGGGCTCATCAATGCCGGTGACTTCTTGCAGTTCTTGACGGTCGACGGCGATTTCGTTGAGGGGCAAGTCGCGAGCGTTGATCGTGCGGCGCGACGCTTCACGGTGCGTTACGACGCCGAGCATCTTGCGGCTCCTGAGGCCGAGCGTCCCGAAGTGCGAATTGCGCTCGGCGATGAAGTCATTCGCTTCGCGGGCAATGACGTAGCGGGGCTTTCAAACGCGGAAGTCGCGCAGCGCTATCGCTATCGACTCGAACTCGGCGGCAGTGCCGCTCGCAACTTCGGAGTGCGACCGGGCGATGCAGTGCGTTTCATTGCTGCCAATGGCGATCGCTTCGGGGCCGTCATTGATGAGATCGTCGGCGACGAAGTTGTGATTCGATATTCGGCATCGCGCGCTGATCGACCGGATCTCGTGCAACCGGTCATTGAGTTGCTGCGGCCGGCGGGACTGCGTTCGCAATGGGCGGCGGGGCTCGGCTCATTGGCCGACGATGCCTACGCCGCGACGCACGTTGCGACCGTTCAAGACTTAGTGTTTGAACTCGGCAAGTTGCAGGGACTCACCGCGGCAAACGCAGTCAGCATGATCAACGTCGATGCTACGAGCGGCGTGCTGACGCTGACTCACTCGCTCACTCCGGCGGCTTCGGCATTCACGACGACGCTCGATCTCTCGCCGCAGATTCCGGGACTCGAAATCGGAGCGGCGGGGCAATTCACGAGCTTGCTTGCTCCTCAAATGCGCGTGCCGCTGACGGTCAATCTGCGGCAGCTCCGTAACGACGGAGCTGCACTCGCAACAAAGGTCGGTATCAAAGCCGACGCGACTCCTGAATTGAGACTGCGACTGACGGCTGCTGAGAACGATCCGCGGGCGATCGGTGAGTTCGGGTTCCTCAGCATGATCGTTGAAGAGAACGCGACGACTCCGAATGACGGCTTTTCAATCGACGCAACGTTCACCGCGAACGTCGTCGACAATCAAGTCGGTGCAGCGAGTGACGGGCGCGTCACGCTTGCTGAAGTCGCGGCATTGCCGAGCGTTGCTGACATCGTGCAAATGACGACGGCGGGCAGTCTCGATATCGACGGCCTCGCGGTACGAGCAAAGGATCTCTCGCTCGGTCAGACCGACATCTTCATTGCGGGCGGCGATCCGGCAGCAAGCACTCCGGCACCGGGAACATTCAATTCCCGCGAGCGACTGCGAACGTTGCCGCAGCGAATCACGATTCGACGCAGCAATAGCTTCGGCGACTTTGCGAACCTACATGCTTCTGACGTGCAATTGATGTTCGGCAATCTCGGCCCGGCGTTGCAGCCGCTCGCTCAAGCATTGAGCGTTCCCGACGGCATCCCGTTCACGACGGGTAATGTCGATGAAGCGATCAACTTCTCGTTGATGCTCGAAACGTTCTCGCGCGGGCTTTATCTGTCACCGTCGTTGATTGGCAGCGCGGACATCGCAACGACAACGGGCGTGCTGACCGACGATGCCGTCTTCACATTGATCGTCGAGAACCGCGATCCGGTCATCGTTCGCGTGCCTGCCGCTGTGACGGCAAACAATCAGTCGCTCAACGATTTGATCGCCGACATCAATGAGGCGATTGCAACGGCTGCAGGTGACGAAGCGTTGCCGGTCAATGCGTCGTTGCCCCGAGCATGGCGCGCGAATGAGATCAGCTCGATCACTGCGCCGGTCTCCGCGAACTCGGGACGCTCGCAGCAGTTCGACGTCAACTTTGAGTCGAGCGTCAATCTGTTTCATGCACCGCTCAAAGTCGGTTCCGTCGTTCGCTACCGCACAACAACCGGCGCATTGGCGCTCGCGGAAGTCGTGACGGTCGAAGAGCACAAACTCGTCTTGCAGATTCGGAATGGAGCAGTCGGACCGGATCGCAGTGCGACGCGCGCGGTCAATTCGTTTGCCGATCAAGATGCGAATCGCGTTCGCATTGCCGTCGACGGTGCCGAGAGCAGCGCGTCGTTGCAGATCATGACGAC
>CAZNMS010000512.1:0-6222 GCA_964573505.1 uncultured Planctomycetaceae bacterium | reverse complement strand
GCTGTATTTACTCCTACAAACGAATTCGAATCGTCATGAAGACTGCACGGGCTAGAAGCCCATGCTACTCGGACAGACTCCTAGCGCCTTGCCGCTCACTTTGATGGCTCCCCAATTTTGAACCATGCCCGTTTTTGATTGGGGGGATCAGCTCACGATCAAAACAGCGCTCCCCAGAGGGTCGCGGTTAAACGAGCCGAGGCGGAGCTTCACGAGTAGCACATTGGGTCGTCATTGCAGCCCCGTTCCTCAAAGACGAGGGTCGGGCGGAAATTGGGTGAGGAAGCGGGGGACGAGACATGCGGGTGATGATGTTGCAGGGCTGGGTGCGGGTGTGGTTGTTGGCTTGCCTCGTCGCCGTGTTGGGCGGGGGCGAGCTGGGGGCTCAAGTGGCCGCTCAGGATGCGGCGAGTCAGCCGGTGTTGTGCCTGGAAACCGGCGGGCATACGGCGATCTGCCGGTGGGTCGGCTTCACGCCCAATGGCAAGCAGATGGTGTCACTCGGGCACGACAAAGTCATTCGCGTGTGGGATGTCCGCGATCCCACTGCACCGCGTTTGGAACGCTCGCTCCGCTTGCAGATCGGGCCGGGCGACGACGGCATGCTCTACGCCGGCGCGCTTTCACCAGACGGACGCTGGCTGGCGGTTGGTGGGTCTCCAAGCCGCTATGGCATCAGAATTCTCGACCTCTCCACCGGATCGATCGTGGCCGTGCTACGAGGGCATTCCAATGTGATCAACAGCTTGGCGTTCTCGGCGGATGGGGACTGGCTGGCCTCGGGCAGTGCCGACAAAATCGTCCGCGTGTGGGCGGTTGGAGCTGGACTGCGACGAGGCGACCGCGAGTTCTCATCAACCGAACTCACCGGCCACACGGACATCGTCAACGACGTGGCCTTCGTGGGCACGGCTGCCGGCAACGGCACTGGCCCCCGGCAGATAGTCTCTGTCTCGCACGACCGAACGGGCCGCCTCTGGGTGCAGTCCCGCACCGGACGCTGGGAAGCCGGGCCAGTGCTCCAGGGTCATGACAAAGCCATTTTGCGGGTCGCGTGCTCGCCCGATGGCCGCTGGATCGCAACCGCTGCCAAGGATCGCACGGTGCGACTGTGGCAGCCGGATGGCAAGCTGGCCAAGGTGCTGGGGCCCAAGCCGGGCACGTTCCCGGTGATGTCGAGCATTGCCTTCGCCCCAGACAGTCAGTCGCTGGTCGCCGCTGATGACAAAGACGGCGGCGGAGCGGTGGTGTGGAGCGTGCCGGAGGGCCGCGAACTGGCGCGGTATGACGGCCATGACAACACCGTCAATCGCGCGGCGTTTGCACCGGCCCGTAGCACGGACGCCTCGTCCGGAGGCGCCGACGGACCAGGCGCCCGCCCGACCCAATCATCGTCGCCGAAGCGCTGGATCGCATCCACGGGCGGCGACGCCAACGACATTTGCTTGTGGGACGCCGAGTCCGGAAAGGAACTCAGCCGCATCGTGGGACGAGGCGGCAGCGTGTTTGGGCTGGCGTTCTCGCTGGATGGCGCCCGACTGGCCTATGGGCAGGTCAATCAAGGACTCGCAATCAGAGGGGCGTCTCCACTCACTGCCTCGTTCGACTTAGCTCGCATGGAACCCGGCCCGCCCGTCGAATCGTCGACCGGTTGGATCCGGGGGCGCCTGACCGCCGACGGACTGTCGGCCACACAGCCCGAGGACGCCGGCAACACGCTCGTCATCCGCCGCGAGCAGACGGAGCTGACACGCATCGCTCGGCGCGAGAGCTACGACTGGATGCGTTGCTTCAGCTTTCTGCCGGGACGCCAACAGATCATCGTGGGCTCGGACTTCCACCTGACGTGGCACGACGCCACCACGGGGAAGCTGCTGCGAACCTTCGTCGGACATACCGGCCCCATCTGGGCGGTGGCGGTCAGCCCCGATGGGCGATTCTTGGCCTCTGGTTCAGGCGATCAAACCATTCGGCTGTGGTCGCTGGAACGCAAGCCCGAGGCGAAAGACGCCGACGAGACAGCGCCCCTGCTGACCTTCTTCCCCACCAAGGACGGGCAAGAGTGGGTCGTGTGGACGGAAGAGGGTTACTACAAGGCCTCGGCCAATGGCGATCAGTTGATTGGCTGGCACCTCAATCAAGGACTCGACAAGCCCGCCACGTTTCTCCAAGCCTGGCAGCTCCGCAATCAGTACCACTGGCCGGAACTCATCGCCTTGGTCCCCGGTGCGGGCGGCGTGAAACAGGCCGTCGAGCAATACAACCGCGACCCACGCCATCAACGGCGACAAGTCGTCGATCTGCAAACCAATGCCGAACGACTCCTGCCGCCCGAGATCCAAGTGCTCGAACCACAGCCCCAGACCTCGGTGACAACTCGCACCACCCGCTTGCAAGCGCAGGTCAAACTGCCCAAGACGGTGGCTCAAGACTTGTCGGTCTTCTGCCGTGTGATGGTCAACGACCGCCCGGCTCCCGGTTGGGACCAACGCCGACTCGAAAAGAACGCCGCCGGAATCTGGCTGCCCGGAGCCATCGGCAATGGACCGCCTGGAACACGCAACATCGTCCGCCCGAACGCCAACTCCGGCGAGCCACCCGCCAGCGACAAGCTCAGCATCGATCTGGACGTCGCGCTGGTACCCGGTGAGAACGTGGTGTCGGTCGTGGCTTGGACGGATCTCTCCACCAGCCAACCCGCCAAGGTGCGTGTGACCTCGACCGCCACGAATACGTCGACTCACGGCAAGCCCGACTTGTACGTGCTGGCCGTGGGGGTGTCGGACTACGCCGATCCGGGCATCCGCGACCTCGAGTATGCCGACGACGACGCCGAAGGCTTGGTCAAAGTCTTTCGCCAACAACAAGGCGGGCTGTATGGCAAGGTCTCGGTCTACACCCTGAAGCCCGACGACCCGAAGTCACTGCTGACCAACGAACGCGCCACGCGAGTCAACATTCTCAAGGGCATCAAGTGGCTGCGCCAGAACGTGACTCAGGTGGACGTAGCCGTCGTGTGCGTGTCCGGCCACGGGCTCAATGACGGCTTCGGGAGTTACTACTTCGTGCCGCACGACTGCGACCCCAACGACGTCGAATCGACGGCCATCCGTTGGTCCGAGTTCAACGACACGCTGAGTCGCATCCCCTGCCCGGTGATCTTAGTAATGGATACGTGCCACGCGGCGGGCGTAACCGGTCGCGACCGCAGCCTGCAAGAGCGCAGCGACGAAACTCAAGCCTGGTCGAACTTCATCGGCGAGGTGACGAAGATCAAGAGCGGTCTGTACGTCTTCAGTGCGGCGTTGCCTCAGCAACGAGCGTTAGAAGACAGCCGCTGGGGCCACGGCGCGTTAGCGCTGTCCTTGATGGAGGGCCTCGGTGGCGAGCGTCTCTTCCACGGTTCGGTAGAAACCCCACTGCCTTGCGACACGAACGGCAACCACATCATCGAACTGCCCGAACTGAGAACCTACGTGGTCCGACGCGTGAAGGAACTCACCAAGGGCTATCAACACGCCGAAGCCCAACCCAAAGAGTTGCCCCCACTCTCGCTCTCAACCTTGAAGAAGTAGCCCCACCACACCTCCGCCACCGGGCTCGCCCCGGTGGTTCAACGGCTTCTGCGCTACTTCTTCGGAACCCCATCATGACACCACAAGTTCTCATCGCTCGGCTACCACTTCTGACACTGCTGGCAACGGTCTCGTTGGTTCCACTTCGTTCCGAAGATGCGGTCAAGCCCAGTGGTTCTCGAACAAGCTCGTCGTCAGTGGCCACGACGGATCGCACGGGTCTTGTCACTGATCAGCATCTTCGCGAGCAAACAGGATGGACGACTCTCCGAACGCTGTCTGTGGGAATCGAACTCAAAGCGGCATCGGGGGAATATCGGCCCGCCTCGGCGCAGCGAGTGTTCAAGACGGGAGAGCAATTTCGATTACATGTCCGCCCCTCATTTGCTGCTCATCTCTATGTTCTCGTTCGCAACGCTGACGGCACTCACGAACTGCTCTTCCCAAGTGCCAAGGACAAGCCGTCTGCAATAGCAGCAGATCGCCTCGTCGTGCTTCCGGAGAACGACCCTCCCTTCGAGTTTCAGGGAACCGCAGGAACTGAGACGCTGCGGATCATTGTGGCCCCTGATCCCATACCCGACATCGCGCCAGCTCGCTTCTTTGATGCCGCGCCTGAATCGAATCTTTCATCATCCGAGCGCAGTGTCGTGAAGCAGCTTCAAGCGAAACAAAGCGAGGCCATTACTCAAGCCATTAAACGGCAAGGAGAAGGCCGAAGCGTTCGAAGCCTCTCCGCAGCAACCAGTCTCATTCGCGATGGGCAGTTGTCACGAGCAATCGAAGTCGTTGCTGTGGAGGAAGTGGAGACGCAAACCGTCGTCACTCAGGCAAGCGGCACCGACAAGAAACATCCACTAATTGCCGAGATCAAGCTCCAGCATCAACGGCAATGATGGAACGACGCATAAGCAATCCGACTCCATCCAGCCGAGGACTTGGTTTGCTTCCTCTCGATACCAGCGTCTCATGGCCGCCGCTATTCGATGCGAGCCACAGTGAACTCCACGGTTATCCCTAATAGCTAAAGAAAAACAGATCAGGGCCGCTCGCGCGGCCCTGATCCAACAATCAAGTCGGAGTCTGGCTGAAACGCAATGACTACTCGGCATTCGGCGCAATCTCCATCGCCGTTTTTTGCAGTTGCGACAGTTCGTCGCCGAGCAGGTCGGAGACTTGTTGCCATAGCGTTCGAATCTGGACGGGCGATGTCGCTAAGAAGACTGTGTCGAGCAGGTTTTCTTTTTCGAGTCGCAGCTTGATGACTTCGCGCCCCAGTTCGTGTTCGCTTAACAGCCCCTCTTCCAGCATGCCCTGGCGAGCGGAGATAGCTTTGGCGAGTTCGGGATCGGCGGAGTAACGGCTGTAGCCATCAACTTGCTCGGGAGCGACACCCCGCACTTTGGCCAAGAGCTGACGAGAAACCTCGATCTCGCGAGCTTCAAGAGCTTTCTTGTCGTGCTCGATCCGCTCTTGTTCTGCCAGCAAGTCGGTGAGCCCCAAGGCGGCAACGGCCTTTTCGCGGGCTTGCTTCCGAAGGCTCTGAAACAATTGCGGATCCCGCGTCGTGATGACGGTGATCTTCTTATCGATGCGTTTGGCGATGCGGTCTCGCCAGTGCTCTTTCTCTGACACAGTGAGAGGCATGTTGTGGTCCCCACTTCAATGTGATGATTGATTTGAATCTGACTTCGACTTAGCCAGAACGACTCAGCGGAAACGTCTGCGGAATCCGCGTCGGTGACCGGCAACGAATCCCGAGTGACTTCCGCTGCGTTTTCCCGATCGGAAGGCCGCATGCGTGGCCATGCCGATCAGCAGGAAGGCGATAACAAGCTCCATGATGTGGTTCCTTCGTGGATGGTTTCTTGAGAGAACCGATCTTCTGAAGCGGGCACAAGCAGCTCAGTTCGGCCAGTGCCGACACGGCTCGCGATAGGGGCACGTGGCACAGTTCATGACCGATGGCGACGGCATGAAACGCTGCTCGGAGATGCCCTGCCAGACGAGGTCGGCGATATGCAGCGTGCGAGCGATCTGACGCTCGCTACAGGGCACTGCGTGGCGCGTCACCGACACCTCTTTGCCCTTCGTCGCCACGATGAACTCCAGTCGCAGCGGCTTATGGCTCAGCAAGCGGCGGACGAGTTCGCTGTAGAGATAGAGCTGCCCGGCGGACTCTTCGAATTGCTCTGCGGACCACGCACTCCGCGAGGTCTTGAAGTCGGTGATGACAATCGCGTTCGGAGCCTCAGACAGCAGATCCAGCCGAGCTAACAGCGGCGGGGCATTGGCGATTAGCTCACCGCGTAGTTCCTCTTCGACACCTATGATTCGCCCCGGCGGCGTTGCGGCTTCACTTACTTGGAACGCGACCAGCATGCGTTCCGCCAAGGCACGGCAACTCTGCGGAGACTCGGACTTACCGAAGATCACACTGTCGAGCGGCTGCTCGCACCACGCTTGCTGGTAGTGCTCCAGCAGCCTCTCCAGAGGCGGCGGTTCGTCTTCGGCGAGAAGTTGCTGGAAGTGAAATTCAATCGCCGCATGGATGGCACGACCGAAGACGAAGCTGGCTGACACCGACGCTTCGGGAAGCTGCGCCATATACTTAAAGTAGTACCGCAACGAGCATTGCTGGTAGGTC
>CAZNMS010000511.1:0-6242 GCA_964573505.1 uncultured Planctomycetaceae bacterium | reverse complement strand
CGTCCTGACTCCACTTCTCGAACGGATGGTGATGGCAACGAGCACATTGAATTCGCAGACCTAAGAAGAGCTGTGCCGTATCTTCGACTTGCTCGTTGATCTCGTTGACTTCGCGATACCAAACGACGGGCGGATTGATGCTCTTCTCACCCGACGCAGTGACGATGTCGCGCACGAATTGGTCGTAGGGTTTGTTCTCGTTGAGGCTGTCCCAAATCCAGCGATAGAAGCTGTAGGTGCCCGAAGCATCGTCCGGCTGACGCTTCTTATTGCGAAGCACCATGTTCCACTTGTTGGCGAAGTAGTCCGCATAAGCGTCGCTATCGAGCAAGCGGTCAATCAGCTTCTCGCGCTTATCGGCAGAGGCATCTGCGAGGAATGCTCGCACTTGCTCTTCGGTCGGCACGGTGCCGGTGATGTCGATGTGAGCGCGACGCAAGAAGGTTGCATCGTCGGTCAAGTCTGACGGCGGGATGCCGAGCAGCTTCAGTTTGTTAAAGACCGCAGCGTCAACGAAGTTCGACGGAGCGGGCACCTTCGAAGTATCAGCACCGAGCGGCACTGTGGCGCGGAACGTCGAGACCTGACCTTGATAGCGAGCCATGATCGCGACTTCGCCGGACAGATCGAGCGTCTTCACGAGTCCCGTCGCGGTTGCTTCCGCCATCTCGGGATCATTGGCTTCGAACAGAGCGGTGCGAGTGACGTCTTCTGTTGTGCCGTCGCTGTACTTCGCGAGCACCGTGATTTGCTGATTGGTGCCGCGATCCATGATGCGTTGCTTCGGCAGACATTCGATGCCGGTAACAACCGGATCTTTGTCGGTGCCGTACGGCATGCCCTGCTCGATCCAGCGAGCGATCATGCGGTACTCGTAGCTGTTGACGTCCATTCGCTTGCCGCCGCCGTGCGGTGACTTACCGATCGCCTTCAGCAGCAAGAGACTGTCATTCGGAGCTGACGGGAAGAGCCGACGGCCGCGCGTTTCGCGAACGAGGTACTCGTAATCCTCATCGGGATAAAAGCCGAGCAGCGACAGCTTGAAGCCGTTTTGTCCGCTCGCCTTGCCGTGACATCCGCCGCCATTGCATCCGAGCTTCGTGAAGATCGGAACAATCTGATTGGTGAAGTTAATCGGATGAGGAGTTGCGACTCCTTCGACATGCACCGGGACCGAAGTCTTCTGACCGTTGAACTCGGCGGTGATGGTCGCGTCGCCGTCCTTCAATGGAGTCAGCATGCCGTCGGTACCAACTTCGACGACGCCTGCGGGAGCAACGGAGTACTTCGCCGTATGAGTGTGATCGCGCAGTTGTCCCGAGGAGTAAGTTCCCGTGATGACGATCTGCTGACGCGCGTCACGGCCTCGAATGACAACTTTCTTCTCTGAGAATTCGGGCTCAACTTTCAGTCCGCTGAGAACTCCGGGATCGCCGAGTCCTTTTGGCTTTGCAGGCTCTGCGAACGCGGCTGTGCTTAGCGAACTGGTGAGTGCAGCCGCCAAGAACATGGACCAAAGCGTCTCCATGCGTTTCATATGGGTACTCCCGGAAAAGGTAAGCGGCCTAGTGGAAAGAGCCTCTAGGCTGAAAGTCGGTGGGATCGAGGAGGGCGAAGTCGCAATGCTGAAAGTTCGGCAGGGGACTCGGAGGGAAGCCAATTCGGGTCAGTGGAAGAACCGTTACACCATTCGAAAATCCGAATAGAGAAACGGCCAAAATTTCGGCCCGAAACGGCTCGGGCAACATATCAGTGAGGACTTGCTTGTCAAGACGCGGTTCTGACGGAGGCCAGTCGGGTCGCGAAGTGCGGGCGGGTTTGAATGAGCTTGCCGGTTGAAATTCTCGTGACGCGGCAGCCGGAGTTTCTTTGCCACTGCGAGACTTCGTCGGCGGCAAATAGGAGTACTTTCAGCCCCGCAGTACATAGTGGTTGAGCAGCGACATCAGTTTGCGTTTTCGCGATTGTGTCAGTCGTGACGATTGGTTCGCGGAGTCATTTCGCTCGGGAACTAAGAACTCGCAGCGTGCTTCGAACTCGGAAGTAACTTTAGAGCCGACGATTGTTTCGCGACTTGCAGTGCGTCGGCATCTCACGGTCGCAGATGCAGCCTCAACCGATAGATGTCATACAGATTACATCCCGACGCTCGATCGGCGCGTCCGCATGCGGATTGTCGGTAATCGTCGCGCCGCAGATTGAAATCCTCGTAGCAGAATTCGTCGGTGTCCCCACTTTGGCATCAAATTTCGGAAGTCGGACGCTGCTCTCAATCCATCCCGTGATCATGTCGTCTCATCACCATCACCGCCGTGCATTCACGCTGATCGAACTGCTGGTCGTTATCGCGGTCATTGGAGTGCTCGTCGCGTTGTTGCTGCCGGCGGTGCAGCAAGCGAGGGAACGAGCGCGAGCAGCTCAGTGTTCGAACAACCTCAAGCAAATCGGAATCGCGTTGCAGAACTATCACGCGACGCTCAACACCTTTCCGCCGAGCTTTGTTCGACAAGAAGACAACAATCCGCCGCCGCCAGCCGCCAACGGGCAGCTTCAGTACCGCAGCCATTGGACCGGGTATCACCAGTTGCTGCCGTATCTCGATCAAGTCCCATTGGCCGAGCAGTTCGACTACGCCGGTCATTGGCTGAGCAGCATGAGCAACGTCAACGACCGCAGCGTTTGGCTGCTGAATCGTTCGGTGCTGCCGATGCTCATTTGCCCGAGTGCTCCGCATCGCAACAACGTCGTCGGAGAGACCGGTATTCCGGGCTCATCACTGCATTGGATGTCGGGAGCAGTCTGCGATTACTCGTTCTCGCACGGTGCCGACATCATCAAGGCGCTGCCGGGAGTTGACAGTGCGTGCCCCGGCGGGCCTCTGCATTACTGGCAGCAATGGCCGAGCAGTCGTCGAGGTGCTTTTGGTTACAACAGCACGTGCCGCATGCAGGACATCACGGACGGTTCATCGCAGACGATTGTGATTGGCGAGAAGTCGGGCAGCCGACTGACTTACGGTGGATGGAGCGCGACGGCTCCACTGGCCGGAGTCGAGTATCCATGGGCAATGGCCGCAGTGATGTACTTCGCTCCGACATCCGGCAATGGCATCACGAATTGGGTCGTCGGACCGTTTGCAGTGACGCGCGACGTTCGGCTGCCGGACTGTCCCGATGCGGCTGCCGGTGCCGGAGTCCCGTTTCCGATCAATCCGACTCCGGTCGTTGTGCCGGTCACGTCGAGCGAGGCGCCGCTGTATTCGTACCAGTCCGCTCACGCTGCGGGGGCCTACTTCCTGTATGCGGACGGATCGACTCGCTTCCTGTCTGAGAACATCAATCAGGGAGTGCTCGAAGCGTTCTCAACAATCGCGGCGAACGAATCGGTCTCGGATGAATGAGCATGCGGTCTCAATGTCGGCTCCGATCAGCGAAGCACGACACTGAGATCGCAGCGTTGACCGGACGCTCAAAGTCGCTCTGTAGCAAAGATTACTCGTCGAGAAACTGCGTTCGCTTTTGAATCTCGACGTTGAAGCTCTGATAGCGCATCACGAGGTTGCCGGGATTGAAGAGCTTTGTGCGCATCGCTTCGAGATCGTCGCGCCCGATCGCTTTGTCAAAGATCGGCTGCAAGTAATCGCGCCCCAGTTGCGAGAGTTGAAAACGCTTCGAGTCGTAGAGACTCGGATGCACTTGCCTCGCGTGAATCTTGCCCCAGCGATCTTGCAGCTTGCTCGCCGCGAGTTCGGAGAACGTGAAGCCGCGCTGCTCGTTCCATTGGATCGTCGAGACGTAGTTGTTCTGCTCGCGCACTAAGAGATCGACGGCTTCTCCGCCTAGCTGAGCAGCGTGAAAGCGATCGAAGAGAATCGGCCGCCCGCCGCGCTGAGTGTGTCCAATCTTACGAGTGAAGATCGCGGACTTTGCTTTGTCGTGCAGACCGAGTTGTTGGAAGTACGCATCACCCAATCGCGTCGCGAGCATGTCGGCGAGATGTTCGACGGCACCGCTCAAGAGGATGTTGCCGGCCGGGTCGTAGCTCTTTGAGGCCGCTCCGAGTTGCTGACCGTTCTCGTCGAGCACGCCTTCTCCGACGACGATCACGACATGCTTTTGCAGTTCGTAGAGTTCGCGCACCCGATCGACGAATCGATCAAACGCGAGCGGGCACTCGGGAATGAGCGTGATGTCAGGCTGACCGTATGCCGCGCCGAGAGCGATATAGCCGGAGTCGCGTCCCATCACTTCGATCAATGCGATGCGGCAATGACTCTCTGCTGTCGTGCGAATGCGCTCGACACCTTGAGCGGCGACAAACACTGCCGTCGCATAGCCGGGAGTGACGTAGTTCACGATCTCATCAAGCTCGACGGCATCGCGTCCGCTCAGCTTGCGATAATTGTAATTTCCATTACCGAGATCATCCCGAGCCCACTCGTTCGGTTCGTCGATGTAGTTCAGCCCGAGGTCGTTATCGATCGTCTTCGGCGCGAGGACGCACGGAAACAAGTTCGAGAGCGGCTGCATGCCGCTGATCGTGCCATCGCCCCCAATGCAGATGAGTCCCTCGATCCTTAACTGAGCCAATCGCTTCGCGATGGCCTGCATCAACTCAGTCTGACGCGGATCGATGTAAGTTCGAGACGACCCAATGATCGAACCGCCGACGCAGGGGTCGAGTTCGGGAATCGCCGAGAACAACGGATTGAGTCTCACATGAGGCACGCGAGGATTGATCATGCCATCAAACCCGCGCAGCAGGCCGACGACTTCGATCTCTAATTCATTCGCGCGCTCGACCGCTCCAAAGATCGTTGCATTGAGTGCCGGTGTATCTCCGCCGGCAGTGAGAATGGCGATTCGTTTCATGTGCAGGCTTCCGTGTCCCGAGAAAGCGAAGCGTCCTCTGAATTGAGGGCGTATCGTGCGACGAACGGTAGCCTGCAACCGCTTCGTCGTCACAGGAGCAAGAAGCACTCTGACGTTGCATCAAAGGATTCACTACTGCTTGCGTTCCGGGACATGTAACAAATCTGTCACTCGCCCGTGCTCGTCGATTGCGAATTCGTAGTAGCGATCTCCGAGATTGATCTGATCGATGTAGCCGTCTTTGTTTCGTCGCAACTTTGCGAATGAGTAGACCTGACGGCAGGCGTTGTCGTTCTCGCAGAACGTCATCTTGTCGAGGCCGAGCGACCATATCTCCATAAAGAACAACACTTCCGAGAGGTTGCTCTTGAAGCCGCGCTGCCAGCGATCAATCGCGACTTCGAGACGTCCTTCCGTGCTGTTCCAGTATTGGTTGCCTTGCGTCGCAAGACTCTCCTGCGTCGCGCCGTAGAACCAACTGATTTGACCGCGCATGAAGCCGAGATTGTTCCACTCGGCACCGCGTCCTTGCTCCCAATGCTTTTTGATCGTCGCGTCCCATGACTTCTCGTCGCCGTCCCAAAGTCCGGCGGTCTTGAAGTGTTGCTTCGTCAGAGCCCAATCGAGCCATCCGGTTTCCGGGTTCGCACGCATGTCCGGCCCGCCTGCGTCGACGAGCACTTGCCCCCAGCGCCGATTCAGCTTCGGATGCTGCCGCACGTAGGCATCGAGGTCATGACACGCCTCGTGATGCACGACGGTCATGAATTGATTCTCGGTGCCTCGATCACCAATCACCGCTCGCGCGTCGCGTCCGAAGCCGTACTCACCGCGATCAACCGGCGCTCCGTTGAAAGTGTTCTTGAGATGTCCGCGCATCAAGAACGTGCGCCCGGCTCCTTTGTTTCCGCCGAGCCAATCGTTCGCAGTGATCCCAGTACCGGGATAGATCTCGCGCGGCACAGTACGCAGCCATTGATAGATCGCCTCTGCTCCGCGCGGGTTATTCGCGTTGTCGATGTAGATGAGTCCGAGTTCCTCAATGAGCTTTCGATAGGCACCGGGAATCTGCGCTGCTTCGACAAGCTGATGTCGGACCTGCGGGTTCTCGTAGTCCGCGACGAGCATCGTCAGCCACAACTGCGCAGCGAGCGAAGGCATGCCGGGCTGCGCATCGAGATCATGCTTCTGATGACGGAAGTACTGCGGATAAGCCGCAATCAGAGCTCTCAGTCGTGCGACGATCAGAGACTTCTGCGACGGGGATGCAAATGTTGTTACATAGTCGTAGAGCGCCGCATTCAGAGTCTGCATGCGAGTTCTCGCGGTCTCATTCATAGGATCCGCGAGGAAGACGCCTAAGTCTTGAGG
>CAZNMS010000510.1:0-6256 GCA_964573505.1 uncultured Planctomycetaceae bacterium | reverse complement strand
GACAAGTAGCTTGGGATTCCATCCCGAGCCGCTGCGGGATGAGGTTCTCAAGCAAGCCACGAGCACGCCGTCACGATACGGCGCGCAGAAAGCGTCAAAGGCGAATCGACTCAGACCGACTTCCCAACTCAAACAAGATCGCGGCGTCGAGCCGAGCAAACATCCCGACGAACGCACTCGTTTTGGGGTACGACGGACTTGCAGTCCGTCGCTTCCCACGACGTTCGACGGACTGCAAGTCCGTCGTACAGAAGATCGCCGGGAACTTCACACCTGCCGCTCGCCTTGCGATTGTCAAAGCTCCGCCAAACGCAAACTTCGTCAGTTGCCAATTCGAAGTTGCCGGGCTCTAATGCCGCCGTCTTGAGACTGAGTCTCAGTAGCCAGTGATTCGAAAGTCGGACTGCTACCCCAGAACTCCACCCACCTTACGGAGACTTTCATGCCCGCCTTCAAAGCCCGCCGAGCCTTCACGCTCATCGAACTGCTTGTCGTCATCGCCATCATCGCGGTGTTGATGGCCCTGCTGCTGCCCGCTGTGCAACAAGCACGGGAAGCGGCTCGCAAGTCTCAGTGCAAAAACAATTTGAAGCAGCTCGGCATCGCCTTGCATAGCTACTCAGAGAGCTTCGGGGACCGGTTCCCGATGGCGACGGTTGCTCATCCAACAGCAGGCGGCGAGTGGTCGGCGCAAGCCCGCTTGCTCCCTTATCTCGATCAAGGAAACCTCTTCGCGGGGATCAATCTTGAGTTGGCATACAGCGACCCTGTGAATGCTCCGCTGGCTCCCGTTCGAGTTCCCGGCTTCTTGTGCCCGAGCGAAGTGAAGGACGTGCAACGTCTCAACGGCAGCGGGCAGCCTCAGCACTACCCGATCAACTATGGCTACAACGGCAGCGGCTGGTTCGTGCTCGACAAGACGACTGGGCAAGCCGGCAACGGCTCGTTCCTGCCGAATGTCAGTCTGCGATCCGGCGACTACACCGACGGCATGAGCAACGTTCTCGCGTTCTCTGAAGTGAAGGCTTATCAGACATATCTGCGAGACGGCGGGTCGACAGCAGCAACAGCACCGGCTGCGAGCGGGATTGTGGGGCTCGGCGGCAGTTCGAATACGACCGGGCACACCGAATGGGTCGACGGCAAGATTCATCAAACCGGCTTCAACACGGTGTTCGGCCCGAACGCATTCATCCCCGGAGCCGCAGGGGCAGACATTGATTTTGTGAGCTGCCGCGAAGAGACGACCGCCTGCACAACGAACACCTATGCCGCCGTCGTTTCGAGAAGCTGGCACGCAAGCACCGTGCATGCCCTGCTGATGGACGGTCAGGTCCGTGCAATCAGCGAGAACATCAACCTGCAAACATGGCAGGATCTCGGCGCGCGGAACGACGGCAATGTCGTCGGCGATTACTAAGGGGTTGCCGGTGAGCAACTTCCCACGTTCGTAGCACGGACGCCTACGTCCATGCTACGAACGTGGGAAGTTATTCTTCGACGATCGACGACTCGAACAGCCTCCCAAAACCGAAGAGGCACGCCCCGAGCAAAGTCGCGACGTGCCTCTCGACGAACGATCAAATCTTGAAGCGAACTCTGTGCTTCGGCCGCAGCGAACTACTCCGCAAACCCATCGGGGCAGAGCAGATTCTTGGACTGCAAGCGGCGTAATAATTCTTGCACAGCAGGCACGAGCAATTGTCGGATGCGAGCCGGATCGGTGACCGGCTGCCCTTCGTGCTGCAGGTTCAGCCGCCCTGCTTGCACATGCCCAGCAACGATCTCGACGAGAGCCCCGAGATCCTTTTCGCCGTCTAAGTTCTGCACGAGCAGACGTTCGAGATCAGGCAGCGTCGCGAGTTCATGCAGCAGCGTTGCGACTTGAGCTGAGACGCCGGCTTGAATGCGTGCAAGCTTGCTCGTTCGCGGCTTCGCAGGCACATCAACGCGAGTCTTCCGGCCCGAGTACGACAGCTCGACCAACTGAGCTGAGTAAGCTCGCAGCATCGTCGTCGCGAGTTGATCGCGCTCGCGGTTTTGCACGGCTTCGTCAACAAGCACCGTGCCCGAACGCAGCTTGGCGCGAGCAGCGGCTAAGAGATCTTTGAAGGTCATGCTGCACGGGAAGCATTCCTTCAAAGCCATCAAAGCGGCCTTCACGATCGGCTCGGTTGTTGTGAGCGTCGAGCCTTTGTTCGAGAAGCTGACCGAGTCGGTCGTTGACGGATCGAGCACGCCTTCGGGCATCGTGACACTGCCGGAAACATGCAGATCCCAAACTCGTGCTCCGGTCAAAGTGCGTTCGAGCTTGCGGTCCGAATGCACGAGCAGCGTCTGCCGGAAGAGCCGGTTCCGCACGAAGTCCATGTACTGCTCGGTCTGAATGATGTCCGCTGAAAGCCGCTTGAGTTTCTCTGCGACTGGCGGCGGGAAGTTCATCGTCAGCATCGACTGGAAGTCGGACTCGCCGAGATATTGCAGTCCCACTTTTCCGGCGCGCGACATGAAGTCATGGAAGTAGATCGCCTCGTTGTGCTCTTCGAGGTACTCGTGCATCAGGTACCACGGGCTGAGCGACTTGAGGTACTCGATCTCACTCTTGAGCAGCATGCCGTAGGCGTTGTTCTCGGACGGCACGGTCTCTCCGAGGAAGTCGAGCAGTGCCTTTGCTTCTGCCAATTGCTGATCGGGATTCGTGAAGAACTTCGCGCGATAGACCATCAGGTCGCGAATCGTGCCACGCAGGCGCCAGCCGGGGCTGACGTTGTAGCTGATGTAGGCAATGCCGTTTTCGGTCAGCAGTTCTTTGCTGAGCTGCATGATCCGCTCTTGAATGCCGGTCGGCACCCAAGAGTAGACGCCGTGCGTGATGATGTAATCGAACTTACCCAGTTCAGCGCCGAGCGATCCGATGTCGCCATGCATGAGCTTCACGTTGTTCAAACCGGCGGCTGCGATGACTCGCTGTCCGTCAGCAACTTGCCGAGCGGAATAGTCGATGCCGACGAACTCGCTATTGGGATATCTGACGGCCATCGGAGCGATATTGCCGCCGCCCGCAGCACCGAGTTCGAGCACTCGGCAGTGATGCGGATCAGTCGGCGTCATCCCGAACAGCCAACCAATCGTCGAGAGGCGATCGGGATGCGTTTGTTGGAACGGCAGACTGGCATACGGCACGGCGTCGTAAGGATTGGCAGCAGGCATGAGAGGCTTTCTGTGAGAGATGTGAGAGATTCAAAGCGTTCTGCAGGAGAGCAACCGGAGTCGCACAAGCGGCATGAAGAAACAACAGCACCAACAAGAACGAGCGACCGATAGCCGTTCGACCGCCTTCGCTTCCTGAGGAGCCATCACGAGATCTTTTTTCGGCTCTCAGCCATTCGTGTTGAGTGAGCCGCAAGGCGCTAGCCGCGGGTTCCGAATGCTTCCAGAACCGGCGGCTAGCGCCTTGCCGCTCACAGTCATCAACCCGAATGGCGGAGATCATTTCTTCGTAAGAGGCTCGTGCATCCGCCGCACGCGAAAGAGGTCGCTGTTGCCGAGAGAAGTTCCTCACCAGCCGGGCCGGCACAATGGGTGAGGAACACTGGTACGACGGACTTGAAGTCCGTCGAACGTCGTGAGCAGCAACGGACCGCAAGTCCGTCGTACCCAAAACGGTTGTGTTCCTCAGGAGCCATTCGCCAACGCCCCCTCAGCACGCGCACTCCTGACTCCGGCAATCATTCCGCGACCCCTGAAAAAAAAGAAGACGTCTTAAGCGACCGCATCAACCGCCCCCAGTCTTCTGCCGAGCAAGTAGCTTGGGATTCCATCCCGAGCCTCAGCGGGCTGCACTTCTCAACCAATGAGAGAAAATGCCGTCAAATTGCCATGCGGAGCAAGACGTTGCTTGTGGAGGAGTTGAGTTGCAACTTCCCGCCGAGTCGCGGAGCGACTCGCCCGCAATCGAACTCACTCCGAGTCGTCGGAATCGACATGCGGCTCAGCGAGCTGCTCGATCAGGTAGAGGACTTCGGCAGCCATCGAGAAGTCCAAGGCCGGGTTGTCGGCGAGGGAGCGGTCGCGGCTGCCGGTGACGATGGCTTGCAGGGCTTGGATGAAGGGCAAGAGCCACTCGGCATCAGGATCGGTGGCGAGTTGCTGGAGCAGAGACGCAGCTGAAGCCACGTCGCCAGCGAGCAGCGACTGCGTCACGGCGAGAGCGAGACGACCTTGCGGAAAATGGTTCTCGCCACCGTCGCGGCGGTAGGCGAGGTAGCAGTCAACCGCTTTCTGCCGTGCATTTGCCGCCGCTGCCGAGTTGCCAACTTCGGACTCGATGTCAGCGAGAACGTTCCATGATTTCCACGGCTCGGATGAGTGACCGGATTGCGATCCGCATTCGATTGCCCGCTGGATTTCCTTTCTCGCTTCGTCCCAACGGCGGAGCTTTCGCAGGGTCTCCGTAAGGTTATGTCTTACAGCGCCTTCACCATCCAGATCCCCAGTTTCGACAAACTTATCAATAGCTTGGCGGTGAAAGGCGATCGCATCTTCGGGGCGATCCAAGTGGTAGTCATATAAGTTGCCGAGCTCCCCTAGCGTCTTTGCCTGACCGGCGACGTTGCCCAGCCGCACATTGATCGCGAGCGAGCGGTGATAGGCTTCTTCAGCCGCGTCCGGACGTCCGGCGACTTGATAAGTCACGCCGGTCTGATGCCAGCTCGCCGCTACGCTAGCGGGCTCATCCAATTGCATGAACCGCTCACGTGCATCCGCAAACGCCGCCAGAGCGGCGACGTAGCTGCCCTGCCGCAATCGCACTGTTCCCAACTGGGCTTTGTCGACGGCAACGTTTCGCGTCGCGTCAAGTTTCTCACCCAATTTAGTAGAGTTTTCGTAGGCGGCTGCGGCCTCATCTAGCCGACCTAAGACGGACAGACAATTGCCCTGTTCGGTCCAACACGCAGAGACCATGCCGGCTGCACTCCAACTCGAACGGCTCCGTACGATCGCCTCGAACCGATGGCGAGTTTGGATCAGCAACTGCAGCGCCGGCTCCGAACCAACAGTCATCTGCATCACACGAGCGAGCAGAAAGTACGCCATCGCGAAGTCAAAATCGGCATCGGGATAAGCCATCTCACCGGCGGTTTGGACTTGCTGCCACAACTGCTTCACGGCGGCGACTGCTTCTCGCAATTGACCTTTCTCAATTTCTTGTTCGACGCGCGAACGAGCAGCATCGAACCGCGCGTGATTCCAAGTCTCGCCGAGGGCTGCAGCGGCCCGATCGCGAACTTGACCAACACATTCCAGCAGTCGCGGTTTGCCTAGCTTACTCAGCAATCCGACGAGCGATGTCGCTAAGTCGATCGTCGCTTCAGCATCACCGGCGCGTTGCACAAGGTGGAGCAACGCGAAGAGATTCGGCAGTTCCAGCAACGTCAGCGTTGAAGCGACTTCGGCGTTTTGGTGACTCTGCTGAACGAGGAATCCCACATACCCTCGCATGGCTTCGATCCACCCGATTTCAGAGAAATCGGCGTTACCAGCGGATTGCGGCGATCTCGTCGCCTCATTCGTCGAGTCTCTCGACCGAGCTGCTTGTTTTTTCTCAGGAGCAAACCACCTCGCAAGTCTTGCGAATATGCCTTCTTTGCACGGCTCAAATGATTGTTCGGAAAGCAGATCGGGCACGATCCCGCACGACTCTGATTGCCGCAGGTACGGGCACAGCGCGGGGTTGAGCGTCAGATGATTGAAGCGATCAAGGGTCGCCAAGCCCGTTGCGATTAACTCGCGCGCCAGGGCTTCGATGTCAGAAATACTCCACTGCGTCATCACAGGCAACACCGACAGGTTGACGCCGCCGTGAAAGAAGCGGAGCACGCGGGCGCGTTGCTGGTTGAGCGCGGACAGACGCCGCAGGGACAGCTCGACGCTCGCGAAGACGGACGCCTCGCGGTTGTTGGGGAAGCGGCGATGCATCTCGGTCAGCAGTTCGACCAACGACGCCTGAGTGGCTGCCACGCCTCGCTCGCGCAGTGACGGAGCCAACAACGCCAGCGTCCGCGCGTGACCATGCACCGCATCGACCAGTTGCTCGATCTCTTCGTGCCGAGCATCCCACAGCCGACTGGCTGCGGATTGCTGCGGCGGAATTTCGGAATCGCGGGAGGGCGAGGCGACGGCCGAGCCGCGCGGTGGGAAGGAAGACCGCGCGGCCGGAGCCAACCCCACCCGAGTCGTGGCAACCCGAATTTCC
>CAZNMS010000509.1:0-6263 GCA_964573505.1 uncultured Planctomycetaceae bacterium | reverse complement strand
CGAGCCCGTTGCAGCGCACGATCGAAGAGGCGGCCTTTCGCACCGCGACGAATGACCCGCGCTTTCCGCCCGTTGCGCCCGTCGAAGTGCCGCATCTTGATCTCGAAGTTTGGCTGCTGTTCTCGCCCGAGTTAGTCCCCGCGCAGGGACTCGCTCGGATCAAAGAGGTAATAATTGGCACACACGGTTTGCAGATCATTCGCGGCAATCAGCGCGGGCTGCTGCTGCCGGGTGTTGCGACCGACAATGACTGGGACTCTGAGACGTTCCTCAATCAAGTTTGCATCAAAGCCGGCTTGCCGCCGACCGCATGGAAAGAGCCCGACACGACGCTCTATCGCTTTGAAGGGAACGTGATTCACGGTCGGCTGACGAGCACTCCTCAAGAGGTCGCGCACTTCGAAGCGGCTCAGCCGATTTACTCGACCGAGCAACTCGATGTGTTCCGGCAGATCTGCAAGGACAACATCGCCGCGCTCATTCGCGGTGCAACTCCGATGTACTACATCGCGACCGTGCCCGACTCGACGGTCAATGGGGTCTCGTTGAATGTGTCGCTGCCCGGCGGGCAAGAGGTCACGCAAGCTCGATTGGCTCTGCGCGACACGATGCCACTGCAAGCTACCGCGTTCTCGATGTGCGAAGAGCTTGCGAATCAGTTGCGACGACGCGGGTTCCTCAACGCCAATTTCAATGTCGATGTCTCGATCGCGTATGGCACGACGATGCACGGCTCAATCGACGAGCCGAGTCTCGGCGGCATTCATCCGGCGAATCGAGCAGTGCTCGTCTCGGAGCGCAATCGCAATGCATGGGTCTACGATCGCAATGCCTCTGCCGAGCAACTCGTTGCCGACGCAGCAGAACTCGCGCAAGTTGCAGAGCCCGTCTTCGCGCAGATCTTCAGCCTCGAATTTCAAAGCACGCGCGAGCGAGTCACGTTCTCGGGCGTGCCGCGTCCTCAAGCTGGCGCGGCCGAGCGACCCGCTGCCATTGCCGGTCGCTTCTATCCCGGCGACGCAGCGAGCATGAATCAGATGCTCGACAAACTTTTGGACGGCGATGCGACTCCGCAAGCATGCCCCGGAGCAATGGTGCCGCACGCCGGATGGGCCTTCTCGGGACGATTGGCTGCGGACGTGCTGAAGCGGATCAAGCTGCCGAAGCGCATCATCATCATCGGCCCGAAGCACACTGCGAACGGCTCCGAATGGGCCGTTGCTCCGCATCATGTTTGGCAGCTACCGGGGAAGAATGTCGCCGCCGATTACGAACTCGCATCAAAGCTCTGCGCGAAGATCAAAGGCTTGCAGCTTGATGCCGCTGCTCATCAAGCCGAGCACGGAATTGAGGTCAACCTGCCGCTGATCGCTCGCCTGAATCCGGAGACGAAAGTCACCGGCATCGCGATCGGAGCGGCGAATCTCGAACGCTGCGAGCACTTCGCAACCGGACTGGCAGAAGTGATTCGAGAACTCGACGAACCGCCGCTGCTGCTGATTTCGAGCGACATGAACCACTTTGCGACCGACGAAGAGAATCGTCGTCTCGACAAACTGGCCTTAGCGGACTTTGACCGGCTCGACGAAGACGCGCTCTTCAAGACGTGCCGCGCGAATCAAATCAGCATGTGCGGAGTGATCCCGGCCGTGATCGTCATCAAGACGCTGAAGAAGCTCGGAGTGCTGCATCAATCCGAAGTCGTCGGCTACGCGACGAGTGCCGACGCCAATGGCGACACCTCGCGAGTGGTCGGCTACGCCGGGCGGTTATTGGTGTAACGATAATTGCTAACGCGGATCCGCCTCAGCCGAACGGGATGTCCGTCGTCCCGACAAGAACTCATCTGCCGATCGCTCAACGACTCACGAAGCACAGCCTTTGGTTGAGAGAATGAGTAATGAGTATTGGAAAATGAAAAATGCAGAATTTCAGACGCAGCGGCCGCAAGCTTCCTCATTCTGCATTTTTCAATTTCCATTACTCACTACTCATTCATGGCCCGCTCAACGAAGGCGAGCGGCAGTTCGTCGGACAACTCGTCAATCGGCGGCAGTTCCCAATGTCCGAAAGTCGTTGGGCAGTACGACAACGAGACAGCGAGATCTCGCGTGACGGCGAATTCAACGAGTGAATGTGAACGTCGTCCCGCTGCGGCTCGGGATGGAATCCCAAGCTACTTTTCGGAGCAGAGGCTCGCTCGATGCGATCCCATCTTCATTCATCCGCAGCCGGGCTTTGCCATCCGTAGGCATCTGCTTTTCAAATGGTGCGATCACCTGCGGATGGCAAGGCCGCACTGCGGATGTGCCTATGGAATCCGAATGACATGCAGGCTGCTCTCGACCACTTTGCACGTTACTCGACCGTGAAAGGCGACGGACTGGAAGTCCGTCGTACCGGTATGAACTCAACAGCCGATTGACCGAGCGGTCGTTACGAGATCCCGAGTTTGTCGAGGATCATCTGACGCACGACCTTTGCATCGGCGCCTTTGAGTTCCTTCATCACTTGTCCGACGATCGCGCCGATGGCTTGCATCTTGCCCGCGCGGAGATCGGCAACCGCTTTCTCGTTTCGAGCAAGGGCTGCACTCACAACAGCGTCGATCGCGCCGGTGTCGTTGACGGTTGCGAGACCGCGTTCCTTCACGATCGCTTCAATGCGCTCCGCCGTCGGAGTGACTTCTTGCTCTTCCCATTCGGTCATCAGAGCAAGGAACACTTCGCGAGCGGCTTTGATCGTCAGTTCGTTCTTCGCGACTCGCTTCAGCAACGCTCCGAGCACATCGGCTGTGATTGGGAATTCGGTGATCGCGAGACGTCGCTCGTTCATTTCGCGAAGCACGTCTTGAGTCAGCCAATTGGCCGCTTGCTTGCCGTCGCCGCAGAGGCTTGCGACCGAGTCGAAGTACGTCGCGAACTCAGTGCCTTGATCGGCAATGACGCGCGCGTCGTAAGCCGAGAGGCCGAGTTCTTGCTGATAGCGGCGGCGACGCGCTGCCGGGAACTCAACGAGCGTCGCGCGGATCGCTGCGAGTTGCTCGTCGGTCACAGTCACCGGTACGAGATCCGGGTCCGGGAAGTAACGGTAGTCGGCGGCTTCTTCTTTCCCGCGTTGCTCGAATGTGACGCCGCGATTCGGGTCGTAGCCGCGCGTTGTCTTATGACCGCCGGGTTCGCCCATTCGCTTGCGGGTCTTCTGCCATTCGGCCCACTGCCGCTTCACTTCAAATTCAATCGCCGCTTCAAGGAACTTGAAGCTGTTGAGATTCTTCACTTCGACGATCGGCGTCGGGATCGACTCACCGTTCTCATGCACGTGCAGATTGACGTTCGCGTCGCAGCGCATGCTGCCTTCTTGCATGTTGCAGTCGGACACTCCGATCGTCAGCAACAGCAGGCGCATCTCCTCCATATAGGTCTTTGCTTCTTCAGCGGAGCGCAAATCGGGATGCGAGACGATCTCAAGCAACGGAGTGCCGGCGCGGTTGAGGTCGACTTGACTGTCCGAACCGCGTCCCGATTCGTCGTGCAAGTTCTTGCCGGCATCCTCTTCGAGATGCGCGCGGATCAAACGAATGCGGCGCGTTTCACCGGTCGACGGCACGTCGATGTCGAGCCATCCGTTGGCGCTGAAGGGCAAGTCGTACTGACTGATCTGATAGCCCTTCGGCAAGTCGGGGTAGTAGTACTGCTTGCGGTCCCACTTCGTGAATTTGGCCAGTTCAAGATTCAGCGACATCGCCGTCTTCAGCGACAACTGAAAGGCATCGCGATTCATGACCGGCAACGCACCCGGCAAGCCGAGACAGACGGGGCACGTCTGCACGTTCGGCTGATCGGGATTGAAGAGCGTCGGGCAACCGCAGAAGAGCTTTGTCTTCGTCTGCAATTGAACGTGAATCTCGAGACCGATGATCGTTGTGAAGTCCATGATCGCCACAAATGAAGGGTCGTGATTGTCGCCTTTCGCTCTGCGAAAGGGCGTCTTGTTTCTTCCGAGAGCGGTTCCGGTCGACGCGTCGCCAATGCGATGCTGAGAGCTTTCGCGGAGCGAAAGCCGACACTAATCGGCAAACGGTCGCGGTGCCGGTCCGTGCTCGCGTTCGAACATGCGCGCCGCTCGGAGTAATTTTTCTTCCTCAAACGGAGCCGCTAACAGTTGCAGTCCAATCGGCAAGCCGGTCGAACTCATTCCCGCCGGGATCGAGATGCCGGGGATGCCCGCCAGATTGGCGCTAATGGTGTAGATGTCGGCGAGATACATCTTGAGCGGGTCTGCCGTCATCTCGCCGAGCTTGAATGCGGGCGTCGGATTCGCGGGCGACGCGATGACGTCGACTTCCCCGAAGGCCGCATCGAAGTCGTTGCGAATGAGTCGTCGGACTTTGAGTGCCTTCAAGTAATAGGCGTCGTAATAGCCCGCTGAGAGTGCATAAGCCCCGAGCATGATGCGGCGCTTGACCTCATCGCCGAAGCCTTCGGAACGACTGGCCTTATACATGTCGACCATATTGGAGAACTCGGCCGCGCGATGTCCGTAATGCACGCCGTCGTAGCGAGCGAGATTGCTCGACGCTTCCGAGCAGGCGATCAAGTAATAGACCGCGATCGCATACTTCGAATGCGGCAGCGAGATGTCGACGATCGTCGCGCCGAGCGAGCGATAGACGTCGATCGCCTTACGAGCAGCGCTCTCGACTTCAGGATCGAGTCCCTCGGCAAAGTGCTCGCGAGCAACGCCGACTCGCAGGCCGGTCAGAGGTTGCTCGACCGTCGCTGCTGTTTGAGTGGCGGGAGCAGAGACGCTCGTTGAATCGCGTCCGTCGTGCCCGCTAATCGCATCGAGCAAGAGTGCTGCGCCCGTGACATCGCGCGCGAATGGCCCGATCTGATCGAGCGAACTGGCATATGCAACGAGCCCGAAACGTGAGACTCGTCCGTATGTCGGCTTCATGCCGACCACTCCGCAAAAAGATGCCGGTTGTCGAATCGAACCGCCGGTATCGCTGCCGAGTGCAAGTGGTGCATAGCCCGCTGCCACTGCCGCTGCAGACCCGCCGCTCGACCCGCCCGCAGCATGCGCCGCGCTCCATGGATTTGTTGTCTTGCCGAGAGCGGAGTTCTCTGTCGAAGAACCCATTGCGAACTCGTCGAGATTCGCTTTGCCAATCAGCACGGCATCGGCTTGCTTAAGTCGCGTTGCAACGTGCGCGTCATAGGGCGGGACGAACTTCTGCAACATCTTGCTTGCGCAGGTCGTCTTGATGCCCTGCGTGCAGATGTTGTCTTTGAGCACGATCGGCAGACCGGCAAGAGCACCGACCGACTCCCCCGCTTGCCGTCGTCGATCAATGTCCGCTGCTTGAGCGAGTGCGTTCTCAGCAGTGACGGTGAGCAACGCGCCGACTTGCACTTCGTGCTGCTGAATCGCAGCAAGGCATGCTTGAGTGAGTTCAACAGCGGACAAACTGCGGTTCGACAATTGGCCGAGCAGTTCGGCAGTGGTCGCAGCGAGAAGGCTCATGAAGAGTGAGTCCTAATTCGAAGTTTCAAACAATGTGGTGCGTCTTCACGACTAATAATTTTGCGTAGCCGAACTCGTGAGAGTTCGGTCTTGCGACGCTCGATCAGAAGTCTCACGACTTCTGCTACGGGAAACGCAAGTTTGAAGACGCAGTGGTAGTGCTGCTTCAGAGCGAAGAGTTCGAGTGGTCAATCTCATTCCCCGATTGCCTATCTCGCAGCGTTATGCGTGCTCCAAAATCTGCGGGACGAGAAAGAACTTTCCGTCCGTCTTCGGAGCGTTTGAAAGTGCAGCCGAGCGGGGTAACGACGCAACGACGGCGTCTTCGCGAAAGACATTGGCAACATCCGCAACGTGAGCCATCGGCGCCACATTGCTGACGTCGACCTCATCAAGCACGCGCACGTAGTCGAGCACTCCGCCGAGTTGCTCCGCAAACTTTTGTACTTCGGCGTCGGTAACTTTCAGTCGTCCCAATTCGGCGACCTTCAAGACGTCATTCACAGTGAGCATCAATCGTGTCCTCGTGAGAGGGAGATAAGAACAAGAGCGCTATCGGTAGCGATCGAGATTGAGCAACGTGCGAGCGGGCTTAAGTCGGCAGCGGTTGGTTGCGACTTCAAGTTGCGGGCTCGTTAGTTCAAGTCGGCGATAGTCGTGGTTCGCTCCGAGGCTGTGATCTTTTCGCCCCCGGCCTTGTGCCGGGGGTTCAACGGCCTTTGCGCTACTTCAAA
>CAZNMS010000508.1:0-6303 GCA_964573505.1 uncultured Planctomycetaceae bacterium | reverse complement strand
CGCCAAATGCCTACAAGAGCCTAAATCAAAGCGGTTCTGTTTTCGGATAGCCTCTCAGTTCTGCGCCGACATTGGCTTCCGAAACGCCGCAGTAACTCTTCCAACACCCGGTTCTGCGCTTCAATCGCCATGCGTTCGTCTCGGACACGATCCGTTGCAGGACGTAGTAGTTCAACTTCCTCGGACTCAAGTTCGAGCACGAGCGCCGATATCTCGCGTTGCTCGGACTCATTCAGTCCTTCCGGATTCGCAGTCGAGCGCAAGGCTTGCAGTCGCTTTCGCTTTTCATCGTTCCACATGAGTGTGCCCCGTAAATCAGGTGCCTCAAGTTGGTGTCAGTTGACGTCCATCGTTCTAATCTTTGCGGCGTCAATTCATAAAGTGCCTCGAATCCGAAACCTTCATAAATACAGCACTAATTGCCATGATTCAGGACTTCATTGAGTGTTTCAGTTGGTGACGGCCAACCTACTCACTGAGCAACCAGTTCCCGCAGCGCGGTCCATTCCGGTAGCCATGCGGCAACGTTGTCACTTGATTTACTAATGCCAACAAGGATGCGTTCGAGAAAAACTCTCGGCGACGAAAAGCCCGCTTTGGCAAGTCCCGCCGACATTCCCCAAAGCAAATCTTTGCCGGCAAATCCTGTGACGAAATGCATAAAGCGAGCACCGCCTTCTTCGCACTCGGGCAACACTCGGTTGAAAGTTGCTTCAACACAAACATCATCGAGACTGCGATGCTCGTTCCATCGTTGAATCACATCCTTTGCTGCGTCCAAACAATGGACGGCATCAAGAGCGTTGGCTTCAGGTAGTTCGGTGTCACCATGTTTCGTACCGAATGAATTCTGTAATGGCGAAAACCGAGGACGATGCAGCGTCAACGTGATGCGGGCGGCCTGATACGCAGAAAGTGAAACTGCGGTTGAGCGAAGCAGTGCCTCATAATCATCGGGCAATGCCCCCAACGCTCGGGCAACTACGACCGGGTCGATCAGATAGTTTTCGATCTCTTTCCGCTCCCATCGCCAACCAATGTGCTGTTTGGAATTCTGCGGCTCGATGACCCACGAAATTGGAATTCCTTTCGGGACCGTCCATTCGCGAAAGTCACCGTCCAACAAGCCGAACACCGACGTTGCTCCGAGAACTTCGCGGCGTGCGAGGATGCGATCTCCCATGCCGTACTTGCCGCCAAACGGTTTCACTTCGCAGAGCCCCGCCAGCAACTTGTTGAGGACGCGAGCATCCGGGCTTGTGTTGTTGCCCTCACACAGCAAGACGCTTACAGGCATAGTCGCCCTCCGGGCAGGCGATAGACCTGATTGGGATTATGGACCGCCGTGATGGACTCCGAATGAGTCGTGAAGAGCAATTGGTTATCGACGCCCATTGTCGGTAAGACTGCCAATAGCGCCTGAGAAAGCGGGGGATGCAGATTGAGATCGACTTCATCAATCAACACCACCGAGTTTCGAATTCGTTGCCGCACGAACTCATAGAGAATTGGAAATACCGCCTGCTCCCCGGCTGACATCTCTTGAATGTCATAGCTGCGATTGCCGTCGTTCAAGATGAAGTAGAACTCATCGGGAGAAGGTACTCCGCCGGTAAACATCGGCTCGGGCATACCAAATGACCTTCCGGGGAAGATGTGTCGATACGAGTCTTCTAGTTCGCTTAAGTAATCGTTACGCGACGTTCCCCTTGTCAGTCGATTCATCTGCCAGCCGTTGAGATGCCGTCGAAGTCGCTCAACCCCGACCGCGAATGAAACTCTGCCGGGCCCCGTTGATTCGCTGCCGCCGTCTTCTTGAGGTGAAGCCAGATTTCGAAACTGATCGAACCAAAACAATCCGGGGAGCTGTTCGAACAAGCCTCGCGCAGATGGATCCGTCTTCAACAAGCTGGCTGCGTAACTACGTCCGCGAAACTGGTACAAGTCTGCGAGATCGCCGGACAGACTGCTGTAGTGCTCGCCATCGAGCCGGACTCGAACGACCTTCTTTTGGCCGGGTTCGACAAATGATCTGCCGGTTCGTCCATTGAGCGCGCGATACCAACGCTCGGCTGCCTCACAAGTCGCCGCAATTTCGTCTTCGGAAAAATGGACTTCGATCTCAATGACGGGTTGGCCCCAGCACGCGTATCGGCCCGGAACCCAGCCAATCCAATCAAAGTCCGAAACGCTACGAGTCTTGCCGCTGACCATTGATAAACACAGTGCAACCGCTTGAAGCACTGAGGTCTTACCGGACCCATTGTCGCCAAGAATGAGAAACTGCTCAGCAATGTCTTCTGTCAGCGAATTCTTGATAGGAACCTCAAGACGAGCTCCCCCAAACCTTTTGAAGTTCTGTAAACAAACATGTGCAATTTTCATCTCAGGGCATCCTTAAATTCCTCAACAGTCAGAATCGCCGATCCTACTTGATGTGATCACTTCCGAGTCGTGAACTCGGCTGAGTTCAACAAGCTCCACAACAGGTCTTCATAAGCTGCCGGGCGGTCGTTGAGCTTTTCGATGTGTCGCTTCGAGACTTCGAGTTCTCGCGCGGTCGGATCTCGTGCCAGCACGCGGCGGAACAAGATGCCGATCGCTTTTGAGTCGTCCTTCTCTTGCGCGATCAGCACTCCGAGTATCGTTCCGCTGTCGGGCTTTGCGTCGATCTGCTTCTGCAACTGCGAGTTGTTCATCAGGAACATCGCTTCGCGCAGGCTGCGAACGATCTGCTCTTTCGAGAACGACGGATCGAAACCGAACGCGTCGTTGACGAGATCTCGCGTGCTCTTGGGCGGGACCGGGAATCGAAACGCTCCGTCGGCTTTCGCTTTCGTCCCGACGACATTCGGTAACTCAACCGCAGCGGCGAGCGAGTCAAAGATCTCATCGCCGCGCAGTCGTCCGCTCGGATCCTGCGGTCGACGTTGATAAGCCTTCGTCGCCGCAATCAAGCGAATGACCGCACGCAGGTCGTAGTTGCTGGCGATGAAGTGCTCGGCAACAGCGGTATGCACTTCGGGCATCTTCGGATGAGCCGCCAATCCGATCTCATCGACCGGTTCGCAAAAGCCTTCGCCGATAAAGCGCGACCAAAGACGATTCACAAAGGCCCGCGCGAAGTACGGGTTCTCCGGCGCGATGATCCAACGAGCTAACTCTTGCCGTCGTCCGAGATCACTCGTCCCGAGTTCGACCTGCTTCAACCCAAACGCCGTCGGGACCATCGTGCCGCCGCCTTTGCCGGGCATCTTGTGTTCGCCGTCGGCCTTGCTGTTGACGGCGATGCCATCGCTTTCGTTGCGCGGCAACTTCGCTTCTGTCCGAGCGAAGAACGCCGCCAGTTCATGAAACGTCTTCTGCGGCATGTCGATGAATTTGTGATCGTGACACTCGGCACATTGAATCTGCACCGCGAGAAACACGCGCGTCGTTTCTCCTGCGAGACGCGAGCGATCGCCCGAGTGAAACCCAATGAATGTCGCTGCCGGATTGTCGCCGACTTTGCCCGTTGCGGTGATGACGCGATAAGCGATCTCGTCCCAACCAACGCCACTATTGAACTGCTGCGCGAGCCAACCTTTGAACGTGCTGTAATTGAGGAACGTCAACTCGGGCTCGAACACGCGGTGCGAGATCACATCGCTCCAATAGTTCGCCCAATTCGTGCCGAACTCCGGTTGAGCCAGCAAACGCTCGACGACCTTCGCGCGGCGATCTGCGCCGTCCTCATGAAACGCCGCTCGCTCATCGGGCTTCGGCTGACGGCCGATGATGTCGAGATGCACCCGCCGCAAGAACGTCTCGTCCGAGGCGAGTTCGTCGGACTTCATGTCGCCCTGATGCGGCTTGAGCAGCGCATCGAGTTCTTCCGGTGTGAGTCGCTTCGGCGGTTGTGAGGGAACCGTTCGCGAGAACGCTTCAACGACGATTGCCGCCGGCTGCGGTACTACTTTCTTCTCGGGCGTCGGCTTCGCGACTGTCTTCGACGCGTTCGTGAGGATCGGCTTCTCATCCTTTGCGACGACCGCGAACTCATCATCCGTCAGCACGCGAAGAGCGTCGGCGATGATGTAATCTTTAGTACCTTCGGTGCCGATCGTGATCGCGACATCGCCTTGCGCGAACGAGAACTGACCGAGCACATGAAACCCGCCCGGCCCGACCGGATCTTTCTTCTGATTGACGATGACGGTTTGCTCGCCATCGACTGTAGGAATGATGACCGGAGTCATGGCTGACCGGTTGCCGCCCGCCGGGTACGACATCAAGACGTGATACTTCCCCGCCTGCTTGATCGAGACGCGATAAGTCAGCGACGCGCCCGACCCGCCAAGTGCCGTTGAATAGCCCTCATTAAAAAACGGCTTGCTGATTGTCGATCGCTTCCAAGTTCCGATCAGCTTCGCATCCGCATCATCAAGGACGATCCCCAATGGTTCGGCAGCGAGCAGTGAAGTCGGCAGCACGAGGGAAAGTGCAAGTAGGCCAGTTGAGATGAGGCGATGCATCATTTTGGCGGGATCTCTTGAGGGCGGCGGATTCGAGTTCGTCGGTCGTCAGCAATCGCGAGGCAACCGGATAACGCTGCCGCTCGAAATTGTGTCCCCATCGGGCTTGTCCCGATGGTTATCTGCCTCATGGCTACTGATTGCTACCAGAACGTCTTCATGAGTGAGAGGCGGATACTCGGCGACGATCTCTTCTGGCGATAACCCATCCGCCAGATTGTCCATAATCACTGATACCATGATCCGAGTCCCTCGAATGCAAGGCTTGCCGTGACAGACTCGAGGATCACTCAAGATGTGTTGTTCCCAATTCGACATCGCTAGCTCCAGTAAAGCGAAGTTTCACGGCAGCAAGGTAGGCGAGCACCATCGATTCAATGAAGCTCCGAAAGGCGAAAACGTACGGACGCCATCGAGCGGTCGGGGCATCCAATGACCAGACACTGAGTCGCGAGTTACCTCATCCCTTCATCGCGACTCGCCTGCATCAGAACTCACCGAGAGCTTCCCCATCCGCGCGGCGCATCAGGTTGATGTAGATCTGCGGGTCGATGGAGTCGCTCACAAATCGAACCGAACCGCCAACGAGCAGGACATGAGTGCCGCCGGGGTGATAGCTGCTGTAGCTGCCGCTGACGGTTTGCGAGTGAGTCCCCGTCAGCGGCGCTCCGTCACTGAGTTTGTTGATTCGAAGCACGCGCAGGCTCGGCTTCGAACCGTTCGTCCCATTGAGTGGGCCTTTGAAGTTCAGCAGGTCGGAGTCGTTCTTCTTCAGTCGAACTGCTTCTTGCTCTGAGTCGACGTCGGGCAGGATGCCGTCGGTGACGGTGCCAACTATCACCAGCGGGCTCGCATCCTTCGGCATGCCGGCCCAATAGGAGTTGAACGAACCGTCGAGCCGGCCGAGTTCCCACTGCGTCCCAACGCGCGGCTGTCGGCGTTCCCCGGCTATGACGACGTTCGTCGCGCCGTCGAGTATGTCTCGAATACGAATGTTGGAGTTCTCGCCGAGGATGCCCTGCATAAAGGCATGCGAGTGCTGCCGCTCGGGAATGCCGACTCCAAAGTTGCCGACATAGTTCGACGTCGCCAACGTCATGCCGCTCGCTGTCGTGATTTGCGACTCACCCCAATCGCTCGGGCAGCGAAATGCTGGCTGCACGGTGCTTGCGAACTTAAATCCATTCATTGCCTGAAATTGGAATGAGGGATCGGGATCACCGAAGCCAATCTTTTTGTAGAACGGTGACGAGTCCATGAACGGCAAGCAGTAGGTCAACCATCCATACGCCGACTGCTCGCGCTCGCCCGATGACGGCCCTCTCACTGCGATCCATCCGGGCGGAAACACGCCGAACGTTTCATGGTAGTTGAGCAGCGAGATGCCAATCTGCTTCAGCTTGTTCTTGCAGTCGCTTCTTCTAGCTGCCTCTCTCACAATGCTTCCGGAGGGATGCATTGCTGGCACCAGCACCGCAGCCAGCAGCATTAGAACGACAAGCACAACGACGACTTCGAGTTTGCTCAGTCCGTTTCGATTGCGAGCACTCATCGCACACCTCGCGCTTCGCAGTGAAGAAATGAAGAACAACGCCGACCGATCTCTCGCCTTGATTCACGCACTCGCGCCGTCGATCGCGCCGCGACCATATCGAGGCCGCGAGGAGTCTCAAACGGCGTCTTGCGAGAGTTCGAGAAGCGTCGCCTTGAACCGCTGAGATGCCTCGTCGCGAGAAGTTCTTCACCGGGCGGGCCGGCACAATGGGTGAGGAACACTGGTACGACGGAC
>CAZNMS010000507.1:0-6356 GCA_964573505.1 uncultured Planctomycetaceae bacterium | reverse complement strand
ATGTGCCAATCTTGGGCTCGCCTTGATCAAGCAACGCGTTCAATCGCTTGCTGCTGATTCCGGTCGCGGTCTGCGCCGCGCATGGATTCGGCACTGCTCACCATCCACTCACAAAACAAAGGTATTAGCCATGAATTCAATGTCATTTTTCGGAAGTCAGCGGAAGTCGCGCGGCTTCACGCTCATCGAATTGCTCGTTGTTATCGCCATCATCGCCGTGCTGGTGGCGTTGCTGCTACCGGCGGTGCAGCAGGCGCGTGAGGCTGCTCGACGCTCCTCATGTAAGAATAATCTCAAGCAACTCGGGCTTGCCGTTTCGAACTACGAAGGCACACACACGATGCTGCCGTCGGTCTACTCGGTCGGAGCGGCCAACAGCGGCAACTTCTCCGTGCAGGCCCAACTGCTGCCCTATATGGATCAAGCTGGGATGCATGACTTCTTGGACTTCAGTTTGAAGTTGCAGATCGGTTGTTGTCCGGGCGATGTCAACGCTCCGTTTGTGGTGCCGACCAGAACCGTGCTGTCGTTCTTCCGCTGCCCCAGCGATCCGGGACCGGATCAGATCAGCGTGACATCAGGCACGACCGGCGGCGCGACCGGCCAGATATTTCAGTACGCCACGAACAACTACCACATCAACTTCGGGACGGCCGTTGGGACGCTCTACGACACACGTTTGCCTTCTGACGGCGTTTGCTGGGCGAACTCGAACGTGAGATTCCGCGATGTCACCGACGGCATGAGCAACACGTCGTTCTTCTCTGAGTCAATCATCGGTCTACCGAATCAGACCGTTTCCGCTCCCACTTCATTGAACGATCGCCGTCGCACTTACATCAACGTTGCGTGTACTTGGACTTCCAGCACCGTGCCGCCGACGGTTGCTGGTTTGGCGAGCGGCTATTCAGCACCCGCGGACCCGAATCTCTACGAAGCACCAACGATCGCCGCGAGTCGAGGCTATGCAGGGCAACGCGGAGCCGGATGGATTCACGGTCGCGAGTATTGGACTGGGTACCACCACTATCACAGCCCCAACAGCCCCATCATGGACATGGGCACGTGCGGCTATGGGATCTTCGCCGCTCGCAGCGAGCACGTTGGCGGCGTTCACACATTGCTCGGTGACGGAGCGGTGAAGTTCGTCAGCGACAACATCGACCTCGGCCAGTGGCGAGCTCTCGGAACTCGCGGCGGTAACGACCTTGTCGGCGAGTTCTAAGGCGGCACGGTCTCAGACCAATGGTCGCCTTTCGCTCCGCGAAAGAGCGTCTTTTGCGGAGAGGCTGTGATTAAATCGCCCCCGCGACCCAGAGGGTGCCCCGGCCTCGGAGGTTTAACGGCCTTTGCACTACTCGAATTGCCCTTGATTTGAAGTAGCGCAAAGGCCGTTGAACCCCCGGCACAAGGCCGGGGGCGAAAAGACGCACTTTCGCGGAGCGAAAGGCGACCACAAGAACGTGACACCGAACTCACGATCTTCGAGTTCAAGTGACCCAGCGAGGCTCAGTGGATTGAAAACCGAATGCGCGCCGTCGCGACGTCCGCTTTCTTATTGATGTCCTCTTCAATTTTCCGAGTAAGGATTATTCCATGCGAAAGTTTTTCGCTTTGTTCTTAGTTCTCGCGCCGGCGATTGCGTCGGCGCACGACACATGGGTGCAAGCCAATGTCTCGCGTGTGCGAGTCGGTGAAGTCGTGCATGTCGATCTGATGCTCGGCAATCACGGCAACGAGCACCGCGACTTCAAACTGGCGAGCAAGATCACGCTCGCTCCATGCACGCTGTCCGTGATCGACGGACAAGGCCAGAAGCACGACCTCAAAGGCAAAGTGGTCGATACCGGCTACGCGCCGAAAGAAGGTTTCTGGTCGGCACGATTCGTCACGAAGGACGCCGGATTGCATACCGTCGTGCATACGCTCGACACACTGCATGGGTCGACTCGCGCGATCAAGAGTGCGAAGTCGTACTTCAGCGCGGGCATGGACAGCGAAAAGACCGCCGGCTTCGACAAACCGCAGGGCCTGCCGATCGAGTTAGTGCCACTCACCAACCCTGCAACGTTTGCAGCCGGGCAGCCCATCAAGGTGCGTTTGCTTTATCAGGGAAAGCCACTGCCTGAAGCGCGAGTCAGCTTTATTCCGCGCGGTCAGGTGTTGGCTGAAGGGTTTGATAAAGACTTCGAACGTATGACCGACGCCGAGGGCGTCGCGTCATTCACGCCCGCAGACGGGAACTATGTGCTCGTCGTCGTGCATCACATGGCCCCCGAGCAAAAGGGCGAGGGCTACGAGAAGACCGCGTACTCAGCGACGTTGGTTGCCAACGTGCCGCAGCTTGCTCCCGGACATCCCGCGAAGCCCGTCGCAGTGAATGCCAAGTAGGTCTGAATTCCGCAGAGCGAGTTGACCGGTAGCAGGCACATTCGATGTGCCGTCAGCTCGAACGTTCTCTTGGGTGCTTTGATTGAATCGCCCCCGACCTTGCGTCGGGGGTTCAACGGCTTTTGCGCTACTTCACACGCAGGGAAAATCGAGTAGCGCAGAAGCCGCTAAACCACTGGGACAAGCCCAAGTGGCGATTTAATTACAGCCTCTCAGCGAACGGCATTTGGAAGGTGCCGAGCGCTCGATGTTCTCGACTTTGATTTCAGCGGATCGCACTGCGGTCCGCGTTCTTACTTTTGCCTCTTTCTCCACACTGGAGTTCTCAATGACTCATCGAATCGAACAACACACTTCGAACGTCTCACACCGCGACCGATTGCTGATGCCGCGCATGTCGTCGCTGGATGCCACGTTGCTAGCGGCGGGAATTGTCATCTTCGGCTTCGCGGCTTGCTTTGGAGCCGAACCAACAACGAAGCCCGCTGCGACGGCCAGTTGGCCAGCGTTTCATGGAGTCGGCAGCTCGGCAGTTGATCCCGCCAGCGTGCCGCTGAAATGGACTCATGCCGAGAACATCGCGTGGCAAACCAAGCTGCCGGGCAAGGGCCAATCATCGCCCGTCATCTGGGGCCATCGAGTCTTCGTGACGGACATCGAAGGTTTGATGAAGGACCGTTGCCAGGTCGTCGCGATGAACCTCGAAACCGGTGCGATCGAATGGACCGCGACGCACGACTCGTTGCAGAAGAATCGCAGCAACTACTTTCAAAGTCGCTCGGCACCGACTCCTCTGGTAGATGCGAATGGCGTCTATGCCTTCTTTGAGACAGGCGTGCTTGTTGCTGTGAGCCATGATGGCAAGCCGCTGTGGAAGCGGAGTCTCACTGAAGATTACGGCGCGTTCGAATCGACGATCGGACTGGCTTCGTCGCCGTTGCAAACAGAGGACTCGATCGTGCTGCTGATTGATCATGAAGGTCCGAGCTATCTCGCAGCGTTCGATAAGCGAACTGGTGCGACGAAGTGGAAGACCGATCGAGACAGCCGCACGAGCTACTCGTCGCCGAATCTCGTGCCGGTCGATGGTGGCCAGCACATCGTGTGTAGCTCGGCGGGTTCGCTCGATGGCTATGACCCGCAAACCGGCAAGCAGTTGTGGACGCTCGATGGAGTCGGCGGCAATCGCTCGGCCACTCCGTTGGCTGCGGGCAATGGTCGCTTTGTGATCGCCGCGTCTCCCGGCATGCACGGCGAGAACGAAGCCGAAGCTCGTAAGTCGAATGGTGTCGTGGAAATTACACGCAACGGCGAAGAGTGGTCGGCGAAGGTTGTCTGGCGCACTGAAGAAGCGATGCCGCAGTTCAATTCGCCGCTCGTTCACAACGGACTGGCTTACTGGGTGAATCGCGCCGGAGTCGTCTTCTGCTACGACGCCAAGACGGGCGAGAAGCACTACGCGAAGCGCATCAATCAAGGCTGCTGGGCGACTCCGGTTGGACTGGGCGATCGCGTCTACATCTTCGGCAAAGATGGCCTCACGACGGTCATCGCCGCGAAGCCGGAATTTGAATTACTCGCCGAGAACCAATTGTGGGATCCCGAGAAGGCCGGCAGCGAACCGTTCGCTCGGCAACGCGCCGCAGGTGGCGGAGCCGGCGGACACAATCATGACGACGGCAAGCAACCCGCTGCTGGAGCACGTCCCGAGGGCGGACGTCCGGCGGATGCGAAGCCGGAAGCTGGTAAGAGCGAAGCTGGTAAGCCTGAAACCGCAAAGCCTGATGCTGGTAAGTCTGAAGCTGCTGGCGGCAACGCTGCGGCAAGTGGGCGTCCTGCAGAAGGGGCACGTCCCGCAGGAGCGCCGAGCAATGGGAGCAGCGAAGGCGAAGGCCGTCGGCGTGCGATGACTCCTGAAGAGATCGCCAAGCAGCGGGCTCAAGGCGACAACCGCTTCGCGGATCCGGTGCAGTACGGAGTGGCGATCGTCAACGGCAGCCTCGTGATTCGCACCGGCGAAGTCGTGTACTGCGTGCGACAGAAGACGACGACACCGCAGCCCGCAACCGAAGCTGCGATCGGCGGAAAGTAGCCTGCCAGCAAAGCGTCGCTCCGGCGTTTGATCGCGACGGGACCAACGACTGGCAGCTACGAAAACATGTAGCCGACCAGTCGTTCGTCCCGTCCGAGCGAGCCGGACGAAGACGACTCAAATTCAGCGCCGGGGTGCCGGTCACAACCAAATCATGGCTCTCCGCCATTCGCGTTGATGACAGTGAGCGGCAAGGCGCTAGCCGCCGGTTCTGGACGCATTCAGAACCCGCGGCTAGCGCCTTGCGGCTCACTCAACACAAGACTCAACACGAATGGCGGAAAGCCCAAATCATTCAATCCTCTCTTCAAGCAAGTCTGCATTCATGAGAGCACTTCGCAATCGATTCATCGCGCTTGTCGTTTGGCTGACAGGGGTCGGGATCGCTCCGTCGCTGCAGGCGGCGGACAGTGCCGTTGATTACGAGTACCCGCCGATCAGCTACAGCGAATCGACGCCGGACAATCGCATCTCGCGACTTCAAGCGGCCGTCACGGCGGGACAGAAGAAACTCGCACGCACTGACGCGCATGGCTACCTGGCTTCGCTGTTGCAGGAACTCGACATCTCATCGAGCACTCAAGTCATGCCATTCGCCAGAGTGAGCTTGCAGGACGACAAGATCTCGCCCGCGACGCCGCGAGCGCTGTACTTCAACGAAGAGACCTATGTCGGCTTCGTGCAGGACGGTGTCATTGAAATTGCAGTGGCCGATCCGAAGTTAGGCATGGTCTTCTACACGCTGTCTCAGAAGTCCGATCCGCCGTACTTCCATCACGAGACCAATCGCTGCCTAACGTGTCACGGTTCGGTTCGAGCTCGCAACGTGCCGGGCTTGATGGTGAGGTCCGTGCATCCCAATCCTGAAGGCCAACCGGTCGTCGCCGCAGGCAGCTTTCGCACCGATCACAGCAGTCCGCTCAAGCAGCGTTGGGGCGGCTGGTATGTGAGCGGCACTCACGGCGATCAGACGCATCTCGGCAATTTCCGCTTGGCAGATAACAAGAAGCCGAAGTCGATCGACAACACCGCCGGCCAAAACGTCACGGACTTGTCGAAGCTGGTCGACGTGCGACCGTACCTCACTCCGCATAGCGACCTCGTGGCCTTGATGGTGCTCGAACATCAGGTCGACGCGCAGAACTATCTGACGCGCGCCAACTTCGAGACGCGGATCGCGCTGCACAAAGCCGGTCTGCCCGAGTCGACGACGGACCTCTCGAAGCTGCCGCCAGAGCAAGCTCAAAAGGTGACGACCAGCATCGAGGCCCTTGCAAAGCATCTGCTGTTTGAGGGTGAAACAAAACTGACATCCCCCATTCGAGGCACATCAAGCTTCTCGTCCGACTTCGAGCGCCGCGTCCCGAAGACGTCTGAGTTCGCGGCATTGCGTGAGTTCGACTTACAGACGCGACTCTTCAAGCAACCGCTGAGCTACATGCTCGACTCGCCTGCCTTCCGAGCATTACCGCCACTGGCCAAGAACGAACTGCGCCAACAACTTGAGAAGTCACCCACCATCAGCGCCTCCGCCTCGAACATCCGCAGCATTCTCCGCTCGGCATTTGACGCGACCATGCCTGAGTAACACGTCCGAGAACGATCCGCCGATGACATGCGACCTCTTCAGAAGCATTCAGCGACGCCGAACCGGGAAGTGATTCCTCGACTGGTCCTTGCCCTGAGAAATGAAACTCCATCCCCATTGATGAGAATCCTGAATTGAGCCTGAAGCCGGTCCTTGTGAGTTAAACACAGTCCGCAAACATCCCTGCGGGCTGTCCCTATTTTGCCGAGAATGCCATGCGCCGTTTGTCCCCCAACCTGCTGCGAAGAGCGAAGCCGATTCGTCGGCTTGGCGCTTGGCTGTTTC
>CAZNMS010000506.1:0-6358 GCA_964573505.1 uncultured Planctomycetaceae bacterium | reverse complement strand
AACACCGGCGCCGACGGAACGCGCAGCATCACGATTCAAGGCACGTTGACGGCGATCAATGCGGCACTTGCCGGACTGACCTATCAGGCAGCGACCGACTACTTCGGCACCGACTCGCTCGTGCTCAGCGTGAGCGATCTCGGTCACAACGGCAGCGGCGGCCCGCAGACAAACTCGGCCTCGATCGCGCTCAGCATCCGCACGATCAACGACGCTCCGACGGCGAGTGACGAAAACTACACCGTCGCTGAAGACGGCACGCTGATCGTCGGCGCCAGCAACAACGTGCTCCGCAACGACGTTGATCGAGACAACCTCTTCCTCAACCTGCCCGCGACCGACGGCTTAACCGCCGAGCTCGTCAGCGGCCCTGCGCACGGCACGCTGACATTCAACGCCGACGGCACCTTCACCTATCGCCCGAGCCTCAACTTCAACGGCACGGACAGCTTCATCTATCGAGCGACCGACGGCACCGCGTCCTCGAACGCCGCGACCGTCACGCTCCGAGTCACCGCCGTGAACGACGCACCGGTCGGCGTCGACGATGCCTTCACCGGCAATCAATTGGAGACGCTCAAGATCGCCGCGCGCGGAGTCCTCGCGAACGACACCGATATCGAACTCGACGCACTGACGGCAATTCTTCTGACCGGTCCCGAGCACGGCACACTCACACTGCATGCTGACGGTAGTTTCGAATACACACCGACCGGCACTTACGTCGGCACCGACACCTTCACCTATCAAACGCACGACGGCACCGAACTCGGCAGCATCGCAACGGTGACGATCACTGTGCGTCAAACCGTCGGCACCGGTCCCGGCGGCGGCGGCGGAACAACCGACGGAGGCACAACGGGCGGCGGAACAACCGGCGGCGGAGACGGCACACCAACCGACGGCGGCGGATCAACCGGAGGCGGCACGACCGGCGGCGGAACGACTGGAGGCGGGACAACCACTGGCGGCGGCACCGACGGCAATCCGACCGGCGGCGGCACGACGACTCCTCCGCCGAGCGGCCCAACAGGAGTAACGCCCTTCAATCCCGGATCCGGCTCAACGCCGGAGAACACTCCGACGTCTGACCCGAACGGCACGCCGAATCAGGACCCCGCAACTCCCTTCGGCGGCCCGAACAACATCACGCGCATTGCAAGCTTCGATATCCGCATTGGGGGCACGCTCGATCAACGGCTGCAGAGCATTCGTGAAAGCACTCTCAACGTGATGCCATTCACGACCATATGGGCCTTCGATAACGCCGACTCCGTCGTGCAATCGTTTGAGCATGGCACGTTGTGGCAGAAGCTCGATTCGATGCAGCAAGAAGTCGCCGAGACATCGGGAGATCCACTGACTCAGTCACTCGTCGTCGGCACAACAGCCGCAGTCGGGACGTCGCTGACAGTCGGTTACGTCATCTGGATTTTGCGAGGCGGCTCGATCCTTGTCGGAATGGTCTCATCGTTGCCCGCATGGACGATGATCGACCCGCTTCCAATCCTCGAAACCGCCGGCGCGGCCGGCTTCACGAACAACGAAGACGACGACTCACTGCAATCCATCCTCGACCGAGCCCGCAGCGACATCGCGAAGGCAGCGGAGTTAATCGGCAGCTAAGGCGAGCGGCCGATAACTGCTTTCGCTCGTTCCCACTCTCCGCTTGGGAACGAGTGGAATTCTTCCGACATGACATTTCGCTTTCGAGAACTCCTCGGCTCGTCATCGCGAATGGGTCGAATAGACGAACGAGTCCCATGCGATTTGAAATTCGTCGGATTGCAAGTATCCCAATTCACTCACGAGACTCCTCCGAGTGCAATTGTCCTTACCTTTATTAAGGCTTCCAAAATGCCGCCCTCTGATTCAAACCCGCTTCCAGTTTGGACTGACCCCGAACGCCTCGGCGGAAAGCCGTGCTTCCTCGGAACTCGCTGCCCAGTGGATGCATTGTTCAACAACTTGCAGGATGGCCTAAGCCTTGATGAGTTCCTCGACTGCTTCCCCGATGTCACTCGCGAGCAAGCTGTCGCTGTTCTCGAACATTCAAAGCAGCAGTTTATGAGGCATGCGGCTTAATGAAGATCCTCTTCGACGTCTGCGTACCTCGTCCGTTGTTTCGGGCACTTACCGGTCATTCCGTGAAACTTGCTCAAGAACTCGGTTGGAGCGAACTCCGAAACGGCGATCTTATTGCCGCTGCGGGGAATGCCGACTTTGACCTCTTCATCACTGCCGATCAGAGCATTCAATATCAACAGCACATTCGAGGACGACGAATCGCCATTCTGGTCCTACCAACAAATTCGTGGATAAGGCTTCGTCGCAGAGCCACCGAGATATTGCAGTGCGTCAACAGTCTGCAGCCCGGCGAGTTTTTCGAGCTTCCTCGATAGAGAGTGAGTCGATTGCCGTCGGTTTCGGAATCGCATCCTCAATCGTTGCAAGGTTGGGATACAGGCAGTCCGCAATCTGTCGCACCAATAGTTCTCCGGCAGGCGTGAGGCGGCTCAATCCTCGTCGGAATGGTCTCGTCCTTACCCGCATGGACGATGCTTGACCCGCCTCCAATCCTCGAAACCGCCGGCACCGCCGGCCTCGGGTCCCCCGACGACGACGACTCGCTGCAATCAATCCTGCGATCGCGCTCGCAGCGACATCCAAAAAGCCGCGCAGGCATAAGCCACAGAACGCGCCCCTTCTGCGTACCGCCGCTCGCTTCAAGAACGTCCCGCGTCCTCACTGGAGCGATTCAGGATCAATCCCGAGTTCGCGCAGTCGCAGAGCAAGTCGCGCCGCTCGTTCTTCCGCTTCCATTGCGCGTGCCTCTGCTTCGTCCGCTCGCTCTACCGCTTCATCAGCACGGACGCGTTCAGCGTCGGCGCGATCAAGATGGATCGCGACCCGGCAGCGTTCAATTTCGGCCCGCTCGCTTGCGGTCTCTAAGAGCTCGCCCGACGCATCAATCCAGCGCAGCCACAAGCTCGGCTTTTGGTGATAGACCCCTTCTCGAAGCACGACGCCTAAACCGAGCGCTTCGCTCATGCGCTTCGAGTCGGACAGTTCGTACTTGCCGTCTTTCAAGCAATACACGCGCAGCTCGTCATCACTCAGACGCAGCAAAGGGTCGTAGATCACATAGAACGGAACGCCGCGCTGCGCATAGCCGACGAGCTTTGTCGTGTCTTCACCATTGGGCGTTTTCGAGACCACTTCGACAACGACATCCGGCGGCTTCCCATAGACCCACAGAAAGTACGAGTTGCGATGTTTGCCGATCGAATCCGGCGGCAGCTCAACGTCAAAGCTGACTAACGCATCGGGAACGAGCGGCGGTTCTTCGACCGAGACAAAGAACCCAACATCCGCCATCGCCACAAACGGTCGGTGACTTCGTAAAGGCCATGAGGCGTAGAGCGAGTCCACTAAAAGCTGTCGTTGTCGCTCATGAAAAATGCTTTCCACTGGAGTGTCATCCTCAGTTACGAGGTGAGTGATGTCCGGCCAAAGCTCTTCGGGCCACGGTTTGCCCGCTTCGATCGTCGGTACGGGCATTAATGGAGCGTCAGTACTCATAGGCGATGCTCTGAATGAATGAGGCAACTACTCAAGCGGTCGCAGGCTAGCGTGCCCTAAGAACGGTTCCCAACAGCGACCGACCCCTTCTGCGTACCGCCGCTCCTTTCAAGAACGTTGCAACTTCGACATCCACTCTTGAACGTTCCGCGCGACTTCGATGCGCCCTCGTTCTCGAAAGGATCTCGCATGCAACGATTATTACTCTCCGTGCTGTGCGTCTTCGGTTTCTCGGTTTCGTTGATCGCCGCTGACTTCAAAGCCGGTGCGCACGCCGAGCCGATCACTCCCGAGAAGTTCCCGATCCCGGTCAACGGCAACATGAAAGGCGGCTTTGCCAACTCGGTGCATGACCCGATGCACGCGCGCTGTTTCGCTCTGCACGACGGCCAGCACGAGTTGATCTTCTGCGTCGTCGACTCGTGCATGATCCCGCGCGACATCTGCGAGAAGGCGAAAGAGATCGCTTCAAAGGAGATCGGAGTCCCGACGACGAACATCTTGATCTCGGCGACTCATACGCACTCGGCGGCGACGATGACGCCCGTTTTTCAGAGCGACCCCGATCCCGACTATCTCGCAACGCTCCCGGCCCGCATTGCAAAGGGGATCATGCAAGCTCATCGCCATCTCGAACCCGCAGAGATCGCATGGGGCAAAGGCAGCGACCCGACGCAGCTCTTCAACCGGCGCTGGTTCATGAAGGACGATCAGCAATACACGAACCCGTTCGGCGGCACGGCAGATCGCGTGAAGATGAATCCCGGCTATCAGAACCCGCAGGTCAGCCGCTCAACCGGCTTCACGGATCCCGAAGTCACAATTGTTACAGCACGCGCAGTGAGCGATCAGAGGCCACTCGCGCTGCTCGCGAACTACAGCTTGCACTACGTCGGCGGGAACCCCGCGATCTCTGCGGACTACTTCGCCGCCTATGCCGATCAGATGACGCAACTGCTGAAGGCGACTGACGCGCGTTACTCGGGCAAGCCGCCGTTCGTCGGCATCATGTCGAACGGCACCAGTGGCGACGTCAACAACGTCAACTTCGCCGGTCCGCCGCCAATGGGTCGTAAGGCCGGCGAGCAACTGCAAGTCGTTGCTCGCAGCGTCGCTGAAGCATCTCTGAAGGCATACGAGAAGCTGACCTTTCAGAAGCACGTGCAACTCGGAAGCGCCGAGACCGACATTCGCTTGAAGGTCCGCAAAGCGAACGCAGAAGAACTCGCTGCCGCGAAGAAGTTGATGGAGACGACTCCGCGCGACAAAGACGGACAATTCAGCGGACTGCCGCCGGTCTATGCGCGAGAGACCGTGCTACTCAACGACTTCCCCGATGACGTACCGGTCAAGCTGCAAGTGCATCGCATCGGCGGACTCAGCGTCGCGAGCATCCCGTGCGAAGTCTTCACGAGCATCGGACTCGATCTCAAGAAGCAAACGCCTTTCGAGGGCCATTGCACGATCTCATTGGCCAATGGCTACAACGGCTACTTGCCGACTGCCGAGCAACACAAACTCGGCGGCTACGAAACCTGGCGCGCTCGCAGCAGCTATCTGGAAGTCGAAGCTGCCGACAAGATCGTCGAGCAACTGCTCAAACTCATGAAGTCGCTCAAGTAAGCGGGGAGCCCACCGAAAACGAGCAGAGCGGAAAGCTCATCGGCACTCATCGGAGCGAATGGAAGACAATCAGATCGGCAACCGAATCCGACGCAGCTCGACTTCGCCTCTGCTCTGTCTGCGATTCATTTTTCTGTCCCCAATCTTTCTGTCATCACCTGCCTTTGATGGAGTCACATGGAAGAAAAATGACAGGAAGATGGACGACAGGAAAATGAAGACCGTCTTCTGTCTTTGCCGCATCTGAGGCCGAGCGGTTGAACCATGAGGCCGAATTGGCAGGGGAATGCAGGCTGCGGAATGGATTGGCGGTGAGTGCGGTTCATAGGACTCTCAAGAGGAAGCTCAAGATGTTGCTGCGCGTGCTTGAAACTGAGGTCATGGATACGGTCGAAGAGGCGACTGATTACGACTCGATGAATCACGACAACGTGAATCGCATCTTTGTCGATGATCTCTTGGCGGCGGCTCGTGCGTTGGAGCTGCTTGAGCGCGAGTCGACGCGGGCGATTCGCGTTTTGGATGTAGGAACGGGTACAGCTCTCATTCCGATCGAATTGTGTCGGCGTCCCGGTTGCTTTCGAGTCACGGCGATTGACCTCGCGAACGAGATGCTCGTGCTCGCGAACCGCAACATTGGACGCACTGGCTTCACTGCTGAGATCACGACGCAACTCGTCGATGCGAAAGGCTTGCCGTATGCCGACGGGGCGTTTGATTGGGTCATCTCGAACAGCATCGTGCATCACATCCCCGAACCAATCGCGTGCCTGACCGAGATGCAGCGCGTGCTACGGCCCGGCGGTTTGTGGTTCGTGCGCGATCTGTTTCGTCCCGAATCAACAGAGGTCGTCGAGCACATCGTCGCGACCTATGCCGGAATGGATTCGGCTCGGCAGCAGCAATTATTCCGACAGTCCCTGCATGCCGCGTTGACCGTTGATGAAGTCCGCGCATTGGTCGGGCCGCTCGGAGTCGCCTCGCAAGCCGTGCAAGCAACGAGCGATCGGCATTGGACGCTGAGCACTCGGAAATGACGGCAGTGGCTGCGGCGCGTTTCGACGTTTCAAGTCACGCGGCGAAGAGTGTGTCTGAGTTGTCGATAGTCGTGGTTCGCTCCGAGGCTGTGATCTTTTCGCCCCCGGCCTTGTGC
>CAZNMS010000505.1:5498-6367 GCA_964573505.1 uncultured Planctomycetaceae bacterium | reverse complement strand
TGCGACGGACTACAAGTCCGTCGTACATTTTGGTTGCGGCACTGCCGCGCTAGGCATGTCGAAGTCGAACTGACTCGAAGCTTGTGCAAAGGCCGTCAAGCCCCCGGCACAAGGCAGGGGGCGACGTTTTCATCGAGCGGTAGAGAACGCTGAACTCGGACCATTTCCAGAAGTGCGATCACTGGCCGAGTTGAGCCTCGGTGCGAAGTTGATTGCCGCGTTCCAGCAAGTCGCCTCCGGAGACAGTCGCACGAGGACGCAGCTTGAAGAAGAAGTCGTGCTGATCCTTCACGCGATACGGCAGCAGGTTGTCGGAGACGAAGTCGAGCGGCGGGACTTGATACCACGGAGTTTGCAGACGGACATGCTGCGTCTCGACTTCATAGCCATCCATCTGCAGCGTGATCTCTTCGGTGCCGTACCAAGTGAAATCGAAGGCGCAGGGAGTGTGCCCGATGTTCTTGTCATTGACCCAAACTTGAGCGCCCGGCGGATCCGATCGAACCATTGCTCGGCGATGCACGCACCCCACTGAGCTCAGCAGCAGGCTCAGACAGACGATGACGAAGGCAGCACGAGGAAGGCGGGACGACATCCGTGTCGACTTTCTGCGGAAAAGGGACGACCGCTGAGCAAGCCACTCTGATCGGCTCGGCTCAAAGCGGCGAGATCCTAAGGAGCGAGCGAAAAACGCGGGAAGATGAAGTCGGGAACGATCGAATGTCAGCGGCAGCGGATTCGGTTTGGCACCATCAAGTGGATTGGGTGTGACCGGCATCCCGGCGCGGTCTCCGGCGGGCTTGCTCCGTCGGGACCAACGACTGGTAGCTACGCAAACGAGCCGCCTGAATCACTCTCCGTCCGGGCAG
>CAZNMS010000505.1:0-5488 GCA_964573505.1 uncultured Planctomycetaceae bacterium | reverse complement strand
GAGCGAAAACGCCTTCGCTTTGCGGTCATGTAGCCGACCAGTCGTGCGTCCCGTCCGGGCGAGCCGGACGGAGACGACTCGAACTCAACGCTGGAGTGACGGTTACACCCAAGTGATCTACGAGGGACGTTTCTGCTCTCACTGCTCCCGCTCACCATCTCTCAGCAATGGCCGGTCAAGCTGTCGCGATCTATGGCATCGTTCGCCCGAATCGATGTTGGCGAGGCGTCTTCATGATCCAACTCCTGACAAACGAAAGTTGTCATCTACATGATCGTGCGGGAGTCGGTCTTCTTTTGAGTTCGCGTTTTCCGGTAAAGCCCATCTTCGTAGAGCACGATTTTATCGTGCTCGAAAGCAACCAGTTCGGGCACGTTGAAAACGTGCCCCACGGCGTTAATTCACTGCCTCAGTGAGTCAAGCTACGGCTGCGTTAGGACATCGAAAACCGAAGGACGACATCTTGGCCGATCATCATTTGGATGCTGACCCATCGAAGTGGCCGCAAGACCCGTTTGCTCTGTTGGGAGTCTCGCGCGGTGACGACGAACGCACCGTGCGGCGGGCTTATCTCAAGCTCATCAAGATCTTCAAACCCGAGATCTCGCCGGATGAGTTTCAGCTCATTCGCCGAGCGTTTGAAGCGGTCTCGATGATGCGACCTTCGAGATCTGAGGACACGCTTGATGCGCCGGCGCCGATCGTGATTCGCACTGAGTCCGGCGAAGAAGTCTCGATTCCCGTTGCGCAACGCGTGCCAGTCTCGATCGACCAGTCGTCACCCCCCGAGCACGATTCGACCGCCAGCATTTGGGATGAACTCTGTCGCACGGGCGATGATGCGGCGGCTTATCAGAAACTGGTTCGACTCGATGAACTCTCGCCCGCCGATCCGCGCGTCTGCGTGAGGCTGTATTGGTTGCTACATCTGCATCCCGAACTAGATTCGAGCAAGCATCGGCTATGGTGGCTGACTCGCGGACTCGCCGTCAGCGGCCCGACTTCCGAAACGGCATTGCGGCTCTATCTGCAAGAGATGCAGCGCGATCCTTATGAGGCTCGATCACTGCGTTGCACCGACACGCTCAAGCTCGATCTGCCGATCAATCATCGCGTGTCGTTGTTATTGGAACGTTGGATTGGCTGCAGTCGAACCGGCTCTCTTAACGCGATCATTGAGGACATCACTCAGTGGCGCGAGTTCTTTTCGTTCGATCATCAAGAGTTGTGGGCTCACTTGCTGACGGCTGCGATTCGCCAGTTCGTTGCTCCTGTCACGACTTCGGGAACGGTCTCGCGACAGCAACGCAGCATCCAGTTGCGAAGCTGGGTGACTGAGATCACGCAGTTATCGCGCTTCGCTCAAGAGCAGGTCGCGGATGAGATCGACTTCCTCATGATGCTCGCGCAAGAGTGGGACGGGTTGCTGGAAAACATGATGTTTCAGATGGCGCCCGAATGGCTGCATGTCATCGCAGCGAGCGTCACGAACTCGACGCTGCATCAAGCGTTTGCGTTGCGAGTGATGCTGCCGCCCTTAGTCAAAGATCCGATCTCATTCTTGATGACCTTCGACTCGCTGATGAATTCGTGCCCGGCTGCGGCCATTCAAGCAGGGCGAGCGATCTTAGATTTCTGCGAGGCGGCGACTCGCAGTCCTCGCACGATGTGGGAGGCAGAGGTCAAAGACGTCGAACGGCGTTTGCGTCGTGAGTTCTACAGCGGTGACTACTTCTTGGTGCGGCGCGGTCTGCTCACGATCAGTTTGGAAGAGGACATTGCATTGGCGACCTTAGCCAATGCCGCGCAGGCCATGCTTCCGAGGCCATCGCACTTTCCGACATGGCTCGACGGAGTGAACCGCGACCTCAGCCTGCAAGCCGCCTACGCCGCTTGTCGTTACGTCTTCGGCTAAGGACGCGGCGTCCCGAGTAGCATGGACTCCCAGTCCGTGCTGCCTCGCCGTCGGACGTAGGCGTCCGACCTAAGCGACGCGAATCGGGAAGTTATTTCGACAGCGCACCTTCGCGTTTTCGTAGCCGAGATCGTCAGATCTCGGACGCTTGAAATGCCTGAAATCTGACGATTTCAGCTACATGTTGCGCTGTAGAATTATTCGTCGTCGGCTCCTAACGCTGGCTGCGCCTTCAACCCAATGGAAGCGGCGCATCTGGTGATGTCTTCTCTGCGACCTTCGTTCCTCTGTGTTTCATTGAATCGGCTTTCACCGCAGCGGAGCGAAGGGCCTAGCGCGGCAGTGCCGCAACCAAAATGTACGACGGACTTGTAGTCCGTCGCCGCCGCAGATCGACGGACTACAAGTCCGTCGTACAAGGGCCGCAAAAATCTTCTCGTTCCAACACGCTCTTCACCGTTTGCAGAGCAGAGGTTGTTGAGCAGGTCTGTCGTGACAAGGTGGGCGCACGGGACGCGGAACCTATGAAGGCAGAAATATGGGCGGAGCATTTGAGGGCAGGGCGTCTCGGTCCAATGAACGACTCTGAGATGCGACTCGTCGATGTCTCAAAACGAACGAAGGGCGATCGGAAACTCCGATCGCCCTTCGGCATTGTCGTGGCAAAAAAGCTATGTAATTCGGACTACAGCACTGCCAACACCGGAGTCAGATCGAACGTGAAGAGGTCAACTCCGTCAGCAGTTACGGTGTTGGTGCCTGAGCCGCCACCGGTCGCGTCGGTGCCCGTGTTGCCGTTGATGGTGTCGTTGCCGCCTGAGCCGTAGAGCGCGTCGTTGTCAGCGCCGCCGTCGATGATGTCGTCGCCGCCAGCTCCGATGACTGTGTCGAAGCCCGCTTCGCCCAAGATCTGATCGTTGCCCGATCCGCCGATGATCGAGTCGTTGCCGGCTCCGCCGAGGATCGTGTCATTGGCAGCACCGCCGTCGATGACGTCGTCGCCGTCTTGTCCGATCAGCACGTCAAATCCCGAGTCGCCCAGCATCGAATCGTTGCCGGCACCTCCTGCGACAGTGTCGTTGCCGACGCCTCCGTTGAGGCTGTCGTTGCCGGCACCGCCATCGAGTGTGTCGTTGCCCGCTTCACCCAACATAGAGTCGTTGCCATCACCGCCGCGCAGCTTGTCGTTGCCTGCTGCTCCGAGGACGACGTCGTCTCCGCCACTGCCTTCGATGGTGTCGTTACCGGCGTTGCCGCGCACGAGGTCGTTGCCTTCGCCAGCAATCACTGAGTCATTGCCGCCAGCAGCGATGATGGTGTCATTTCCATTACCCGAGCTGATCGTGTCGTTGCCGAGTCCGTCGACGACGATGTCAGCGCCGTCTCCTGTCGAGATCGTCAAGCCGGTCGTCACTGTTCCGCCAATGATCGTGTCAGTTCCGCCATTGGTTGTGATGCCGATTGATCCCGTGAATGCACCGACGAGCGAGGCATCGAGCGTCACAGAGTCATTGCCTTCACCACCAAAAATTCGCAGTGACGTCACACCGCTGGCGGCCGTTGGAGTGAGTAGATCCGTCGTGCCACTGCGAACTCGCAAGTTCCCGCCTGAGACATCGACAGTGACTGTCGCTCCTGCGCTATCGAGGAAGATTTCCAAAGAGACTTCGGGTGCGACAGCCAGTCCGACGATCTCACTGGACCCCGTTCCGATGGCACCGACGCTCGTCGCAATGTTGGAACTGCCGGTGACGTTGAGCTGATAGAGCGCGGTGCCACTGGATGTCGTCAAAGCGGCATAAGCCGTCCCCGTGCCGCTGCGGAGATCAAAGCCCGCGTTTGGCGAGGTCAACGTGATGCCGAGTCCGCCGACTGTATTTAAAACTCCAGCATTGGGTGATGTTGGCGCACTGTCGGGATCGCCTTGTCGCGCCAAGATGTTGAGAGCGGAGTCGATCACATACAGAGTCGTCGAAGTCGCGCCGGATTGGCTTTGAGTGTAAGCAGCGCCGACGACCGATGGATTCGCGCCGACGTTGGCATCGGTCGCGTTGTAAGCCAATGCCGTATCAGTGGCTGCCGTACCGCCTGTGATTGGATTGAGCCGAATGTTTTGGTCGTCAGTGTTGTTGACGCGGATTCGATCCGGGACCGGATTGAAGTCGAAGCCGTAGTTGCTGAGGTCACTGAGCGCCGTAGAGGCTGTCGTTCCGACGATCGTTGCTGCCGCCGTCGAAGTATTAACGGTGTAGACGCGCGAAACGTCCGTGCCTGATTCGTCTGTAATTCCTAATGCATACAGCGTGTTCGTTGTCGGTCGGAAGTCGATGCCCTTAATGACTTCGCCAGCTTGCAGGCCACTGATGGTGCCGATGGTTGTCGTTGTGCCCGGCGTGTTGGCTCGGAAACTGATGAGTTCGTTGCTGGTGTTGACGGCATAAATGGTGGCCGTGTTGGGAGCCGTTGGAGTCAGAATCGCCAGTCCGCGCACGGCAAAGGTGCCATCGCCGATCGTGTTGATGGCAGTCGCGGTCCCGTTCGTGAGATGGATTTGATAGAGCCTCGTCGTGCCGCCGACGTTCAATGAGGCATAGGCCCGACCGTCGTGACCATCAATGTCAAAGCCAACATCAGCAGTCGACAAGGTGACTCCCAATGGATTCACCGTATTGAGTGCCCCTAAGTTCGGACTCGGCGATCCATCAACGCCGCCTTGACGCACCAGTCGAGCTTGTCCGGTTTCGCCCGAGTTGAAATCAATGCTGTAGAGCGTCGTGAAAGAAGCCCCGCCGACGGCATTGCTATAGGCCGAGCCGACGATGATGGGATCGTCGCCAACATTCGCGTCTCCAGTTGCATACGCCAAGAACGAGTCGGTTGCCGCCAGCGCACCGGTTGTGGGAACTGCTCTGAAGTTCTGCTCGGCGTCATTCACAATGCGGATGCGATCCGGCACAGGATTGAAGTCGAAGCCGTAATCCGCACCTGTCTGCAAGGACGTCGAAAACGGGCTCGTCCCCACTTGAGTTGCCGCAGCGGTCGAGAGACTGAGCGTGTAGACGCGGCCTGAATCCGTTGATCCGGCAGTCACGCCCAATGCATACAGCTCGCTGGTTGCCGGTCGGAAATCGATCCCCGCGATCTGCTCGCCTTGCTGCAATCCCGAGATCGTTCCGATCGTGACGGTTGAATTTGGCGTTGCCGTATCGAAGCGCAGCAACTCGTTGGTGTCGGTAACAGCGAAGGCCATCGTGAGGAGTTGTCGGGACTCAAGCTGTTCGCTGGCTTGCCACCGTCGGCGCTGAGCCCGCTTCGAAGGTCGAGCGAGCTTCTGCAAGATCCGCGAACCGAAGCTGCGAGCATTGAAGAGGTTGATCATGGTGGTGAGTGGTCCTTCCGAGAACAAAAGTGGGGAGCAACAAACAGCGCACCGCATCCGCGCGGCACGACAAGCATCTAACGCGATCGGTTGGAAGAAACGGCATGGTTCACGGTGAGGTTGCAGAGCCGCGCCCGTGAGGAAGCGGAAACCGTTACGAAATAGCCAAAACTCCGCTTCCTAACGGGCGCGGC
>CAZNMS010000504.1:0-6384 GCA_964573505.1 uncultured Planctomycetaceae bacterium | reverse complement strand
TGCGACGCAGAGCGATTGAGCGATGTCGGAGAGTCGCCTTTCGCTCCGCGAAAGGAAGCTTTTGCGGAGAAAAAGCCGACACTCCCTTTCGCCGAGCGAAAGGCGACGATCGGCTTACGACTTCGCAGGCACCTTTTGCACGAGATCAAACAACACAAACTCAACATCCAGCGAAACGAGAGTGGCGTTGCCTTCGACTTGCTTGATCTGCACGTTGCCGACTTGCATCAGCCGTCCGTCTGTCGGAACCGACTTCAGCAACTCTTGCACTGCCGACAGCTTGCCTTCGACAGAGATCGCCAGTGGCTGCGTCTTCAGAAGAAACGGCGTCTCGCCCTTCGCGTCAGTCGGTGAGCGATCAGCCAATGGGTCGTCGTTCTCAGCCTTCCATTCGCGAAGCCTCGCGTCCGTCAGGCGGATACGGCGCATCGTGCATCCCGAGCGGCGAGTGAGTTCGCCGAGTTGAGTGCGGAATTGCTCCGCCTGCTCCTCGCCGAAAGCCCGCTGCTCGAACTCGTTCAATTTGGCCTTCTGCTCGGTGAGCTTCTTTTGCCACAAGCTGAGTCGTGCAACCTCTGCTTGTCGTTGTTCGAGTTGTGAGAGAAGTTCGGCATGCCGGGATCGAGCCGATTCGAACGAATCGAGCGCGGGTAGCAGGAACAACGCTCCGAAGCCGAACGTAGCAGTTGTGACGAACAGCCATCTCCGAGGATGAGTCAAATACCTGTCGAGATTGAGGGAAGACATTGCTTGCTCCTTCACGAGCGATGTTGTGTGTTTCCGAGGAACCGAGCTGACCGAGTGTCGCTCGCGTTGTGCAATCAAAAATACCTAACACTCATGACTTGCAGGGTTAGCTCTCCACTGACCTCGCGTCAGTGGAAGCTGCGACTGGGCTGCTAAGGAACGTTCGAGTAAGCCTGTCGTCCGCGAACAACGCGCTACGTCCGCTTCGGATGAACTCTGATGTCGAGATCGTTAGCGAATCAGTCGTTGCTCCCACTGACGTGGGGTCAGTGGAGAGCAGTGCTCACGGCACGGCACGGCGCTTCGTGAGCCATCAGCGGAGAATCACCTCACCGCGAATGAGAACTCCCGCACGCTGCAGTCGATCGACGAGATCCTGCGCATCCGTCCGAGCCGAACGAGGAACGATTGGCGGCTTTGTGTTGACGACGGACTTCTCTGCGGTCTTAGACGATGCCTTCACAACGAATTGCACCGCAGGGCCCGTCGACAGCAGCGTCTGCGCCGTGCTCTCTAAGGCGATTGATGAGAGGTTCGGGATGTTGCGTAGATGCCGCATGAACTCGAAGACGCCGTCTTGCGAATGGCTCGTTCCGGAAATGGTGACTTCGCCGGCGCGGTCTGCATGAAAGGCTTGCAGCCAAACGCCGCGCGGCAGTGACTGGCCGACTGAAGACATCATCTTGTCGAAGCTCGGTTGCTCGATGCGATCAGTGATCTTGCTGAGATGCGCAATGCGCGAGTCGATTCGCTGCAACTCTTGCTGATGTCGCCCGACAAGCGCGAAGTCTTGTGCCGTTGCCTCAAGATCTGCTTCCTGTCGTGCGCATTCCCATTGTTTGAGAGTTCCGCCAATCGAAAGCGCGATGGAAGCGGCTGCAGTCGCCATCACCGGCCATGTAAGTTGGATTACCTTCTTCAGCAACGGGCCGCGTTGTCCCGCCGTCAGCGAGTCGAGCAAGTTCGGGTACTCGGTCTGACCGCCGCGACGACACTGCATCAACAGCATGCCGAACGCACCGCAGATGCGATGATCGTGCGCGACATCCTCCATGAGGTGCCAATCTCCGGCCACCATTGAGGGGTCAAGCAGTTGCACTGCCATTGCGGTCTTCTCTTCGAGCTTTTGCCGTGCGTCTCCGAGATCGGGCAAATCGCCGCACATGCAGATGCGATTGATCTGAGCTGACTCGCGCTTCATGAGGCGATCGAGATACCGCTGCAGTCGCTTTGTGTGTCGCGTGATGATGATGCCCGCGCTCTCTTTGGCGTTGGCGCCAGACGGGCGATAGTCGAGCAGCAGTTGCCCTTTGAAGCAGATGCCGACATCAACAACGCGCTGACTGAGATCAATCGCCAGCACTGGATTGGCATCATCAGCATGCATCTCATGCACGAGCCGACTCAGCGCACTGAGTGAGTGCTCGATTCTCACGAGCGACAATCGCGCCGCATTGAACGCTCCGAAGATCGCGGTCAAGACGCGCTGATTCGCAACCGAAACCCATGTGTGTTTGCGCCGCGCATCAATGACTGCTTCGCTGATGGCGTAAGTCTTCTCGCCGACCCCCAATGACAGATAGGCGCGACTGCGTTCGCAAAGCTCCTGTACTTCGCGTTGCACGGCTTCGTTCTCACCGGAGACAACGCGAGTCACGCAGAAGTCACTGCTCAGTGCGACGTGCAGAGGCAGCCCCTGCAACTTCACTTCTGAAGCAAGTTCGGTCAGCGCGGCAGTGAGTTCTGCTTGCCCTTGATCGGTACCGAGATCGCGAGCGGTCTTGCGCCATTTCTTGCGCACACAATTCACGACCTGCTGAGTGCCGACGCGTTCGAGCGTCAGTGCAAACAGTTCCTGCGCGGCGATTCCAATCGCAACAGCTTGCAGGTTCGGAGAGTTGTTCTTTTTGAATGCCATGATGAGTGCCGTGAAAGAGAAGCGACGAGAGTCACTCTGCGACCGACGAAGTGTCGGTCCGCCATGAACTTCGTCCGTGTGTTGCAGCGAGAACGAGCACGGCTCCGCCAGTCAGCGTTCAACGTCATTCCGATTGAGAGCAGCGATGACCGCATCACGAGACTCGCGTCGGTCGGTTCGCAAACGCTGCGTCAGCCTCCCTGCTTGATGACTGCGTTCAGCGTCCGTGAGAAATCTCGAGCGATCCCCGTCGAGCTAATTGAGACCGACGCTCCTGTGCCGGTGCTAACTGTCACCGTGTAGTACTCGCCGCTGCCGGCGGGGTACTCGGTATTTGCAATCGTGCCGCGCCAGTCGATGTTCGTTTCGAGCAGAGCGAGTGCATGCTGCACTCCGGCTTCTGCGAGATAGCGAGCGCGGTCGTAGTCGATCGTGTTGCGCAACGCGGCGTACTGAATGGTCTGCGTGTCGCAAATCATCAACACCAGCATCGTCGTGACGGTCATCACAAAGATCGCCATCAACAGCGCTGCTCCGCTGCGAACACGACATCGCCCCCGGCCTTGTGCCGGGGGTTCAACGGCCTTTGCGCATGTCGCGAGAGTTACAGCCTGCGTCCGTGCGCAAAGGCCGTTGATCCCCCGAGGCAAGCTCGGGGGCGTTCTGTTGGAATCGTTTCGAAAGACGTTCGTCATGCTGCTCCCTCACTCCGCTTGATTCCGGCCAAAGTTGCGCAGCCAAACCCATGAACCGATCGACCGAGTCCCGCCTGTCGACGGCACGGGCACCGTTGCGTCGATCTTTATGAACTGCATTTGTTCGATGACGGTCGTCGTCGTCGCGCCGTCCGGTGCATAAGCCGCGAACCGCAGCGAGTTGACGTTCTGAGCCAGTACTTGAGCCGTCGCTGAGACGCTCGCATCGGTGAAGAGAACTTGCTTCGTCGTCGTGTTGTGCTGCCAGCGAAGTTGCACGCCGCTTGCATTACGGATCGTGAGATCGCCTGTTGCGTTGCTCGCGCTGACACTGACAACACTGTCGGCTTCGCGCAGTTCGCGCACGATGTGCCGAACAACTGCATGTGCCGTCTGAGTGGCAATGAGGTCCGCTTGATGCGAGTCCCATGCTTGCCGACTCGTGCGCAAGACGACGGTGATTGACGACATCAAGATCGTCAGCACGGTCATCGCGGCGATGAGTTCGAGCAGCGTGAAGCCCGCTCGCCGTACGCGCTTTTGCAGCGATTGAGTTCGAGAGTCGTTGAGCATGCCGTTCATGAGTTTCTCGCCTCGTACCCATAGGAAGTGAGGCGAGCGACTTTGCTCGCGAAAACGACAGACGGTTCGCCGGTATCGAGTCGGCCATTGCCGTTGCGGTCGTCCCATGTTGTGACGCGCACGGCCATCAGCGCATTTGGAATGCCGCCGTCGCTCACAGCATCAGAACGTGCGATCGAATACCCGATCGATGCGTAGCCGCTGCTTGCAAAGGTGCCGCTTAAGCTCGTTGTCGCCCAATTGGCTGACGTTTGAGCGAGAGCCATTTCGAGCGTGCTCGCACCGAGCGTTGCGGTCGCTTCTGCCATTGTGAGGTAGCGAGTTGTCTTCAGGCTGCTCGCCATGATGCGGAGCGCGGGCACGAGCGTTGTCGCAATCAATGACGAAGCGGCGACGAGTTCGAGCATCGAGTTGCCTGCTCGTCGTCGGCTGCTTCGAGTTTGCGTTCGTCGTCTCATGACGCGCCTCCATTGATCGCATTCGTCCTGTCACAATTTTTGCACCGTCGCTAGTCCCGAAAGAGGCACGACGCTGACTTGCCAGCGCTGATCGGGAGCAGTCATCAAGACGGAGTAGTTCGCCGATGCATGACCCTCGAAGCTGAACTCGAAGACGGTCGCACTGGGACTGACAGTCATGTCCGATCCGAAGACGCGAGCATCTCCCATTTGAGTCGCTCGCCCCGTCGCGACTTCAACCGCTGTTCCCAACATGACTCGATAACTGTTTGCCGGAGCGGCATTGAAAACGACGCAGCTCGCTTGTCCGTTCTTAATGGCAAGCCGTCGCGCGTATTGCATGTCGAGCCATACCCGATGTGCGTCGCCTTGCGAGTTGATGTCGCCGACAAAGGAGCGTCCGACTCGTGAAACAATCACCGTCGACAGAATGCCCATCAGCGTCACAACAGCGAGCAGCTCAAGCAGCGAGACGCCGCTTCGACGATGCGTTCGATGTGAATGCGGACGGTGCTTCATCGCCGTGACCTTTGCCCGAACGGAGAGACGCCGCATCGCGAGTCGAGCGTGCTCGCGATGCAATGCGCATGGCGTCGTTATTGGGCTCGACGATTGGCATTGAGGGTATAGGCCGCGCCATTTGTCGGATTGGTCGGCACACCATTCGGGAAGTAGTTCGGGTCAGCTCCGATGTCGCTGAGGTTGTTGGCCGGCCAGCTTCCCTTCTGGAAGTACCAGCGTTCGACCGCCGAATTGATCTCCGAGATGTTCTGCTTGTGCGCATTGGTCTTCGCGGTATCCGCCGAGACCGAAACACGCGGAATGACGACGGCGGCGATGATGCCCAGAATCGTCACGACCGCGAGCAATTCGAGCAGCGAGAAACCCGCGCGCTTCGACTTACGAGCCTTCAAAACATTGTTGACCTGCATCTTCTTTTTCCCCGATCTGTGAGTGATGAGTTTGCAAGAAGTCGTCCCCCGAGTGGGCATCTTGCAACGGGCGCCCGAGGTGAGTTCTCACGTCTCACCGGCAATGTTCCGTCTGGCAAACCTACGTCACCTTTAGGCCATTGATCCGTCGTCTTCGCCTCCGCATTGCGGGCATTCACCTGCGATGCAGCAGGCAGGAGCAGACATGAATGAGACGGAGTTCCCGGGCGCGTTATTCAGTGCTCTCAACGACGCCGGGGTCGAGTGTTTGCTTCTCGTGCACTGAACGCCGCTGTCTCCGCAACTCGGAGCACGGACGCACGCAGGCATGAGAACAAGACACTCGACCCCGTTCGTGAGTCGATGAATTGCTGCACCATCAAGTCGTTACTGAGCTCGCTTATTGGCGTTCAATGAGTACGCCGCACCGCCGGTCGGATTCGCGGGGATTCCGTTCGGGAAGTAGTTCGCGTCCTTGCCAATGTCACTGAGATCAGTCGCAGGCCATGCCCCCTTCTCGAAGTACCAGCGCTCAACCGCCGAGTTGATCTCGGAGATGTTCTGCTTGTGAGCATTGGTCTTCGCGGTATCCGCTGAGACCGAGACGCGCGGAATCACAACCGCTGCGATGATTCCCAGAATCGTCACGACTGCGAGCAGTTCCAACAGCGAAAAGCCTGCTCTCTTCTTCTTGCGTGTCGCCAACTTCAGTTCTGCATTCACCATGTTCTTCTCTCCCCGATGAGACCCCTAAATCATCGAGACGTCGTCCCCAATAAATGGTCGTCTCGAAGTGACTTGCCCGAGTGAATCAACACCGACTCACTGGCATAAAGCCGTCAGGGCAAAACTAGGTCACAAAGTGGAAAGCTCGTTCTCGTATTTCCCTCCGGCTCATTGATGAATGAGTGCCGCTCGACACGTCATCCGCGAGGCAGAGAATCGGCGCAGAGGTTTCCCGCTGCATGCGCGGGCCGTTCTATTGGGTGTAACAGGTATTCCGGCGCGGTCTCCGGCGGGCTTGTCCCGTCGGGACCAACGACTGGCAGCTA
>CAZNMS010000503.1:0-6392 GCA_964573505.1 uncultured Planctomycetaceae bacterium | reverse complement strand
TCGCCGACAACGTGCCGCTGAGTCGGAGGGCTCCGTCAAGCCGGAGCACTCCAAGCTGGGAGATGAAGCATGAACACCGCGATTGCAGACGCTCCGTCGATCGACGCCGAGTTACCGCTGAATGAGCGACGGACCGCTGAAGAGTTCCTTCAACGGCCGGACCTAACGGCATTCGAACTCGTCGACGGTCAGTTGGTGGAGAGGGCGATGGCGCAAGACAGCAGCGAAGTCGAAATGAATCTGGCTTATCTACTGAAGTTAGTCGTCACACCGAATCAACTTGGATGGGTCTATCCCTCATCTAGTTGCTATCGCTGTTTCGAAGGAGTGACCGGGGATCGGGATCGTCTTCGCAAGCCGGATGTATCGTTCATTGCTCAGGGACGGCTCACGGTCGAAGACAAGCGATCGAGCGTTTTGAAGACCGCGCCGGATCTCGCCGTCGAAGTTGTTTCTCTGAACGAGAACGTGATGGAGTTAGACGAGAAAATCAGCGAGTACCTCGGAGCCGGCGTGAAGCTCGTTTGGGTGATCAACCCGCGAGCCGAAACGGTTTCGATCTATCGGCAAGACGGATCTGCGGCGCGACTCAACGCTAACGGAGAACTCAGTGGTGAGGACGTCATCCCCGGCTTCAAGTGCAAAGTGGCGGAGTTATTCGCTTCATTGAAGGTCGCGTAGCTCCTGGAGTGCTCCGGTTCGACGGAGCCGTCCGATTGAGCGGCACGAAGTTGTGTTAAAAGCAAACGCATTGCCGCCATGAACGACTCGATGCCTGCAGATTTTCGATGAAGACAGAGGATTGAAATTCAACGCGGTGTGTGACGACGGAGCTAGTTGATAGCTCGCCGACAACGTGCCGCTGAGTCGGAGGGCTCCGTCAAGCCGGAGCACTCCAAGAGAACACGATTAACGATTGAGAAAGTGAGTTTGCGATGGGAGACCCTCGGGGTTTCATGACGGTGGCTCGGCAGGTTCCTACGGATCGACAGCCGCTCGTTCGTTTGTTGGATTGGAATGAGTTTCACGAGCACATGTCCGAAGACGCTTTGAAGAAGCAAGGCTCGCGGTGCATGGATTGTGGCATTCCATTTTGCCATACCGGCGGGTTGCTCAAGGGAATGGCGTCGGGTTGCCCCGTCAACAACTTGATTCCCGAGTGGAACGATCTTGTCTATCGCGGTCGTTGGCGCGAGGCGTTGGATCGCCTGCATCTGACGAACAACTTCCCCGAGTTCACCGGTCGAGTCTGCCCGGCTCCGTGCGAAGGCGCGTGCTGCTGCGGTATTCATGAGCCGCCGGTCACGATCAAGAACATCGAATGCTCGATCATCGATCATGGTTGGGAGCACGACTGGGTCACTCCCAATCCGCCGAAGACACGAACGGGCAAGAAGGTTGCCGTCGTCGGTTCGGGACCATCGGGATTGGCGTGCGCGGCGCAGCTCAATTCAGCCGGTCATGACGTCACGGTCTACGAGCGAGCAGATCGCGTCGGCGGCTTGCTGATGTACGGCATCCCAAACATGAAGCTCGACAAGCAAGAAGTCGTCCAGCGCCGAGTCAACCTGCTGATCGCCGAAGGTGTAAAGTTTGTTACAAACACGGAGATCGGCAAGACGCTGCCCGCGAAGAAGCTGATGAGCGACTTTGATGCGGTCGTGCTATGCGTCGGAGCAACGAAGCCCAACGACTTCTTTGCGAAGACTCCCGGCCGCAATTTGGGCGGCATCCATATGGCAATGGAGTTCTTGACGAAGAACACAAAGAGCTTGCTTGATTCGAAGCATGCCGACGGCAACTACATCAGCGCGAAGGACAAGAACGTCATCGTGATCGGCGGCGGCGATACGGGAACCGACTGCATCGGCACGTCGTTGCGACACGGGTGTAAGAGTCTTGTCACCTTTGAAATCGTGCCGAAGCCGCCCTTGGAACGAGCGGCCAATAACCCGTGGCCCGAATGGCCGAAGGTTTTCCGCGTCGACTACGGTCACGAAGAAGCGGCGGCGAAGTACGACTACTCGACAGTACCGAACAAAGCCTTCACCGACGACCCGCGCGAGTTCTCGATTCAAACGAGCGAGTTCATCGGCGACGCGAACGGCAACGTGACCGGGATTAAGTCCGTTCGAGTGGACTGGAGCAAAAAGGGCGAAAACGGAGCCCCCTTCAGCGTCGTGCCGGGTTCGGAACAAGTTTGGCCGTGCGATCTCGTCCTGTTCGCATTGGGCTTCAGCGGCCCCGAGCAAGTGATCGCTCAAGAACTCGGACTCGATACCGATCCGCGTTCAAACTTCAAAGCCGAGTACGGCCAATACGCAACGAACATCCCGAAGCTGTTCGCCGCCGGAGACTGCCGCCGAGGCCAAAGTTTGGTGGTGTGGGCGATCAACGAAGGCCGTCAAGCCGCGCGTGAATGCGATCGCTTCCTGATGGGTTCGACCAATCTGCCGTAAGACGTAGCTGCCACCAGTGACTTCTATGGAGCGATGTCACAATAGGGATTCCCATTGCCGTTCCGTCGGAGGTTGAGCGATTGCGTCGGTCGGTCGAGGCGACTCAGCGGCTGAGTTTCTACGAGCGTATTCAAGCGATCGACGGCATCTTGAATGCGGTCGACACGTTTTCGTCAACGTCGGAGCGGCTCCCGGCGCGCAATCGCTTGCGGCAGATTCGTGAAGAAGAAGGGAAGCGGTGCCTGCCCCCCAAATACCATCGCCGTTCATTTCGTGACCAGCGAATGGCGATTGGTTTGGGTCACGGTGAGATCGATGCGTGCGAGCAGCTCGACGAAGTCAGCATCGATCACGAGCGGCATGTCGCCTTCAACTTTGATGCGGCACTCCATCTGAGTCGGCCCATTGGTTCCGTCGATGGGGCCATCGTGCGTGATGGTGAATTCGATGCGTCCCGGTTCGGGAGTGACATTCAAGAGATATGCCAACTTGGAACGTTCGGGAGCGTCGTTCGATGCCTTGTCGTTTGCGTCGTGTTGGATGGCGCTGAAATTCAATGGGACTTGAAACGTGAAGACAATCACTCCGTAAGTCCGCTCCTGCTGGCGATAGACGCGCTGCAGCATTCCGAATCCGGTGGCGGTCTTTGGTTTTATGGGAGTCCCCAATGACGAGAGTTCCTGCCCAAAGAGTTCCGCCACAGCCGTTGCATTGATGGGCCATTGCTCGCGCAGCATCACCGGCGTTTTGGGAAGGAAGTCGCTGTCCTTGAAACGATCGCTGTCTTGATTGAAGTCAGCTCGCAGCGCGGCGGCTTCTTCGCCGACAAATTCCGGCCCGTCTTCTTCATAGAACGAGAACCGCTGTCCGATCTGCTCGATGATCACGGCTGACTTTGGAAGCGGCGAGCCGGGCTTAGCATCTTGCGATGACGGTTCATATTTCCTGCGACGCTTCGTGATGCGGTTGTCCGATATCTCTAAAATTACATCTTGAAAGGTCACCCGTTTCTTGGGGATGACTACGGACTCACGCACCGACTTCATCTGCTCATTCAGCGCATTGACGATGACCTGCTTCTCATCGTCTGTCGGCGTTTGGTCGAATTCCTCAGGGTCAATCTTGAGATCGACGATGCGGAACGAACCCTCGCTGTCTGTCGCGCGCACGGACTTGATGATGTCACCGGGTTTCGCGACCGGGCTTTTGAGCTCAAAGGTCTCTTCGGCCCGAAGCGAGGTGCATGCCGTCACGGCACCGACTAGCAACACAAAACTTCGCAACATCGTCTTGTCCTTCTGAAAGGAGTCCTCTGCCATTATCCCGTCACGCTCTCTCGGGGACGTTGACTGGCAACCGGTTGTGCCGCGCTCATGCCATTTCAACCTCAATCAGCAATATGAATGGCGAAGTCCGAGAGATCGCTTCCTCAACAAGCGGAGTGCATCCCACCGAACAGACGCGGCCATTGGTATCCGACTGCCAATCAGAAAAGCGTGTCAATGCAAGTTGGCTCCATCTGAGACTCAATCGATGGCACAACCGCCGCGGCTACTTCAGCACGACACCTTGCGCGGCGCGCATCATCTTCATGTCGGCCCATACGTCCTTCTTAGCCGGCTCGTAGCGCAGCAAGTACGACGGGTGATATGTGCAGAGCACTTTGATGCCTTTGTAGTCGTGAAAGACTCCGCGCAGTTTGCCGATCGGCGCTTTCGTTTCGAGCAAAGTCTGCGCGGCGACAGCTCCTAAGCAGACGATCCATTGCGGACTCACCGTCGCAATTTGAGCATCGAGGTACTCGCGGCAGTTCGATGCCTCGATCGGCGTCGGCGTGCGATTGCCCGGCGGACGGCAGCGGAGCACGTTGCAGATATAAAGTTCTTCGCGCGTCAGTTGGCAGGCCGTGATGATCTTGTTGAGCAATTGGCCGGCTTCACCGACAAACGGCTCGCCCTTCCGATCCTCATCAGCACCGGGAGCTTCGCCGATCAGCATGATCGACGCAGACGGATTGCCGACGCCGAAGACGGTCTGCTTGCGGGTACGAGCGAGCTCCTCGCAACGCACGCATGCAGCCACTCGGCTGGAGACGTCGCTGAGCTGCGCGATCCGTTCTTCAAGACTCAGCGAGCAACCGGGGCGAATCGTCATCGTCGATGCGGGAGTTGCTACTCCCGAGACAGAGATCGAAGCAGACGTCGGTCGCGCGAACGACGCTGCCGTTGCGGCCTGACGGACGGCTGCCGTTTGAGTCGGAGCGATGGGAGCACGTGCGGCCGGAGCGGATGCAGACATTGCCGCGTGCTGTGTCACCGAACTTACAGGAACCGCTCCGCGGGTCGGAACGCTTGCCGCCGGAGCATTGCGCGGAGGCGCCGCAGTTGTCGGCTTCGGCGCTTCAGCACCGAGGGGCTTCGGCAGTGCTGCGAGCAAATCCTTCGCAGCTTCGGTCGAAATGTGAGTCACGCCGGCGCGACGCATGTCTTCAAGTTGCTGACGAACGGCACGTTGTCGACTCATAGAACTCTCTTCTCAGACAACTGCAAGCAGGATGTAACAACAGATACAGAAAGCAGACCGTGCCCTCTCGCGAGGATCAACAGCAGCAAACTCTTGCCGGGCGAATGGTCATCTCCTCGCAGTCGACCTCGTAACTCGCGAGAGCCAATGAACGCGGCAACTCAGTCAAACTGGGGCTGCAAACCATAAGGACTACGACAGCGTTTGCTTAGGCGGCAGCGATCGAACTTCCGAGTTCCGCTGCGGAGCGTGCCGGCTCAGATCATGTGCTTCGTCTGCAACTCGACGGTCGCCGTTCAGTCTGCGAACGGAAGCTCTTGTGGAGCAGATGCCGACGCTCCCTTTCGCAGAGCGAAAGGCCACTCTCGGTTGTGGCGCAGACGCGCCGCTGACGTCGGAAAGTGAGCGGCTCATCTCAAGCTTCGGGCGAAAAACAGCGGCTACGCCGCAGACGAGTACGGCGATAAATCGCCGTACTCCAAGAAGTGCGCAGCTTCAGAAGCGACGCCTTCGATCCGAACCCAATGCGCGCCGTGCTCTGAGACCGCCTTGCATCTGCTCCGGTGAAGCGAGTCTCGACCTTGCTGTGCTCAAAACAAGCACACGTTTGAACCAATCACGTCGCGATTGTTGGAGTCTCGCCTTCAGGCGACATTCGGCATGTAGTGTTTGCTACATACAGTTTGAGGATCGGGTTACGAATGACGATCGAATGGCAGCGTCATTGCAGTCAAACGCCAAACGGTCCGAGACGTGACTGAAGACGCTCTTTCGCGGAGCGAAAGGCGACTATCGGAACGCGCACGGCACGGCACGGGGCCTTACACCACTTCGAGCGGGATGACTTTGCCCTTGCTCAGCGGGAAGGGGCGGCCTTGCATGTCGTGATCTTCACGGTGCGGGTCGAGGCCCAAGAAGTGATAGACCGTCGCAACGAAGTCGGCGGGAGTTGTGGGGTTCTCAGCAGGGTACGCGCCAATCTTGTCCGACGCGCCATAGAGCTGACCGCCCTTAATGCCCGCTCCGGCGAAGCTCACGGTGTAGACATCGGGCCAATGCTCGCGCCCGCCATTCTTCAACGTCACCTTCGGCGATCGACCGAACTCCGACGCAACAACAACGAGGGTTTCATCGAGTTCGCCCGTCGCTTCGAGATCCGTCATCAACGCATGAAACGCGCGGTCATACGGCGGGATCAAATCCTCTTTCAGCGCCGAGAAGTTGTTCCAGTGCGTGTCCCATGCGAACCCGTTCTTGCCCTGAGTCCGCTGCCAATTGATCTGCACGACTCGCGTGCCCGCTTGCAGCAAACGTCGCGCGAGCAGCGTCGACTGACCGAAGAGCGTGCGGCCGTAGCGTTCGCGCGTCTCGGTATCGATCGATGAGAGATCGACCGCTTTGCGCACTTGC
>CAZNMS010000502.1:0-6393 GCA_964573505.1 uncultured Planctomycetaceae bacterium | reverse complement strand
TCCGTCGTACATTTTGGTTGCGGCACTGCCGCGCTAGGACCTTCGTTCCTCTGCGTTTGTCAAATCGCACGATGAACCGCAGAGGAACGATGAACTTGGCGCGACGGAATCGTGACCGAATTCTCAGAAAGCTGTCCTTGTGAAACAGCCAGTCGAAATGGCATCGGTCATCTGACACATCATTCGTCTGTCCCTCATTCGTCGGTCATCAACCGCTGCGAACGGGAGATGTCAGACGAATGAGGGACAAGCGAATGAGATCAAAAAACAGTGGCCAGCTCGCTGAGCGCAAAGATCAAATCGCAACTCCATCAAAAGATGCGCATGGCGCGCAAATCTCACGAATGCAGCAACTAACGGCTGACACCGCGAAACCGTTTGAGACTCCCGCCGCCGACATCGCTCATGACGCCACCACTCAAGAAGTCACGCGGTACCTCGCCTCGACTGCTTGTTCGGTTGATGCTCTGCGTTGACGGCATTGCTCGGTCATCTGTTGCATGCAATATTGCATGCAACAGATGACACATGAGGACGCGAGAATGGCGACGACACGATCAAAACCCGCGAGGCGAAAGCCCGTTCGAAAGAGCATTCGGCTTCAGACTTCCGCGAAGCAACCCGATCACGAAATCGTGGCGGAGGTCCGTCAGAGTTTCGGTGCGACGCGCAAGCTGTTCGCGAGAATGACGGGCTTCTCGGAACGCTCGATTGCCGGTTGGGAAGGCGGCCGTGACCTGACGACCGCGAGTCGTCAACGCATTCTCGAAATGCAGCGCCTGCATCAGGCGTTGTCTCAACACCTGCCTCACGAGCGAATCGCTGACTGGCTCGACACGCCGAACCTCGAACTGAAGAACCTCAAGCCCATCGAGGTCATCGAACGCGGCGAGATCGATCGACTATGGATTCTGCTTTATCAACTCGAGGCCGGCATTCCGGACTAATCGCCTTGAGGTAAGAGATCCGCTCTCTGAACGACGAGGCGGTCATCTGGAGTGAGATTCGACGGGAACACAACGATGTTTCGACCGCGACTCGCTCGTGCCGACGGAACGATCAGAGCTTGAATGCCCGCCTCAGCCGCCACCTTACCGATGCGTTGAGACAACGCCAACTCTCCTCGCATTTGGAGTTCGAGCCAGTCTTCGCTCAACAGTTTGTGTCGCGTCGTCTTCAATGCTGCGAGTGCTTCGGGCTTTGTGAGATCGACTGCTCTTGTGAACTTTCCGTCGATGCCGACAAGGCCCAATGGCGCCAGTTGGTCGATAGCGCGAAGATGCCTTTGAAGCGCTTCTCGAACTGCCAACTCCGGCATCATCGCACCATAGACGGCCGCAATGTCTTTGGGATTCCATCGTTGGCCGAGCCGACGACTCCCTTCTCCGCTGATGAGATCAGTCTTTCGTGAATAGCTGATGTTGACGGCACGAAAGAAGGTCCCCGTCCAGTTTTCAGCAAGTTGCGCAACGAGTTCTTTGATCGGTCCATTGATCACGATTTCGTCCGTCGATTCAGGTGCCATTGCGATTGGCAGCCTCGCAAGAGGCGTGCGTCTATTCACAGTGGCCATCCTGCCCGATCACGGATAATTGGCAAGCGTCGCCGGAAACGGCGGCATGCAATGACGGTGTGACTACGGACTCGTTCTGCAACGTTGCCTCGGAACGAGAATCACCCCATCGCTACTTCACCACAAAGCTCAGCATGCGGCCGGGGACGTAGATCACTTTCACGACGGTCTTGCCGGCGAGGTGTTCGGCGACTCGATCGTTCGCTCGCGCGGCGGCTTCGATCACGGGGGATTCGGAGCCTGTCGGAACTTTTACAGTCGCACGCAGCTTGCCATTCACTTGAATCGGAACTTCGACTTCCGACTCGACGAGTTTTGATTCGTCCCATTGCGGCCATGACTCGTAGGCCAATGACTTCGAATGACCGAGCAGCTCCCACAACTCTTCGGCGATGTGCGGAGCAAACGGGCTGAGCAACAAGACGAAGCTTTCAAGCATCGACTTCGGTCGTACCGGCATCGCATTGGCTTCGTTGAGGAACTCCATCATCCGCGCGATGGCGCGATTGAAACCGAGCTGCTCGATGTCGCTCGTCACATTCTTGATGGTCTTGTGAATGAGCCGTTCTTGATCGGCCGTCATTGCGGCGTCTTGCACGGCGGGATGCAGTCGCACTTGATCGGCGCAGTCTTCGTCGGTGATCAAACGCCAAACTCGGCAGAGGAACCGGAAGACGCCTTCGACTCCGGTTGTGCTCCACGGTTTCACTTGTTCGAGCGGCCCCATGAACATCTCGTAGAGCCGCAACGAATCCGCGCCGTATTGCTGCACGACGCTGTCCGGGTTCACGACGTTGCCGCGCGACTTCGACATCTTGAAGGCCCGAGCATCGACAACGATGTCAGCCTGACCGGGCACGACGAAGTTCTCGCCCTTCTTCTCCACTTGAGTCGGCTCAAGCTTCACAGCAACGACCGGCTGCTTCGTCTTCGAATGACGCCGCACGGTGTTGTTGTCGATCTCAACTTCCTCAACGTCTTTCGCCGAGACCCAATTCCTCTCGCCACTCGCCTCTGGCCCCTCGCCCAAGACGAAGCCGGTGAACTCGACCTCGCCCAAGATCAGACCTTGATTGACGAGTCTCCTAAACGGCTCGGCTGAGCTGACCAATCCGCGATCGAACAGCACCTTGTGCCAGAAGCGCGAGTAGAGCAGATGCAGCACGGCATGCTCGGCCCCGCCGACATAGAGGTCGATCGGCAGCCACTGCTTCTCAAGCAACGGGTCGATGAACGCGTTCGAGTTCTTCGGATCGACGAAGCGGATGTAGTACCAACACGAGCCCGCCCATTGCGGCATCGTGTTGGTCTCGCGTTTCAACTTCGTGCCGTCCGCAGCAGTCTTGTAGAGCCACTCGCTCGGAGCTTTTGAAAGCATCGGATCGGGAGTGCCCGTCGGTTTGAACTCGGCCATCTGCGGCAGAACGATCGGCAACTCGGACTCAGCATCGGTTCGCAAGAGCCCCGTCGGATTGCCGTCGGCATCGAGTTCATGCCAAATCGGGAACGGCTCGCCCCAGTAGCGTTGACGGCTGAAGAGCCAGTCTCGGAGGCGGTAGTTGACGGCCTTCTTGCCGAGACCCGCGTTCGCAAGATCGCCGCTGATCCTCGCTTTGAAGTCGTTCGTCGGCAGGGCGTTGTAGGAGCCGGAATTCACAGCGATGCCGAGTTCCGTGAAGACCGCCGTCGGAGCAACAGTGAAGTCAACGCCCTCAGCGCCGCTCGACGGAGCAACGACCGTCTTAATCGGGATGTTGAAGGTCTCAGCGAACTCCCAGTCGCGTTCGTCATGCGCGGGCACGGCCATGATCGCACCGGTGCCGTAGCTGATGAGGACATAGTCCGCGATCCAAATTGGGACGCTCTCTCCGTTGACCGGGTTGATGGCATAGCTGCCGGTGAAGACGCCGGTCTTCGACTTCGCGAGGTCCGTGCGATCGAGATCGCTCTTGAGTGCCGCTTGCTTGCGATAAGCCTCAACGGCGTCGCTCTGCTCGGGAGTCGTGAGTCGCTCGACGAACGGATGCTCGGGAGCGAGCACCATGTAGGTCACACCAAACAACGTGTCGGGCCGAGTGGTGTAGATGCGGAGCACGTCGTCGCCGGGAGTCGTCGGGAAGCCGGATTGAGCGCGTGTGGCTTTCCATGCCTCAAACTCAGCCCGATCCGGCCCCTTGGATGGTTCCCCGAATGAAACAGAAACACTGAACGCGTTGATTTTCCCAAAATCCAACGCTGTTGGCCGTCCCACAAAAAAGTCGACCTCGGCACCAGCGCTCCGACCGATCCAGTTGCGTTGCATCTCTTTGATCGACTCGGGCCATGTCAGCTCTTCGAGTTCATCAATCAAACGCTCGGCATAGGACGTGATGCGGAGCATCCATTGGCGCAGCGGGAATCGCTCGACGGGATGTCCGCCGCGTTCGCTCTTGCCGTCGATGACTTCTTCATTGGCGAGCACCGTGCCTAAGGCCGGGCACCAATTCACCGGCGCGTAATGCTGATAAGCCAATCGCTGCGAGTCTTGATAACGACGCACGGCTTCAGTGCCGCTCGCTTGCACGTCGGACGGAATGGGAAGCTCGCTGATCGGTCGGCCTCGACCTTTGCGCTGCTTGCCATCGGGACCGGTCCAAACGCATTCGGCGTCGTACCAAGTGTCGAAGAGTTTGAGAAAAATCCACTGAGTCCAGCGGTAGTAGTCTTCGTCGGTCGTCGCGAGTTCTCGGTCCCAGTCATAGCTGAAGCCGAGCGATTTCAACTGCCGCTTAAACGTCTCGATGTTCTTCGCGGTCGTAATGGCCGGATGCGTGCCGGTCTTGATGGCGTAGTCCTCAGCGGGCAAACCGAAGGCGTCCCAGCCCATCGGGTGCATGACCTGCTTGCCGCGCAGACGATTGAACCGGCAGACAATGTCGGTCGCCGTATAGCCCTCGGGATGTCCGACATGCAGCCCCGCTCCCGACGGATATGGGAACATGTCGAGCACATACAGCTTGTCCTTACTGGCATCGAAAGGACCGGTCGCAAAGGTCTTGTTGTCGTCCCAATGTTTTTGCCATTTGGGTTCAATCCGTTGAGCGTCGTATCGAGGCATGTTCGGTCTTCGAAAAAGATTGCAGCGAGAAGTGATGAGCCAGTTGCCTGCCAAAAGGCGGCGGACTGTAAGAAGGGTTTGAAGTCTGAAAAAGCCGCCTGCGAAGTCTTGTTCAACAACAGGTTCCGCGCTGGTGTGAGGTCGCCTATGCTGGCCCTCACTTTGCCAGCCGCGTTCTTAAGGACTTCTCAATGACCACATTGCTTACACGACCGCCGCGACAAACTCGCTCGACTCGTGCAGCGCCCACTTACGGCCCTGAAGTCAACGGTCGGCAGTTGACTCCGCGCGAGTTCGACCGGGCCGAGTTTGATCCCAACTACCGATATGAACTGGTAAACGGAGTCTGCATCGTGGCGCCACCACCAGATGAGAATGAGCGCGATCCAAACGGTGAATTGGAGTATTGGCTGCGAGCCTATCGGCACGGCCCAAACGGTCATCACCTTGATGCGACGTTGTCCGAGCACACGATCGAAACAGGAGCCAATCGACGTCGAGCGGATCGGGTGATTTGGTGCGGGCTCGGGCGTCGTCCGAAACGCGGCGAGTTACCGACGATCGCCGTTGAGTTCGTGTCGCAAGGCACTCGCAACTGGCGGCGAGACTACGAGATCAAACGCGACGAGTATCTCGCCGCTGGCATTCGCGAGTACTGGATCGTCGACCGCTTCGAACGCACTCTGACCGTATGGCTGAAGACTGAGACCGGACGTCGGAAGAAGACGCTCCGAGAAGGGCAGACCTATCAGACCGACTTGCTCCCCGGTTTCGAGTTGTCGGTCGGCGAACTCATCGCCAATGCAACGCTTTGGAGCGAATAAGCCTGCAGGCAACAGAAAGTTGAAAGCCGCGAACCAGAGGACCTCTTGATGACCGCTTTACCCGCACGACCGCCGCAACCTACTCGCTCGACTCGGACGGCTCGCGTCTACGGCCCGGAAGTCAATGGCTTGATGATGACTCCGCGTCAGTTCGACCGGGCCGACTTCGATCCTGACTACCGCTATGAACTCGTGAATGGAGTCTGCATCGTGGCGCCACTGCCTGATGTGCATGAGCGGGAACTCAATGACGATTGGGCCTTTGAATTGGGTTGCTATCAAGAGAGCCCGAATGGGCACTTTCTCGATGACACATTGCCCGAGCACACCATCGCGATGGCTGCCGATCGTCGTCGTGCAGATCGCGTGATTTGGTGCGGACTGGGACGTCGTCCGAAGCGCGGTGAGATGCCGACGATCGCGATCGACTTCGTTTCGATGGGACGTCGCAAATGGCAGCACGACTATGAAGTCAAACGCGACCAGTACCTCGCGGCCGGCATTCGCGAGTACTGGATCGTCGATCGTTTCAAACGCACCTTCACCGCATGGATCAAGACCGCGACTGGCCACCGCACGAAGGTGCTGCACAAGGGGCAGACTTATTACACCGACCTGCTGCCCGGCTTTGTTTTATCGATCAGCCAACTCATGGAGAATGCGACTCGCTGGGAGGAATAGAGCGTCTTCACGCTTAAGGATTCGGGTGGCACGCCCCTGAGTACTCGAAGGGCGTGTTCATGCAACCGAGTCCCACGCCCTTCGAGTACTCAGGGCGTGCCCCCCGAAAATGACGTTTGCAGACACACAATCTATCCGCTGTCGGATGTAATGCGCGTTACTTCAACTTCTCGTAGAACCGCGTGAACTCGGAGTCGAGCAACTTGAAGTTGTCTCCT
>CAZNMS010000501.1:0-6432 GCA_964573505.1 uncultured Planctomycetaceae bacterium | reverse complement strand
GAGAAGCGACGGACTGCAAGTCCGTCGTACCCCAAAACGGATGTGTTCCTCAGAATGAATCGTGCGGACGCACCGACAATCTGCTTTGCTCGCTGCGACGGGCCGCGCGACGCGCTTTCGTCTTGCGGTCGCTTCTCGCTCTCGTCGACCGGCAGCGGCGCGTCGCCGAAGAACTCGGTCAGTTCGCGCACGAGATCCGCGAGTCGACTCTGCTCGTCGGCAATGGCGTCGAGTTCTTTCACTTGAGAGTCGTTGAACTCACCGTCTTTCGGTCGGGCCAATTCGAGTTCAGCGACTCGTGCGATGAGGTCTGACTGCAGAGCACGAATGACTTGCAACTGAGCGATGATCGGAATGTTCTCGCTCGGCGGTCCTCCGGCTTGCTCGCCCTCTTCTCCGCCCTGCGGTTGAGCGTTGCCTTGCGGCTTTTCGTTCTGCTTTTGATCGAGTGCTGCGAGCAAGTCGTCGAATCGCTGCTTCGAGCGTTTGAGCTTTGCGAGCGTTGCGTCGTCGGCAATCGGAGTTGTCAGTTCGAGTTGCTCGGCAGCTTGCTCCATCAACCGCGCGGCACCATCGAGCGCGAGCTCTAAGACTTCGATGACTTGCACGCTCTTCGCAACAGCACGCGTTTCTTCGGCAAGATTCTTCTGAGCTTGCCCCAATACTCGCGCGGACTTCAGCAATGTTCGCGACCACTTGCCAGCGGCATTGAATTCGGCCTGCAATCGCGTGCCTTCATCAATGGCTGCCTGCTGCCGATCACGCAACGACTTCAGTTGATCGCCGATGCGTTCGAGAACTTCTTGAGCAAGCTCGAGTTCGGCTTGCTGCTTGTCCTTCGCGGCTTCGCGTTGCGCTTGCTCGAGATCATCAAGAGCTTCGGTTTGTTCTTCTTTCGCTTGAGCAGCGTCGCCTTGCTGCAGTTGCTCTTCGGCCTTCTGCATCCGCTCGGCCGCGCGCTCAGCGGCTTGCCGACTGGCGCGGCTATCGACCTTCTGTAATTTTTTCAGCACGTCTTCGGTCTTCTGCCGAAGCTGCTCTTGCTCCTTCTTGAGCCGAGCGAGCGTCTCTTCGCGCTGAGCTTGATCGGGGATCATTGAGGCTGCATCGACCTTGCGCAGCAGTTCGCCTTGCTGCTGTCGGAGTTGATCGAGTTCCTCAATGGACTCAGAGAGCTTCTTAACGAGCGACTCTTGATCGGTGACGTCGCGCTCATCGAGCGTGTCTTGCAGTTTGCGGAGCGTCTCCGTCAGTTGCTCCTGCTGCTTCACGGCCTCTGAGATCTGATTGCGATTGAGACTGCCGGCCGCTTGCCGCATCTTCGACGCGACTTTGTTTTGATCGAGTTCCTTCTGCACGTTGTCGAGCAGACGTTGCTCGTCTGAGTTGTCGGCGGAGTCGGGCTCGACCGTCGTCTGCGGCTTGCTGTTCTTGTCGTCAGACGATTCGGAGCCGTTTGCTTTCGACGTGCTTCCGTTCTTCTGCTTGAGGTTCTCAGAGAACTTGTCGACGCGATTCGCGACTTGCTGTTGCCGTTCGGCCAACTTCGAAAGCTCGGCCTTCTGTTGCGGCGTCAGTGAGTCGAGCGACTTTGAAATCGTCTGTTGCCCGAGTTGCTTCGACTCTTCGGTCAGCTTCTGCTGCTCGGCGGAGAGTTCGCGCAAGTCACCGGCGAGATTCCGCTCGCGCTGCCAGTCCTGAAATTGGTCGAGCACTTTGCCGACGTTCTTGAGGACTTCATCTTGTCGCTTCGCCACTTGATCGAGCGACTTCTTCGTTTCGAGTGCGCGCGACTTCTCTTCGCTCGGCTTCGGAGCATCGGCGTTTGAACGGAGCGCGTTGCCCAATTCGCGCTGCAAGGCCGCCAGCGAGTTGTCGACAAGATCATCAATCGTCTCGGCGAGTCCTTGCAGCAGTTGCTCGGACTTCGGATCGCTCACTTGATTGATAGCTCGCTCCAATTGCAGAGCCCGCGCTTGTTTCTCAACGCCTTCTGATTCGGACGCGAGACGCGAGTTGATCTGCTTCTGATCAAGCTCGACCCGCTTCAGCATGTCGAGATCGGTCGGTCGCAATTGGCCCGCGTTGTCGACTTGCAGTTGCAGTTCTTTGATGTGCGATCGCGCGTTCGATTGCTGCTTCTGAATGCGTTCGAGTTCGAGCACGAGCGCTTGCTGTCGGTCCTGCAACTCGGATCGTTTCGCTTCGGGACTGACGATCGTGAGCGTGCGCGGCAAGCTCTTGCCGACGTGCTCGCTACCGATGTCGTAGTAGTCCGTCGCTTCGCCGTGCACGACCAATCGCATGCCCGGTTCGAGCGTTAGCGGTGCGAGATCGAGTTCATGCTCGCGCTGCAATTGCTTCGGTCGTTCGTCGTCAAATGGCAGAGCAATCACCGTCGTGCGAGTCGGGAGCGATGCCATTGCCGCCGCGCGTTGAGCATCGGCGTCAGCGCCTTCGCGTGCATCGGCTTGCGGCTTTTTGGTCAATGTCTCGACGTTGCCTCCGGTTGCTTGAGACGCGGCGGCTTTCGCAACTTCGGGTCGGACCGGCACTGCGAGCGTGAGTCGCGCTGCTTTGATTGCGAGGTCGTCGCGGATCGAAACGTTGAACGGGATCTTCGCGTTCGCCGTCACGAACTGATCGCTGACCGGTTTCTCGATGCGGACTTCGGGAGCAAGATCGGCAAGCCCGCGCAGGTCGTAGCGCGGTGCATCGATGTTGTCGAAGCCGATCTCGTCTTGCAGCGTCAGCCACCAACTTGAAGAGCCCGCCTTCGAGAGCGTGAATTCGCCGCTGACTCCGCGAGCATCTTCCGAACCGACAAGATCGAGCGACTCGCCGTCTTTGAGTTGCAGTGCGGCGGACTTCAGTCGCTTGCTACTCCGCGCCTCGATCTTCACTTGCGAGCCGACGAGAGCTTCAACGTGCCCGACATTCTCTGACTGCTGACGCTCGGGCAGTCCGCTGTAGCTCGGGGGAATAATTCTTACAAACAGCGACTGCACGCGCGGCGGCTCGACGACTTCCAATTCGAACGTCTCAGTCGCGCCGTCGCCGCCGAATGCTCGAATGCGAATCGGTCCGCGCGTGATCGTCAGTGATGCCGTGCCGATCTCGCGCTGCTTGCCTTTCGGATCCCATAAGGCGCGCTGCTGCATGCTTTCGAGTTTCGGCTCATGCCCGGGCACTCGCACTTCGAGCGTCAAGTTCTTCGGCAATTGGCCGCGCGTGTTCTCGACATAAAGCGGCACCGTCTCGCCCTGCGCGACGACCATTGAATTGTTCTCGTCACCCTTCAGTGCTTCGAGTTTCTCGGTGACGAACCGCAATTCGTACTGCCTCGGCCACGGAAGATTTTTGAAGGGCAAAGCGAGTCGCTGAAACGCGAGCGCGGCCGTCGGCCAATTGAGGCTGACGAGCATGACGAAGACCGCTGCCGTGCTTCCGGCACATATCCCGGCGCACCGCACGGGCTTGAGTTCGATCATGCTCTCCGGCGACACCCGCCGCAGTCGGTCGAGTGCTTGCGAGATCGTTGCTTGCTGCATCTCGACCGAACCGACGAGATCACTTTGTCCGGACTGCAAGAACTGCACGGCACTGGCAAGCGAGTCTTTCAAGTCGGGATAGCGCCGCTCGATACGCAGCGCGAGATCGAGATCGCTTAAGCGAGTGAGCAACGGCACGACGAGAAAGCGCCAACCGACGAAGCCCGTCAGTCCGACGACCGTCAGCGTCATCATGCAGCGGAGGCCGGTGTCTTCGATCCGCAGCAACCAATCGAGCATGCCGCAGATCAATGTCGCTGCGAGGAACGTGCTGCTGAGCCAATAAGCCCCGTGCATCCATAACAACGTCCGCACGCGCTGCCGCAGCATCTGAAGTCGAGCGAAGAGTTGTTCTGCCATGACGGGCCTTGCGAGAAGAGCGGAGAGCGATGCGGCGAATCGGTCGACTGCTTAACGGAATGATGTCCGATCGGTCCTCTGCGTCGTATTCGTCCTATCGACATCAATCAAACAGCGTGCGGCGCTTCTTGACCAGTCCTCTTGGATCGAGATCACCGCGAGCGTTGTTAATCGTCGAACTGACTTCTTCTGAGGTCATCAGATCGGCGGCAAGCGGTTGCATCAGCGTCTGCAAGAAGTCGATGTCTTCGCACGATGGTTCGAGCCATGCAGCGACGTGCTCGGGCGGCAGTATGACCGGCATGCGATCGTGAATCGCTCTGACGACTGAGTTCGCCTCTGTCGTCAGCACCGAGCACGTCTGCACTTCGCTGCCGTCGGGGCTTTGCCAGCATTCCCATAAGCCGGCCATACCGAAGGGTTGCAGATCGGCGCGCTGAAAGAGGAACGGTCGTTTGTCTTTCGGGTTGCTGCGGTCCCATTCATAGAAGCCGGTCGTCGGCAGCAAGCAGCGTCGCCGCTTGAACGCCGCGCGAAACGCCGGCTTTGTGCTCGCTGTCTCGGACCGCGCATTGATCAGACTGGCTGCAATCGACGGATCTTTCGCCCATGAAGGAATGAGGCCCCACTTCATCAGTTCGGCAATGCGTCCTTCGTCACTCTGTCGAACGACGACGATCGGCAACGTCGGAGCAATGTTGAAGAGTCGCGGAGACGGCGGCGGATCGCGCAGCAATTCAAACACTTCAATCAGTTGCTGAGGTGACGCATGCAAATTGAATCGGCCGCACATAAACGCGCTCCGGCAGAGGTTGAAGATGATGTGTCGGGTGCGGACAGACGCTGTCATTTCGGCAAGGAACGCCTGCATGTGCGAAGCGATTGTTCGAGAGTGTGATGGCATCGATCTCGGGGATGAGTGGTTGAATAAGCGAAGTGAGTTGCTGATCGCAGCACTCGCCAAAGATATGCAAACCAGCATCAACGCCAATTGCGAGACTGGGGCCGAGACTCAAGCGGCCTATCGACTCTTCGACAATGAGAATGTGACACCTGCCAAAATTTTGCGTCCGCATCGCGATGCGACGGTGCGTCGCATTCGAGGATTGGCTGTCGCGCTGATCGTGCAGGATACCATCGAACTCGACAGAGAGGCTGCCGGCGCGACGTCTCTAAAAGTCCGCGCGGCCGTTACGCCTTCGGCTTGCCGTTAAAAGGCTCGGCGCCGCCGCTGTTCTTTCCAATTGCGTGCGGCTTATGCCAATCGGAGTGCCGACAGAATGGTTCGGCGGATTGCGCGCCAGAGCAGCCACCATCCGTTGCGGCGGCTAATTTGCACGCTGCCGGCGCCTGCAATCAAAAGTACTCCGGTTGCCGAAGCCATTTGAGAGTACGAGCAAGTCGAGCCGTCGCGAGCGTTCTCTGACGCAGCGTTGCCGTCGAGTTGCGAGAGCATGCGGTTCGCTCCGTTCGCAAAGGCGACTTCAAGGTCGCTGAGCTTTGCCGGCAGTTGCGCGGTGCCGGAGTCGTTCATTGCTCGGAACTCGAGCGTGCTTTCTGAGTGAGCAGTCGTATGGCGATCGACGATGCTCGGAGCGGACGTTCTTGCGGTCGTCGATGATGCGAAGAGGTCGTCTGAAGGCTCTGAAAGAGAGCGGCTTTGTCGGTCTCGACCGGAATGATCGAGTGCTCCAATTGAGGTCGTCTCTCCGCGTTGTTCGCGAACGAGAGATGCGATGAGTGCGGCCAGTTCGGGCGATTGATTCGCGTTTCCGGCAACGGCGAGTTGCTGCAACTCCGAGAGGCTCGTTGTCGCGCGGCGAGTTAAGAAGCTGTCGCTCAAGCTGCCGACGGTGCCGAACGCTTCTGCGATCTGTTGCTCAAGCGATGTCGGCGCTGCGCCGTCGAGCGAACTCGTCACGGTGCTGAAGGAGGCGAGATCCGTTGTGACGTCGGGCAGCAGTGCATCGCCGCTTGCCGTACCTCCGAGAGAGTCCGTCAGCAATTCATCGCTGATCACGTCGCGGTCACTGAATGCGAATTGGCTGTCGTCGGATGCGCCGTCGTTGAATGCGTCAGCGAATGAGCCGGTGCTGAGCGAGTCCTGCGAAACGTCGCCGAGATCGAGTTGCGCATCGAATGAACTTGAGCCAGTGCCGTTTGAAGGCGAGTCAGCTTCGCTAATCGAGTACGGGATCTCGACGACTTCAAAGCCGTCCGTATTGCGGACCACTAAGAAATCGTAGGCGCTGTCGTACCCCGTGAGGCCGTAGTCGTTAGCGGCATTGAGGTAATCGGTTGTTGTGATCGAGCCGTCAGCATTTGTGTCAGCGAGGCTTGCAGCATCAACGACATAGAACTCGACGATGTCGTCAGCCAATGCGAAGTCATCGCCGCCGCTGAAACGTTCCATGAGGTAGCCGTCGAGATCAAAGAGGAACTCGTCCGTCGCGATCTCATCGACATTGCCCGTCAGTGCGATGACCGAGCCCGAATAGAGTTCAACGTCATCTGCGGAAGT